>JAYFQM010000168.1:0-21760 GCA_034927185.1 Oscillospiraceae bacterium | reverse complement strand
AGGCTCTGCCTTTAGAACCACCATGGGGGTGATGGTATAGGGATGCGGCTTCCACGCGGGAAGGGTCGCCTGCTTGGACTTTACCTGAGGAGAGCTGTACTGACTCATGTTGGTACCTCCGTTTTTCTAAATAATTAAAATGACAGCGCGATGCGGGAGCTTTTGCCGTTATATTGGCTGTTTTGCTTACCGCAGAGAAAGAAACCTGCTTAGGTTTTCAAGATTCGGCGTGGCGCCGGATTGCTCGCATTCACACACAATCTCCGTTACCAAATCGTTGTAAGGCGTGGGGACACCATGTTCCCTTGCTCGGTCACAAACCGCACCGTTAATGGTATTGATTTCAGTTTTGCGTCCCAGCCGCAGATCAAACAGCATACTGGCAATGACCTTTCGGTGACCTTTGTCGTAATAGCTGTAGGCCATATCCATCACCCGGTTCAAGTCGCTGTCGCTGCCGTTTCGAAGCTGGAAGTCATCAAAGTCTAAGCCATCGAAAACACTTAATTTAACACCGCAGGCATGAGCGACCTTTGCCACCTCATCTTTCAAATGGGCTACGCATTCCAGCATGGCGCGATTATCCAGCAAATCTCCGTAGGTGCATCCCAGCACAGCCGACATGCCGCTCATAGGCGCGTTGATCATAAGCTTAGTCCAGCGTACGCTATTGACGCTGTCAGAGAGTACGCAGGACGCCCCCTGGCTCAAAAGCTGCTGAACCTGAAGAAGGCGCGGTGTTATTTCTCCGGAGTACTCCCCGATTTCGTAAATAATTTTTTCAGGCTTGGCAGTAATTTCCGTAATGCCGGGGCCTTTGAGGCTGGCACCCCACAGTACAAAGCCGCCAATCATCCGCTCCCATCCGATATATTTTGCCACTGCATCATCGGGCAAGCCGTTCTGCAAAACACAAAACGCGCTGTGTTCGCTTATATGCGGCAAAATTGCCGGAAGATAAGTATCGTTGTTAGGCCCTTTTCCTAAGTAGATGACAATGTCAAAGATCCCCTCAACTTGCTCAAGCAGACATGCCTTGACAGGAACATTGTGCAGGTTGAGGGTGCCCAAGGCAGAGGCACCCTTCTGATTGAGTGCGCTGACATGCTCCCGGTATGCATCAATAAGGGTGATATCCCCGCCGGCATTGGCGATCATGGCACCCATACCTGTACCCAATGAGCCTGCTCCCAATATAGCTGCGCGCATGGTACTTTTCCTCCTTTTGTTACAGGGACATAAGCCCCGTAATAATTACAGACCGTTTTCCGCCAAAATTTCTATTACCCATTTGGCCGCATTACCGCATACGTTAGGACAGTAATCCACATGCCCGCCGGACTCGTCAAACAGCTTAAACTCATCGGGGTCCGCCATATTGAAACTGCGGCCCATTATTTTTTTCTGAATTTCGCTGCAATCAATTGAGCCGTACTCGTCGTTAAATTTTTGCACCAACTGCCGGCCAAGGGCATAGGCCTTGCGCTTTTTCTCTACATTAGAAAAATCGGTGTACTCACGTCCGCCGTACATACTCAGACACATTACTCCCCCCGTTACGGCGCCGCAGGCGTGCCCGCTCAAGGCAATACCTGCAGCCAGCCCTGTAGCGGATTTGAACACGTCGTCGGTAATAACGCCATCCGCCATAGCTTGCATTACGCCAGCCATAGCACACTGGGCACAGCCGCCGTAAGTACCTTCTGTTTCCTTGCCTACACGGAAGGCTGTATCCATCTTTTGTTCAAGGTCTGTCATGATCGTTCCCCCATTTCTGTATTGGCAAAAGGTTGCCTAATTGAAGTAGAAAGCAAGAAGCGTGCCAAACTTGCGGCACGCTTCTTAGAATCATGTATATTTTTGAATGTACGCTTTACGCTTTCGTTCAAAAGTCGTGTAGTTTATCCGCAGAGATTCCGCCGCCTTTCGGATATTGCCATATTGCTCATAGGCACGGTTTATATAATCAAATTCCACTTGCTCTATTATTTCGTTTAGGCTGTGAGATTCCAAATCAATAGCCGGTAGCCTGCATGCATTGCAAATCGGCAGGTCATTGACCGAAATACGGTTGTTTTCACTCATAATCACTGCCTGCTCCACGATATTACGCAGCTCTCTGATATTTCCGGGCCAAGGATACTCCTTCAGCCTCTGGTAGGCCAGTCCGGAAAAGCGCTTGGAAAAGCCATAGCGTGTATTGAATATCTCCAAAAAGTGGTTGACAAGGGGCAAAATATCGTCCGATCGTTCTCGAAGGGGAGGGATTTTAATGGGCACAACATTCAGCCGGTAATACAAATCCTCCCGAAAAGTTTTCTCCGCCACCATCTGCTTCAAGTCCCGATTGGTAGCGGCAATAATCCGCACATCCACAGGGATATGCTCAACTCCGCCAATGCGCATAACGGTCTTTTCCTGAAGCACCCGCAGCAGCTTTACCTGAGTGCTCAGCGTAAGCTCCCCCACCTCGTCCAAAAAAAGGGTACCGCCCCCTGCCGCCTGAAATAAGCCCATTTTCCCATCTTTCATTGCTCCGGTAAAGGACCCTTTTTCATAACCAAAAAGCTCGCTTTCAATGAGGCTTTCGGTTAGCGCTCCGCAGTTTATAACCAAAAAACGTTTTTGGGAGCGAACGCTGTTTTCGTGTATATACTTTGCCAGTTCTTCTTTCCCGACCCCTGTTTCACCTAAAATCAGGGTGGTTGCATCTACCTTGGCTACCTTATGGGCCTTGGCAAGCATATCCAAAGATGCCTTATCCTTAGCAATAATGTCGTTTTTGGGAACGATTTGATCTCGAATAGCGGTCAGCTCCGACTTGTAGTGGGCAACCTTGCTTTCAGCGGCAATCAGCCGCTCCTCCAGATCCTTTATTTCGTCAAAATTGCGGCTGTTGCTGATTACCATGGTAATATGTCCCTCAGGGTCGAACACAGGCTGGCTGCGGATAAACGCATCCCTGCCCACCTTGTTGAAGTGTATTCTCAAATCAATTGCTCGCTGCTCCTTCATGGCGAGCAATGTTCCTGATTGGCTGATATCCTTGTTACCCTCAAGCTCGGCCATATGCTTGCCGATAAACTCGTTTCGATATAGGCCGTAAAGCTTCTCAAAAGCCTTGTTGATCAGCATAGTTACGGCATTTCCGTCTGTTACCCACACAGTGTCGGGAATTTCGTCAATGATTGTGCTGAGGATTTGGCACAGCTGCCGCGTGAGCGTCAGCTCTTCTTTTAAATCTGTGCAATCCATCAGTTGGATCTGATCTTCACTGGATAGCTCACTCATTTGAAACGAACCCAACATTTTATATTTGCCTCCTTTTTTCGCGCACGGTTATTTTGCATAGATATTTTCATGATTTAAAAACAATTTGTGTCATATTTGATGTGCTGATTATATGGCACATTTAGTTTTGTGTCAATTATGAAACTGAAGTTTGATTGTATAAAATGCAGGCTGCTTTTCCAACAGTTTGAACAATTGAGGCAAAGTGCCATTGATTTGGGAAAACAGCGGGGGTTATAAATAAACTTAGGGCGATGCAGGAAGTTTGGCATGGATTTTGCTCCTATATATGCTTTAGAAACATATAACAGGTTTCTACTTTTGTGAAAGGAAAGGAGCAAACGCTTGAAAACGAAAACAATTCAGGAAGCGGTAAGTTGCGTCAGAAGTGGAATGACTCTAATGTGCGGGGGGTTTATTCAAAACGGCGCGCCCGATCAACTGCTGGAAGGACTGCTGGATACGGATTGCAGGGAGCTGACAGTCATTGTCTGTGCGGCCGGACCGGAGAATACGGGACTGGCCAAGCTGCTTGCGGCAGGGCGAATCAAAAAACTGGTGGTATCTCATATCGGACTCAACCCACAAATTGGCAAGATGATGGGTGAAAAAACATTGGAGGTGCAGCTAGTGCCTCAGGGAACGCTGGTGGAGCAAATCCGCGCCGGCGGCGCCGGATTGGGGGGATTTCTAACGCCTACCGGTATTGGTACGGAGGTAGCCCAGGGTAAAGACACTTTCTGCGTCAATGGTAAACAGTATCTTCTGGAATTACCGCTGCGGGCAGACGTGGCTTTATTGTACGCATCCGGCGCCGATGAAATGGGAAATCTGACCTATGGAGGAACTACTCGAAACTATAACACCTTGATGGCTATGGCAGCCGATACAGTGGTAGCTGAAGTGAGTGAAATAACCCCGGCGGGCAGTATTCTGCCCGAACATGTGGTGACTCCCGGCATCTTCGTGGATATGCTGGTAAGGAGGAAAGCGAAATGAACGCAAAGGAAATTATAGCGCGACGCATTGCAAAGGAGCTGTGGGACGGAGCGATTGTAAATCTGGGTATTGGCCTGCCTACGCTCGTGGCAAACTACGTTCCCGAGGGAACTCGCATCTACCTGCAGTCGGAAAATGGTATTATCGGAATGGGAAGGATAGCGGACGATTCAAATCGCGACCCCGAGCTGGTTAACGCCGGAGGAGCAGAGGTTACCGTGGAACAAGGGGCAAGTTTTTTTGACAGCGCCACCTCCTTCGCCATTATTCGCGGGGGTCATGTGGACTTAACGGTGCTGGGAGCGCTGCAGGTGGACGGCAGCGGGAATCTCGCCAGCCATATTGTTCCCGGCAAGATGGTTCCGGGTATGGGCGGCGCTATGGATTTGGTAGTGGGCTCCAAAAAAGTGATTATAGCCTCCACCCATACCGCGAAGGAGGAAGCCCCTAAGATTTTAAAACAGATTACACTTCCTGCAACCGGTATCGGCTGTGTGGATATGATTGTTACTGAGTTGGCCGTGTTTGAAATGACGCCCCAAGGGCTTACGCTGACAGAACTGCATCCGGATACCGACTTGGAGACTGTGCGCCGATTGACTCAGGCGGATTTTATTGTGGCCGAGCAACTTAAGACAATGATGATCTGAGAGGAAGAAAGCTTTGGAGTGGAAGGAACCGAACACATAGCAAATAAAATAGTAATCGTAGGCGGAGTGGCAGGCGGCGCGTCCACGGCAGCCCGACTGCGCCGCCTGAATGGAGACGCGGAAATCATTTTGTTTGAGCGGGGAGCTTATATTTCCTACGCCAATTGCGGCTTGCCGTACTACGTGGGCGGGGAGATAACCCAGCAATCCGATTTAACACTGCAAACGCCACAAAGCCTTTCAAGCAGGTTTGCCATAGTGGTGCTTGCCATTGGAGTCCGTCCTGAGAGTGGATTGGCGCGCGATGCGGGCCTTGATATAAATGCGAGAGGCGGCATCGTGGTAGATCAGCATATGCGTACATCGGATGAACATATTTATGCCGTGGGCGACGCAGTAGAGGTAATTAACCGTATGGCCGGACATAAGGATATGATTCCCTTAGCAGGACCGGCCAACAAGCAAGGGAGAGTAGCGGCCGACAATTTGACGGGTGTGGGGACCTCTTTTGGGGGAACGCAGGGTTCCTCCATCCTCCGTGTGTTTGATAAGACGGCAGCCTGCACCGGCATTAACGAAAAAACCGCAAAGCGGCTGGGGATTGCCTATGAAAAATCCTTTACCTATTCCGGAAGTCACGCCGGTTATTATCCGGGGGCAGAAATGATGTCCGTCAAGCTGCTGTTTGATCCTGATACCCGCGCTATTCTGGGAACCCAGATTGTGGGCGCCCAAGGAGTGGACAAGCGGTGCGATGTGATTGCGGCCATTATGGGAATGGGCGGGGCCATAGATGATTTAGTAAGGTTTGAGCACTGCTATGCCCCGCCATACTCCTCGGCCAAGGATCCGGTTAATATGTCGGGTTTTGTAGCTGAAAATATTTTGGACGGGAAGGTTAAGATCTACCATTGGCACGATGTGGAGGAAATCGCAGGGAGAGAGGATGCGCTGCTGCTGGACGTGCGGACCAATAACGAATACCGGCGGGGGCATATTTCCGGATCACTAAATATTCCGGTAGACTGCCTGCGTCAGAGAATACGGGAGCTGGATACTGCCCGGCCTGTCTATGTGTTGTGTCAGATAGGACTGCGGGGATATATCGCCTGCCGCATTTTAGCTCAAAAAGGATTTACCTGCTTTAGTCTTAGCGGGGGATATCGGCTGTAAATTCCGTTGCTTAGTAGTGGTATTAAAAGACTCGATTTGACAGCTGTTGAACTTGTTGGATCCTGCCGCTGCAGAGGTATAAAAAGCTCATTAGTTACTGCGGCTCTTCTGTGACGGTGCCGCCGTTTGCGTACGATTCGATCCCGCAGGCGGGGAACTGAAGAGTAAACTGAAAAATTACATGATCAGCTTGAAAAGGAAGTGACGCTTCAGATGTGTGTGCCGCTAAACAAGCATAATGACCTGCACTCTCGCCCATTGTACGATCATTAACGTGATTATAGAGGCTTGGAGGTATAAATGGCCCGTGTAAGATGAAACCTTGATGAAGTTAGAGCGCCCCTTGCGTTATGGAAAGCCGCTTTATATATCCGGCTATCAATAGAGGACGGAAACGACGAAAGCTACAGTGTAAGAAATCAAAGGCGGCGCTTAAAAGAGTTTTTGGGAAATCTCATACCGGAAGAAGAAATGCAGCTCGCGGATGTTTATATAGACGACGGCTGCACAGGAACAGACAGCGACCGGGAAAGCTTTCAGCGCATGCTGGAGGATATCGACGCAGGCGTTGTAAATTGTGTTATTGTCAAAGACCTATCCCGTTTGAGCCGCAACGATTGGGAGTGCAAAAAATATTTGCAACAGAACTTCCTAAACTGGATAGTTACAAAAATCCTGATGAAGTTTACGAAATGGGTATTTCTATCCAAAGCATGTACAATGAAAACCACTGTTGGGAAACCTCAATCAAAGTCCGAGGAGCATTCAATATGAAGCGTAAGAAGGGTGAGTTTATCGGGTCTTTTGCACCATATGGCTATTTAAAAGACCCGGACGACAAACACCACTTAGTTGTTGATAACCAAACCGCTCCTATTATAAGGGACATTTTTCACTGGTTTGTTCGGGATGGCATGAGCAAAAACGGAATCGTAAAAAGCTTATTGGTATGGGAATTCCTTGTCCCTCCGCATATAAGCAGCTTAACGGTATGAAATATCAAAATCCCTCCATTGCAAGCAATGATCCCTTATGGTCTGCCCGTAGTATTACCGCTATCCTTACCAACCAAATGTACTTAGGTAATATGGTGCAGGGCAAGCAAAAAGTAAAGAGCTATAAAGTGCATACAAGAATTAGCACGCCTGAAAGCGAATGGGATATCGTGGAGGATACCCATGAGCCGATTATTGACAAGGATACCTTTGACAATGCCCGGGAACTAATGCGAAGGGACACGCGAGCTGCTCCCCAGTCCGGGCAGCTATACACCTTTTCCGGCTTACTGCGTTGTGCTGATTTCGGCAAGTCAATGGTACGCAGGGCTTCAAAAGATAGAGTGTACTATGCTTGTAGAACGAATCATACAACGGGAAAATGTACCAGACATTCTATCAGACTTGAGAAATTAGAAAGTATCGTTTTTGAAATCATTCAAAAGCAAGTCGCACTCATTGACGGTATGGCACAGCTCATAGACGAAATAAACAATGCCCATAACTTATGGCGCTGCTGTCATCATTCAATACAGTATTGAAAAGTGTATTACTTCCATCCGCTTGGATCTCTCCTCCTGAGTCATCAAGCTGTGCCTGAATTCCGCCTAACGCGGCAGGCGTAGTTAAATCTACAATTACAAAAACGAGAAACCCGAGTAGTAGAAAGATAATTAAAATATAAAAGGTTATTTTATTAAAGCTACAGCACATTTGCATTCCTCCTTTCATATTAATATAGATGGATACATTCCATTATATTGTTTTTCGACACAACATGTGCTTTTTTTACAAGATTGTACAAAAAGGGCGCAAGCCTTGGAAATCAATGAAAATGTGATGTTTTTTAGTCTTTTGTTTGTTATTGACGAATATGGCTCCAGGCTTTCCAATTTACACAATGAATTTATCTAGTTCAATTTTTCGCAATAGTCCAAAAATAATTTATTATCAACAATCACCTAGTTACTACTATATTCCCAAAGCTTTTTCCGTCCGCACTAAGGGCGTAGGCGTGTCATAAGTTCTAGAGGGTTCAAGTCCCCCCTCGCGCACCAAAAGTTGACCTAGGCATTGATACGATGCCTAGGTCAATACTTTTATTATTCGCTGTAGGAAAACCTGCAATACAAAGGATTTGCCCCACAGGGGCATTCAAAATCCTTTGTATTGCAGACTTTTTATTATGGAGGTTCTGCGGCATTCCGACTCAAGGGGCACTTTAAATACCCAAGAGAAAAATAAAAGAGTTTAAGTGAGGCTCCCTATGCAAGTTCGGCGCTTTTCTCAATATCCATAGATACCAGTTAAAAGAATAGGGCTAACATTCTGTGACAGCATATATTTGTGTGGTTCCGGTCAGAATCCCGGTCAGGAATTGAAAGAAAACTATTCTCTCTGCTCCATCTTGCGTATTTTCCCACTTATCGTTTTGGGCATATTGGGCACGAATTCGATGAACCTAATCCATTTATATTCAGCCAATCTTTTATTGGAGAATTCACGAATTTCTTTCTGCAAAGGAGAGGATGCTTCATATCCGGGGCTTAGCACAACAACCGCCTTAATTGCCTGTCCCCTGAGATCATCCGGAACGCCAATTACCGAGCATTCCATTACCGCCGGATGTTCCATCAAAACATTCTCTATTTCAAAGGGGCCAACTCTGAACCCACCCGTCTTTATTACATCATCTATACGTCCTACAAACCAGAAATATCCATCCTTATCCTTCCATGCGGTGTCCCCTGTATGATATACGCCTCCGCGCCATACATAATTGTATAGCTCCCGATTCTCATGGTATCCGACAAAAATTCCTGCTTGCTTCTTCGTCCTAGGTACGATGACAAGCTCACCAACTTCACCCGCTTCGGCGGGGGTACCGTCATCTTTTAAAACTTCAACATGATAAAGCGGCGAAGGTTTTCCCATAGATCCGGGTTTGGAAACACTGCCAGAAAGGTTTCCCAGAATCAAGGCGGACTCTGTCTGCCCAAAGCCCTCCATCAGAGAGATTCCGGTTTGCTCAGTAAAGCGGTGAAAAACTTCGGGATTCAAAGCTTCACCGGCGGTAGATGCGTGCTTTAGGCTCGGCATATCGACCGTGCCTTTTTTTACAAGATATCTATATACCGTAGGAGGAGCACAAAACGTTGTCACTTGATAGCGGTTAATAATTGTCATAAGCTGTTTTGGCTCAAAATTGTCGAAGTCAAAAACCATGACCGCGCTTCCGGCAAGCCATTGACCATAAATTTTGCCCCAGGATGCTTTCGCCCAGCCTGTTTCAGCTACTGTAAAATGCAGTCCTCCGTCTTCGACCTGCTGCCAGTATTTCGCAGTAATAATATGGGACAGTGGATATGTATGATCGTGAATTACCCCCTTAGGGTATCCTGTTGTCCCTGAGGTAAAATACATGACCATTGGTTCCGTAGCCAGTGTTGCCTGACGTTCCAGAAGCTCGGATGCCGACTGCATTTCTTCGGATAGATTAATAAATCCATCCACTGTTTCCTGAACGGTCCATAGCGCAGATAAACTATTGCAGTTTTCTTTTGCTGATAAAATCTTTTGCGGAACATCATCATCCGGCGAACACACGACACCTTTAATTTTTGCACTGTTAATACGATATTCAATATCTTCCCTAGTGAGCATGTGGGTGACCGGAATAAGAACTGCGCCCAGTTTGTGCAGGGCTACTACGGTGAACCAGTATTCATAGTGGCGTTTTAGCATGACCATTACCTTGTCGCCCTTGGCCAGTCCATGCGCACGAAACACATTTGCCGCTTTATTACTAAGCGCCTGCATATCCCGGAAAGAAAGAAAAAGCTCATCACCTTTGGTATTGCACCAGACAAGAGCTGTTTTATCGGGCTCCAGCTCTGCAATACGGTCAACCACGTCATAGCCGAAGTTAAAGTTCTCCGGACATTTAATTTCAAAATCGGTAAGGCTTCCGCCTTCATTAAATCGCTCTTTACAAAACTGCTGGTAGATGCTCATATATCTTTCTCCTTAGGAAAGCCCCAGTTTTTTTAACTCTACTTTTGTGTGGTAAGGCTTAATACATTGGGAATCATTCTCTTAATTGACTGGGAACCCCTATTGACCGAAATCTTAGGTAACGTTTTTCAGTCAACTCATCGCTGGGAGCAGCTATCAAAGGCTGCAGCTGCTTGAACAGCTCAGAGCTCATGCTTTTATAAAAACTGTCTTTTCCCAGATCTTTTTCCGGGATAATCTTCTCAATCACAGACATTGAAAGAGCATCCTGCGCCGTTAGCTTCAGGCTTTCCGCTGCATCCGCCGCCCGTCCAGGGTCCTTCCATAAAATGCTGGCGCAGCCTTCGGGAGAAATCACGGAATAGATTGAGTTTTCCAGCATCCAAACTCGATCCGCAACGGCAAGCGCAAGTGCGCCGCCGCTTCCGCCTTCTCCGATTAAAACTGAAATAACAGGTACCTTCAGCGTCATCATTTCAGTCAGATTCTCCGCAATCGCCTGACCCTGTCCGCGTTCCTCGGCGCCAATTCCGCAAAAAGCGCCGGATGTATCTATAAAGCAAATAATAGGACGGTGAAATTTCTCTGCCTGCTTCATAAGCCTAAGTGCTTTTCGGTATCCCTCAGGATTGGATGCGCCAAAATTTCTCGCTACGCGTTCTTTCGCATTGTGACCCTTTTCTATCGCGATAACGGTAACGGAAATTTCGTTTAAAAGCGCGAGTCCGCCTATAACCGCAGGATCATCTCCGAAGCGCCTGTCTCCGTGCAGCTCGAAAAAGCCTGTAAAAACATGTTTTATGTAGTCAATGCCGGTCGGCCGGTTGCTTGCACGAGCAATTTTAACTATATCGATCGCCGGTTTAGTCATGCTTATCTCCTCTACTGTGAAGCTTTAGCAGCTTGGAGAGTGTCTGCCTTTGATTTTGCCTCGTAACAATTGCGTCTATAAAACCATGCTCCAGCAGAAACTCGGATTTTTGGAACCCCGCAGGCAACTTTTTACGCGTCGTCTGTTCAATCACGCGTGAGCCCGCGAAGCCCACGGTGGCACCCGGCTCAGCAAGAATAATGTCGCCCTCCATAGCGAAACTCGCCGTAACGCCGCCTGTTGTCGGGTCGGTTAAAACTACAAGATAAAACAGCCCTAGGTTGCTGTGGCGCTTTACGGCCCCGCTGGTTTTTGCCATTTGCATCAACGAAAGCAGACCTTCCTGCATTCGGGCTCCACCGGAAACCGTATAGGCTACCACCGGAAGCCGATGTGCTGCCGCATATTCAAACAGCCGCGTAATCTTTTCGCCTACGACTGTTCCCATGCTGCCCATCATAAAATATGGCCCCATTACAAAAATGCAGCAGCTAACGCCGCCAATTTCCGCTATTCCGCAGATTACAGCCTCAGCCTCTCTGCAAGCTTTCCTTGTAGTATCAAGCTTATCTTTATAACCTGGGAATGCCAGAATATCCTTTGACGCAATGTCCTCATCCATTTCCTGGAAAGTATCGGTATCCGTTATGAAACTGATACGCTGCCGGGCGTCCATGCGAAAATGATATCCGCAGGAACAGGTATGATAATTTCCCCAGATCTGACTCAAAGGCACCTGCTTCCGGCAGTTTGGACAAACTTCCGACATCTCGTTTTCATCAGAAAGCACAGGCGCCGCCTGTCTGCCCCCTTTTTCAAGCTCATTTTTAGGCTTATGAAGAAATGTGACAAATGACAAACAAAGCACCTCATTTTAAGAAAAAATTCAGATTATATTTTCCGCTCATAAAGCTTTCTTTTCCGATGATTTCAATTTGTTCCTCAATATTATTCGGCACCCCCTCAATCACCAGCTCACAGAGCGCCGCCTTCAGCTTACGGAGCGCTTCCTCACGAGTTCCGGCGTATACGATCAGTTTTCCAAGCAGGGAATCGTAGTACGGCGTAATGAGAGCGCCTGTTATGAGGAAAGTATCGAAACGCACGAAGGGCCCGCCCGGAACGTGTAAAAATTTAAGCTTTCCCGGCGCTAACGCGTTAATCCGGCATTCAATAGACGAACCCTTAAGGATGATATCCTTTTGCGTGATATTCAAAGAAATTCCCGCAGAAACACGGATCTGCCACTTCACAAGGTCAATTCCAGTGAGGGATTCCGTTACTGTATGCTCAACCTGAAGACGTATGTTCATCTCCATGAAATAGAAATTACCGTTCTCATCGAGAAGAAATTCCAGAGTGCCGGCGCCGACATATTTCAGGTGCTTAACTGCTTTTGTCACCCGCTCCATAATCGTGCTTCTTTGATTTTCATCAACGGCGGGAGAGGGAGATTCCTCAATCAGCTTTTGATTTCTGCGCTGTATGGAGCAGTCACGCTCACCAAGACAAACAACATTACCGGCTTCATCAGCCAACACCTGCATTTCGATGTGCCTTGCTGGATGTATGTATTTTTCAATATAAACCGCACCGTCGCCGAACGCCGCAACGCTTTCGGACACAGCGGATAAAAATGCCGCTTCAAGCTCCGATGCGTCACTAACAAGACGGATACCGCGGCCACCTCCGCCGGAACGAGCTTTCAGCATGAGAGGGTACCCGATTTTTTCCGCGGCAGTTCTTGCACCCTCAACTGTATCCACAATTTCAGACCCGGGGATTACGGAAAGCCCGGCTTTTTCCATCAAGCGCTTAATCTGCGCCTTGTCGCTCAAAAGCTTCATGTTTTTCGTTGTCGGCCCGATGAATACCAGATTATTTTTCTCACACAACTGAGCAAAATGTGCACTTTCGGACAGAAACCCATATCCGGGATGAATAGCCTGTGCGCCGGAAACAAGCGCGGCACTTATAATCCGTTCCACGTTCAGGTAGCTGTCTGATGCATCCGCCTTGCCGATGCAAAAGCGGTCATCCGCCAGAGCCACATGAAGAGCATCCTTGTCGGCTTCCGAAAAGACCGCAACGGTAGCTATACCCATCTCTTTGCAGGCGCGGATAATGCGGACAGCTATTTCGCCGCGGTTAGCAACCAGTATTTTGGAAAACATAGCTCACGCTCCTGTAATGGCAAAGGAAAACTCCGCCCTGATACAAAGTTCTCCCGCAACGAAGCCCTTTCCCTCAGCAAAGTAAAAGGGAGGCTTTGCCCGTACTATTCTGCATTCGCTTTCGAATATATCGCCGGGCTTTACCGGAACCTTGAACCGTACGTTGTTCAGGCCCGTGAACATCGGCAGCTTGCCGTTGGTTATTGCGCCGCTTAAAAGTACACAGGCAGATTGGGCGAGCATCTCACATAAGATAACGCCGGGAACGATGGGGTTTTTCGGAAAGTGTCCCTGGAGAAACCATTCATCCCCGCGCACACGGTATTTTCCGTGCGCTATGTTTTCTTCCTTACAGACCTCATCAATAAGAAGCATGTTATCCCGATGAGGAAGTATCCTTTTAACTTCTTCCTGATTCATTCATTATTCCTTCCAAGGCGAAACAGCACATGGCCAAAATCAACTATATCGCCGTTCCCAACACAGACCTCACAGATTGTTCCGTCTTGCTCGGCAATAACCTCATTCATAAGCTTCATTGACTCAATAATGCCTAAAATTTCCCCCTTACGCACCTTACCCCCTGCCTGAACAAAAGGCGCGGCATTTTCTGCCGGTGAGTTGTAGAACACACCGACCATCGGAGAACAAATATTTATGCAATCATAGCGATCCTCTTCGGCGGCCTTGCTCTGCGGCATGTATACCGGGGCTGCTTCTTTAATAGAACTAATTCTCTCCAAACGGACAGTCTTACCATTTTCGCTTAGCTCAAGACCCGTAAGCTCAAGCTCCTGCATCAGACCCGCATATTTGCGGATATCCTTTTCTTCCATGGTCACACCTTTCTAAAAGCGAGACAAGCGTTGTGTCCGCCGAATCCGAGAGAAGTGGATACTGCGAGATCGATCTTTGCATTAACGGCTCTGTGCGGAACATAGTTTAAATCGCATTCCTGATCAGGTTCATTAAGGCTAATGGTAGGAGGTACTATTCCTTCACCCAACACTTTAAGGCAAACTATTGCCTCTGCCGCGCCTGCCGCCCCCAGCATGTGCCCGGTCATTGATTTGGTGGAACTAATCAAGGCTTTTCCGGCATTTTCCGCACCAAAGGCTTTTTTAATTGCCAAAGTCTCCGCAACGTCATTAAGCGGTGTCCCTGTACCATGGGCATTTATATATACGGCTTCTGTTCCGAGAAAGCTTGCTTCGGAAAGTGCGTCTGCCATAGCCCGGCTGCCGCCTTCCGCGTCAGGCTTTGGCGCTGTGATATGGTATGCATCACAGGTGGAGCCATAACCACATAGCTCGCCATAAATATGTGCTCCGCGGGAGACGGCGTGGTCGTATTCTTCCAGTACAAGCGCCGCTCCGCCCTCTCCTATAACAAATCCGCCGCGGCGGCGGTCAAATGGCAGCGAAGCCGCGTCAGGGTCATCGGAAACAGAAAGAGCCTGCATATTGACAAACCCAGCAACGCCGCATTCGGTAATGGCGGCCTCAGCTCCGCCGGTTATAATTGCATCGGCATATCCATGGCGGATCGCACGAAGCGCTTCGCCTATGGCGTTTGCACCGGAGGCGCAAGCCGTAACTGACGGCATTGCGGCACCCTTGCAGCCAAAGCGTATAGCAATCATTCCGGACGCCATATTTGCAATCATCATGGGTACAAAATACGGCGAAACTTTTCGCGGACCACGGCTCCTAAGCTTATCTATTTCGTCGGTAATCGTTTGAATTCCGCCGATTCCAGTTCCAAAGTATACGCCGACCCGCTCCGCAGGAAGCGTACCGATTACGCCGCTTTCCTCGACCGCCTGACAGGCGGCCGCTAGAGCAAACTGTGCATACAGGTCGCTGCGAAGTATGTCCGCTTTCTCCATATAGGCTCTGGCATCAAAATTTTTCACTTCAGCCGCGAGCTTTGCCTTATATTCGGCGGTATCAAATCTGGTTATGGGTGCAATCCCGTGCATTCCGCTTAAAAGGCTGCCCCAGAAATCATTAATCGTGTTTCCAATAGGACTGATAACGCCCATACCGGTTACAACAACTCTTCGCATTTTATGCCTCCTTAAATGGCCAGACCGCCGTCTACGCGTATAATCTCGCCTGTTATATAGTCAGAACAGCTGCCTGCAAGAAACGCCGCAGCCTCCGCAACATCCTGTGCAGAGCCGACTCGTTTTAGCGGAATCCCGGCTACCAGTGGATTTTCATTTGCTAAAGCTTTTGTCATATCTGTACTTATGAAGCCCGGCGCAATAGCATTGCAGGTTATGTTTTTGCCGGCAAGCTCGAGAGCGGCTGATTTGGTTAACCCGATCAAGCCCGCTTTGGACGCGGCATAATTTGCCTGCCCAGCATTTCCTTTTTGGCCGACAACCGAGCTGATATTTATAATTTTGCCGCCGTGATTTTTTATAAAAATCAAGCTGCAATGGCGAATCATATTAAAAGCGCCTTTGAGATTGACGTTGATGACATCATCAAAATCTGCTTCCTTCATGGTCGCAATCAGCCCGTCGCGGGTAATGCCGGCATTGTTCACCAAAATGTCTATTGTTCCAAACTCGGCTTTTATATCTGCAACCGCCTTTTTTGAAGCATCAAAATCTGAAACGTTACAGCGATAAGCCTCAGCCTTTACATTGAATTGTTCGCGGCACTTTTCACATACCTTCACAGCCGCTTCATTATTTCCCGCATAGATAATTGCAATATTTGCACCCAGCGAGGCATATTTAATGGCAATTGCGGCGCCTATTCCCCTTGAACCGCCGGTAACAACCGCTGTTTTTCCGTTTAGCATCCACAAATCTCCTCAATAGTTTTGTTAAGACTGTTAAGGTCCTCTACATGGAGGGCACGCACTGAAGCATCTATTTTTGAAATCAGTCCGCATAGGGTATTGCCGGGACCAATTTCTATGAAAGTGTCCACTCCTGCCTGAAGCATATGAGTTATGATTTCATGCCATCTGACGGGATTGCATATCTGGAGAGACAATAGCTTTGCATAGTCGTCCACATACGGTACGCCTGTGTAATCCGAGTATAAAGGCATTCTAGGCTTTGCAAAAAGCACGTTTTTCAGCGCTTCTCCAAATTTTCCAGCAGCTTCAGCCATAAATGGCGAATGAAATCCGCCCTTAACGCGCAGCGGAACTGCACGTCCTCCAACGGCTTTTACGCTCTTTATAAAGTCATCCAGCTCTTTCCTTAAACCGGAGACAGAAATTTGTCCGGGGCAATTGTAATTGACAGGGTATACATGCTCAAACTGCCTGCATAGGCTCTCAACTGCCTCGGTGTCAAGCTTAAGCACGGCAGCCATGGCGCTGTCGGAGCTTTCCGCATCGGCCTGCATCAGTTCCCCGCGCAGACAGGTGAAGCGAAACCCCTCCTCAAAGGATACCGCGCCGGAATAAGTCAGGGCTGCAAGCTCACCCAAAGAAAAGCCCGCGACCGCGTCGGGCCTTAGACCGGATGAGCTTATCGCGGCAGCGGCGGCTATTTCCATCGCAAACATGCATGGCTGGGTGTTGCTGGTCTGCGCAAGTTCCTCGTCCGAGCCATAAAAGCATTGTGCCGATGTTCCGGGACGGATCGAGTCCGCTCGCATAAATATATCAGCTGACGCAGCATTTTCGTTAAACAGGTCCTGCCCCATACCGCTATACTGTGCGCCCTGACCTGAAAAGACAAACGCTAATTTACCCACTGGCAGGCTCCCTTCAGGATTTTTTCCGCTTCTTCGATTACCTCTCGTACAATATCTGCGGCAGGCTGTTCTTTATTAACCATGGCTGCAATTTGACCGGAAAGAAAGGAGCCATTATTTAAGTTTCCCTCCTGCACTGCCAGACGCAGCGCACCTGTTCCCATAGCCTCCAGTTCCTCGTCTGAAACATTGCTGTACTCAGCTTTAAAATACTCTCTGGCAAATGGAGTTTTCAGGCTCCTTACAGGGTGACCCAGCCGTTTTCCGGTAACGATTGTCGAAAGGTCGTTAGCTTTTAATATTCTTTCCTTATAGTTGGGATGAACGGAGCATTCATCTGCAACAAGAAATCTCGTACCCATCTGAACTCCGCACGCCCCTAGCATGAATGCCGCAGCAAGCCCTCTTCCGTCACCTATGCCGCCGGCAGCGATTACAGGAAGCTCGGTTGCATCACAAATCTGAGGAACAAGCGTCATTGTGGTCAACTCTCCCACATGACCGCCGCTTTCACCGCCCTCTGCAATAACTGCTGCCGCGCCGCCGCGCGTTACGAGCTTCGCCATAGCGACTGAGGCGACAACGGGAATGACCTTGATTCCAGCCGCAATCCATCCTTCCATATATTTCGAAGGGTTGCCAGCGCCGGTCGTTATAACGGATACTTTTTCCTCAGCAGCAGCATGAGCGACTTCGTCTGCAAAAGGGCTTAGCAGCATAATGTTCACACCAAAAGGCATATCCGTAAGCGCCTTAGCAAGACGAATTTGCTGCCTAACATAATCAGACGGCGCATTCCCTGCAGCAATGATACCTAAACCTCCCCCGTTAGATACGGCGGCTGCCAGTTTTCCATCTGAGATCCAGGCCATTCCTCCCTGTAGGACGGGGTATTTAATACCCAGGAGTTCGCATAATACCGAATCGATCATAATAGCTAGTCCTTTATTCTTTCTTCGATGAAACGTACAAGATCTCCCACCGTTTCTACCTTTCTGTCAAGCTCAATTTCTTTTCCGATTTTATCCTCAAGATTCATGAGCATCTCGACCGTATCGAGAGAATCCAAGCCCAAGTCCTTGAAACTGCTTTCCATTGTGATTTCGGATACGTCACAGTCCAGATGCTCCGCTATCAATTCAGAAACTGCTTTAAAAACCATAATAATAACCTCCAAGTTAAGTATTTAGTGCTGTTCTTCACGGGTATCGCAATGCTTTTTGAAATCCGGCATATATAAAACAATTGCGGAAGGTTATCACTGATAACCTTCCGCAATTATACCATGGCCCGCCTTAGTGTCAATATGCAATTTTACCAAATCGTTTTTCAGGGTAAATCAAACTCACGGTCGATCGACAATTCGACGAACCGCATACTTTCTTCATTATATTCCATTTCACCGTTATCAAGCATAAGAGCCGCGCCGTATATAAGAGAGCGGATTATATAAGTTTTACGCCTTTCGTTCTCTTTAGATAGATCAGCTTCCTCGCAATACTTTTTTATCAGGCTCCTTGAAAGTTCACTTATCTGCCCCCGCATGTTTTTATATATACTGTCAAATTCTTCGTCTTTGAGCATAATTATTGAGCGAAAGTGAGGATTTTCCACCAAAAATCGAACATAACCCAGACTGGTTTCAACGAGCTGTTTTCTCGTATCATTGGGGAGCGCTTTTAGTATCTGCTGCTGTCTCTCCATCCACTGCTTGTTTATATATTCAATTATAGCTGCAATAAAACTCTGTCGGTCTTTAAAATGTTTGTATGGCGCAGCACAGGATACGCCGCATTCATTTGCAATTCTGCGGATAGAAAAGCTTTGAAGCCCGTATTCATCTATCTCCTTAATTCCGGCAAGAATCAATAGCTCCCGGACATTTTTGTGTTGATTTCCTTCAGACATAATACCCTCCTGAAGTATAGTAATTTCTTTTCTATATTGTATTGTGATAAATATGAAGTGTCAACAAGATATAAGGCTTTATTTATATTAAACGCAAAAACCATGAATCTAATTATAGCTTTTTGATTTTTGTGCAATATTTCAAAAGCTGCACCTTTCTCAATATCGGTGCACCTCAATGATGAGGTGCACCGATATTGCAGTCTTCCTATTTCTGCAACGCCTTTATAACGGTCCCGGTAAGATTACTTGGATAATCAGGGAACGTAAAGTCGTAACGCCCTGTACATTAAAAAAAGCACAAAAGAGAGCTGATATACAGAATCGAAAACGGCGTCTGGGGGTATGTCTTCAGTGTGTGAAGCAAAAATTTTCATTTGTCAAGTGCAAATATAAAGTTAATATGTCTTTTTAAGTGCAAAAACGAATTATATAAGTGTAAAGTCTTATTTTTACAGTTTTTATGGTAATCTTTTGCAAGAATTGCAATACACCATTGAGTAATTGGAGGAAATGAATATGAAAGCAAAAATTCTCTCTCTCTTGCTGGCGTCCAGCATGGCGATTTCTTTAACGCTTTTCGCTACCGGGTGCTCGTCGAGTGGCGCATCAGCTTCAGTGCCGCCGGAGGGCACCGCGGCTTTGTGGGAGGCTGGCGGCACAAGAAACAAGATTGTCGTCATAAGCGATATTCACATCGGAATTGATGACAAGTATGCCGAAACGGTTGCAAACCGTCCGCTGCTCATCGAATTCTTACAGCGCCTGCAAAGCACATCAGATGTGCGGGAGCTGGTGATCGACGGTGATTTTCTGGACGAGTGGTTTTTGCCGGTCGATTATCCCAGCTACACGGATCAAAAACAATTTTACAAGGATGTGATCGCCAACAATCAGGGCGTGATCGACGAGTTGAACAAGGTGATCGACAGCGGGATAAAGCTGGTTTATATACCCGGAAACCATGATATGACGCTGGAAGCCGACGTTTTACAGGAAGCGATCCCCCAGATTATGCAGGCCAGGGATGCCGAGGGGCTCGGTACCTATTACACAGGTGATCGAAATGAAATTGCTATTGAGCATGGCCACCGCTACGATGTGTTTTCCGCCCCAGACACGGTCTCCAACGCGGAGCTGTGCGGCAATGATGATACCATCCTGCCTGCCGGTTATTTCTATGCCCGCTATGCCGCAACCTGGGTTCTGGAGGGCCGCCCCAAGGTAGAAAAGAATTTGCCTGTGGTAACAACTGTTCCCGACAAATCCGATACAGATCAGTACGGCGCTTATATTTATTACTCGCTTCTAAAGAATATTTCTGAACGCATGACGCCCAATGAAAGCCTTGACGAGAAAATATTCGATATTCACATTTCAGGATTTGACGATGCCTATACCTACCTTGATTTCTACCCTGCGCAGCAGGCGGACGGAACCATTTCCGCACCGGTGCTGTTCAAAAACATTCAGCGTACATGGGCCGAGCGGCAAGAGATTAATCAAGTGAATGTGACCAACAGCTTTGTCGAGGCGGTCGCGGGAACCGTAGACTGGGATTACTATTTCAGGCAGGCAAATGCACAGTATCTGGAAAACCCTGACGAAAACGTGGATGTGGTTGTGTTTGGTCATACTCATGTACCCGCATATCGTGAAATGGACAACGGAAAATACTACATCAATGATGGAACCTGGATCGACCATAATACCGACTATCCGGATGCCACCCGCACGTTTACCGTTATTACCACCGGCAGCAAGACCACGCCCGCGCTCTACATGTATGGCGAAGACGGCACAATTGTTGATATTAGCGCAAGCGTCAACAAGCCGGAAGAAGCTACTTCTGAGGAGAATTCTTTGGACAACGTAAGCTTCGATTACAAAACCGTCGAAAACTACGGCGATAGTGACATACAGGCCCGCTATATAGAAGTTAGCGGCCTAGCAGACGCTGAGCTGCAAGAAAAATTGAATGAGGAATTGAAGGATTTCTGCCTCGAACCGACTTATGCGGCACAGAGCGATACAACATACGACATTACGCCCGTTTTTGAAGTTGTTGGTGGGGATCTGCTGAGCATCAGGACCTATAACACAGCACATTCCGCAGGAGCAGCTTACTCTGTCAGTTCGATACGGACACAGCTTTTCAGTTTGACCACTGGCGAGAAGGATGCTGGCGATCTATGGACTTTTATAAAAGACAAGAACGCGTTCAAGCAACTGGTGCTTGATGGCAAACTTGGCCTGTCAATTCCAGGCGTTGAAGGCGACATTTCAAAAGAACTCAAAACTGCGGCGTATAATAAACTTTCAGAAAGCATAGAAACGCCCGAATTTGCAGCTCAGTTTTTCTTTGGCGACGGAGGCAGCCTGAATGTATGGTGCGACGGCGATAACCATGCGACCGGAGACTACTGGCTATTTGATATATCTGTTACGGATTTAGAAGATCTTGCAACCGACCGGTTGCTCCCCATTATTGAAACGCTGCGGAATCTTAGTAATTGAAACCTGAATATGCAAATACAAAAACAAGGAAAAAGCTGATGTTGCATCCGTGAGCAGTTATGCCAAGGCAGTCCTGTGGTCCGTCGAAAAAGGCATTATTAACGGCACCAGTGCAAACGCCTTCGAGCTGGACATGAACGTTATGTGTGGCCAGATCATGACCTTCCTCTACAGACATTTTGTGAAGCAGTAAGTGCATAAACAAGGGCCCTCATCAATTTATTTTGGTGAGGGGCTTGTTCTATATAGTCACAGCCATTCTTGCTATTTGTCGCTCTATATCGTGAACTGCACAGTTTGAGTAGAGAATTATCCGAACATGGGCGCAAAAAAGAGCGACACAGCAGAAGCTGCGTCGCCCATGTTTGGATAATTCCATAGCACGAAACCGCGGCCGGTTTGCTGCAGCTATGGGGAAAGCATCCGTTCTCATTCCTCA
>JAYFQM010000081.1:0-22201 GCA_034927185.1 Oscillospiraceae bacterium | reverse complement strand
GGTCTTACAGCGATTTTGGCCTGCCTGTTCTTCGGAGCAATTTCAGGATCTGCCCCGGCGACCGTTGTTGCAATTGGCGCAATTCTTTATCCTGCACTAAAAGAAAAAAACTATCCGGCAGGATTTGCAACGGGCGTCATTACCGCATCCGGCTCACTCGGAGTTATTATACCGCCATCGGTAACAATGATTGTTTATGGGTGTGTTACCGGCGCGTCAGTCGGCACATTGTTCATAGCCGGATTTGGAGCGGGCATTATATACGCGCTTTGTTATATGGTTTACACAGTTTTCTATGCCAAACGCCATCCTGAAATCACCCGCGATCCGAAAAAGACCATCAAGGAAAAACTTGTTGCACTTAAGGAATCCGCTTGGGGAGTGGGTGTGCCGGTAATTATTCTGGGCGGAATTTACAGCGGCTTGTTCACCCCGACGGAAGCATCTTGCGTAGCGGTCATTTATTCCATTATTGTCGCGTTGTTCATTTACAAAGAAATGAACATTAAAGAGCTTATTGCATGCGCGAAGGAATCGGCAATTACAACAATTCAGGTCATGGTGCTTCTGGCAGCGGCCTCCGTATTTTCTTATATCATTACGGCACAGGGCGTGACTGTTGCTCTGGCTAATGTCGTCCTTTATATGAGCTCCAACAAGTATGTGATTCTTCTGATGATGAACATTATTCTCCTAATTGCCGGAATGTTTCTGGATGGAGCATCTATTATTACGATTCTCGGACCTTTGTTCTTCCCTGTGGCCATACAGGCGGGAATCGATCCTATCCATCTTGGCGTAGTTATGATAGTAAATACGGCTATCGGCATGTTCACGCCGCCCTTCGGCCTGAATCTGTTTGTTGCTTCCGGCATAACGGAACAGCCGATTATGAAAGTTGCTAAGGGCGCAACGCCTTTCATATTGCTGTCATTGGTTGCATTACTGCTAATAACCTATTTCCCTGCAATAAGCTTGTGGCTACCAAGAATGGTATATGGAACATGGTAAAAACCTTTACTTTTTTACAAGCAACTCAGTATAACGCGTTTTTTGTAATATTTAGGAGGAAAAATGTTAAAAACAATCGTAAATAGGGGCAGCTATCAAGACTCAGTTGTCCTGATGTTGCTCACAAATAGAATATCGACAATGGAGGGAGTACATAAAGTATCCATTATGATGGCAACACCCGCGAACAAAGACATGTTCCGGGCAGCTGGTATGGATACCGAAGAGGTTCTTGAGGCCGGTGCCAATGACATGGTTATCGTTGCCGATGTTGATACCGATGAAACAATGACTGCTATAGTAAACGAGGTAGAACAGTTCCTGAAGGATCAGACAACAAAAGCCGAAGCCAGCGACTCAACAACTGTCGTGAAAAGGTGGAATGAGGCGATCGACAAAATGCCTGACGCAAATCTTGCGATTATATCCATTCCTGGAATCTATGCGGCGGCAGAGGCTGACAGGGCTCTGGACGAAGGGCTTAATGTGTTCATGTTCAGCGACAATGTAACCATTGAAGATGAAAAGAAACTTAAGCAGAAAGCGCATGAAAAGGGTCTCGTTGTTATGGGACCGGACTGTGGCACGGGAATTATTCAGGGAGTTCCTCTTGCCTTTACCAACAGTGTAAACACGGGGAAAATCGGAATAATTGGTGCATCCGGAACAGGTATTCAGGAACTGACTACTATTATTGACCGCATAGGAGAGGGTGTTACCAACGCCATAGGAACCGGCGGAAGAGATCTTTCGACGACAGTCGGAGGAATCACAATGATGGACTGTATCGAGGCCATGGAAAAGGACGATGAAACAAAGGTACTTATTGTTATATCAAAGCCTCCCGCAAAAACGGTGCGTGATATGATCTCCGCAAGATTAAGCGCCTTCAAAAAACCCGTTGTAACTGTGTTCCTCGGAGAAAAGCCGGAATATCATGAAGAAAACTTTTACCACGCATATACTCTGGACGAAGCTGCCAGAATTGCGGTTGAGCTCCTCCGTGGACAAAATGTGTCAGTTCATAAGGCCGAACTGCCTGAAGGCGATTTCTTCAAGGCGGAGGAAAAAAAGACAATTAAGGCCTATTATTCCGGCGGCACACTGGCGGGCGAAGCGGCGATGCTTATCAAGGATGCCTTGTCTCTGAGAATTCCTCCGGAAAAGGCTGAAGGCTTCATGCTGAATACTGATGGGCATATAGTTGTGGATTTAGGAGACGATGTCTACACTCAGGGTAAACCCCATCCGATGATTGACCCCGCAAAAAGAATAGAATGCATGCAGGACGCCTGTGACGATCCTTCAACCGGTGTAATACTGCTGGACATCGTTCTGGGTTACGGTTCGCACGAAGACATGGCCGGAGCACTCTTGCCGTCAATCAATGCACTGAAGAACAAGGCACAGAGCGAGAACCGCAAGCTTTTCTTTGTCGCAACTGTTTGCGGTACGAGAAGCGATTACCAAAACTATGACTCTCAGGTCAAAAAGCTAATGGACAACGGGGTGTTCGTTTGTGAAAGCAATAAGATTGCTGTTGAGGCTGCAATAAAAATCATTGGTCATAGTTTTGATGAACCCGAGAAAGAGATTCGGCCGAAAGAGAAGGCAAAATATATCAGAAACAATCCCTCAGAAGAACTGATGCAGCTGATTACCGAAAAGCCTGTGATCATCAATATTGGCCTTCGAAGCTTTGCAGAGGTCATTGCAGAATATAACTGCAAAGTACTTCAGTTTGATTGGACTCCGCCCGCTCAGGGTGATTTGCAGTTGATTGACACTCTGCAATACTTGAGAAATTACAAGTTTTAGACTGGCAGAAGAAGGAGAATAGTCATGATTTACAAGAATATTGATGAGGCAAACCATGCAGTTATTGAAAAAATCATTACCTCACAGCCGGTGTTGGTTGATATTCGGCCCGCAAAAGAATTGATTTCGGAATTCAGAATGGGAAAAGTTTTACTACATGCCGGCCCTCCGATTAAGTATTGTAATATGCCCGACCCTGTGCATGGATCCTGCATTGGGGCAGTCCTTTTTGAGGGCTGGGCTGACGATGTTGACAGTGCCAAAAAGCTTTTAGAATCCGGAGAGGTAAAGTTGATTCCATGCCACCATGTCAATGCTGTCGGACCTATGGGCGGAATCACTTCTGCTAATATGCCGTTGTTTGTAGTAAACAATACCACGGAGGGAAACACAGCGTATTGCACAATGAACGAAGGCATTGGAAAGGTGCTGAGATTTGGCGCCTATGCTCCTGAGGTCGTTGAAAGGCTTTGCTGGATGCGTGATGTTCTCGGTCCCACACTTGGAAAGGCTATCAGAACAATTGAAGGAGGCCTCGCTATTAACCCGATTATGGCAAAGGCCTTAACAATGGGAGATGAGTTCCACCAGAGGAATATAGCCGCTTCATTGATATTTCTAAAGGAGATGGCACCTATTATTATTAAGCTTGATATTTCTGATAACCACAAATCCGAAGTAATCAAGTTTTTGGCGGATACTGATCAGTTTTTCCTCAATCTTATGATGGCAACCGGAAAGGCCATCATGGACGGAGCACGAACAATACACGAGGGAACTATCGTTACAGCAATGTGCCGCAATGGAGAAAACTTCGGAATCCGCATATCCGGAATGGGTGACGAATGGTTTACAGCCCCTGTAAATACGCCTCAGGGCCTATACTTTACAGGTTTTGACGGAGAAGACGCAAGTCCCGATCTGGGTGATAGTGCAATTACGGAAACATTTGGCGTGGGCGGCATGGCTATGATTGCGGCACCTGCGGTAACGCGCTTCTTAGGGGCAGGCGGATATGATGATGCGCTGCGCACAAGTAATGAGATGACGCAGATTACCATTGATCGTAACCCAAACTTTACGGTTCCCAATTGGAACTTCAACGGAATTTGCCTCGGGATAGACGCAAGACTTGTTGTAGAAAGCGGTATCACGCCTGTAATAAACACCGGCATTGCACATAAAATTGCCGGTTATGGCCAAATTGGAGCGGGAACAGTTCATCCTCCGATTGAGTGCTTCCAAAAAGCGGTTGTTGCTTATGCCAAGAAGCTTGGATATGAAATACAAACCGCTTGAGCAAGCAATTATTCACAGAATGGAGAACTCCGGCATGGAAAACACTGTTGTAATTGCCTTGGGAGGCAATGCCCTGGGCGAGAACTATGAAGAGCAGCAGATAGCTGTAGCAAATACGGCAAAGGTCATTGTGGACCTGTCCGAAAAAGGTATGAGAATGGTTGTTACTCACGGTAACGGACCGCAGGTGGGCATGATACAGACTGCTATGGATGAGCTTGCGGCAAACCATGATAAGTATACAGGCGCGCCTCTGCCATCCTGTGTCGCGATGAGCCAGGGATACATAGGCATAGACCTTCAAAATGCAATCAAATATGAGTTAAAGCGACGCAATTTGGACACAAAGGTTAGTACACTCCTTGCTCAGGTGGAGGTTGATTCCAACGACGAGGCGTTCGACCATCCCAGAAAACCTATCGGGAGATTTATGACCGCGGCGGAGGCCGAAGAGCTTGAGAGAAAAGGTGTTCCCTGCGTTGAGGATTCTGGCAGAGGCTATCGCAAGGTGGTTGCATCCCCAATGCCGAAGCGGATTCGAGAATTGGAGACTGTTAAGACTTTACTCAGCGCGGGACACATTGTTATAACCTGCGGCGGAGGTGGGATTCCGGTCATCGAAAAGGATGGAAAGCTCATAGGCGTAAGTGCGGTGATAGACAAGGATAACGCAAGCGCCCTTCTGGCCACGAACTTACAGGCAGATTATTTTATTATTCTGACTGCTGTTGAAAAGGTCGCTATAAATTTTGGCAAGGAAAATCAGCAGTGGCTAAGCAAAATGAGCGTGTGCGATGCTGAAAAATATATCGAAGAAGGTCAGTTTGCTCCGGGGTCGATGCTTCCAAAAGTCAAGGCGGCTGTTCGTTTTGCGGAGTCCGGAGATAATCGCCGGGCGCTGATTACGTTGCTCGAAAAAGCGTCTGAAGGATTGCAGGGTAAAACAGGTACTATCGTATATTAATCATGGAAGAAGCAGGCAACGATATTTTATCATTGCCTGCAAAATTTGACCAACAAGTGATTAATCCTGCGTTTGTTATGCAATTGTTTCAAAGCAATGATTCTAACTATTATTTAGAAGGCAGCGGTCCTTAGGGAATAGCAGCAAATTAATATTTATATTTACTTTAGAGCGGAGGAAAATATTATGACAGTTCCCACTACCTGGTTTACCTGGATAATGGCGGTGTTGCCGATCGTCGTTTTGCTGGTGCTGATGATTAAATTTCAGTGGGGTGCAACTGAAGCGGCACCGATTGGATTGTTTATTGCACTAATTGTCGGGATAGTTATTTACAGGGCAGATCTTTTTCTGCTCGCCAGCGAGAGCGCAAAAGGCATTTGGAGCGCAATTGTTGTGCTAATAATAGTATGGCCGGCGATTCTACTTTATGAAGTTGCAAGTGAAGCCAAAGCGTTCATAACCTTTAGAAAGGGAATGCAAAAGCTTTTGCCGAACGAATTGCTTCAGCTTATCGCGATGGGGTGGGTCTTTGTCAGCTTCCTTCAGGGAATTACCGGCTTTGGCGTCCCCGTTGCCGTAGGAGCGCCTCTCCTTGTTGGTATAGGAGTGGCTCCTTTGTGGGCGGTAATTATTCCGCTTATTGGACATGCATGGGCTAACACCTTCGGAACTCTCGCTGTTGCATGGGACTCGCTAACGATGACAACGGGACTACAGGCCGGAAGCCCGGAGTTTTTGAGAACCGCACTTTGGGCAGCATTGTTTATCTGGATATGGAATCTGATTACGGGCATTGCAATATGCTGGTTTTACGGCAAGGGCAAGGCGATTAAAAAAGGCCTTCCTGCAGTGCTTGTTATTTCGCTTATTCAGGCCGGGGGACAGATGGTACTTACACAAGTTAATACAACAATAGCCTGCTTTGTCCCCTCATGTATTGCGCTCGTTGCAGTCTTCTTTCTTGGCAGAACAAAGCTTTACAACAAGCCATGGAAGATTGAAAATAGCGGTATTATTAATAGGGAATTTACGGATAAGGCCGCTGGGGAAGGCTATAAGGATATGAACATGCTTCAGGCATTCTTTCCATATTTCGTCCTGACCTCAATAACCTTGGTTGTGCTACTTATTGCGCCGATTAAAGCTTTTCTCGGTCAAGTATCTTTCGGCTTTGCATTTCCAGAAACCAGCACCGGCTTTGGCTACGTGAACAAGGCTACGAATTGCTATTCACCAATTTCACCGTTCATTCATGCCGGAACTTTCCTGCTTCTAGCCTCCGTTATAGGGCTGATCTACTATAAAAAGCATGGCTGGGTTAACCGCGCGGGTTCGGCGGCTGTTTTCTCACGCTCCATCAAAAAAACCGTACCTTCCGGTATAGCAGTCATAGGCTTTATCATTATGTCCAAAATAATGGGAGGTACCGGACAAACCGTTGTGCTAGCGGAGGGAATTGCTTCAGTGCTGGGAAAGGGATATGCGCTTCTAGCACCTGTGGTCGGTATGCTTGGGTCATTCATGACAAGCTCGAACATGGCCTCAAATATTTTGTTTGGTGAATTCCAGATGACTACGGCAAGTATTCTTCATCTTAACACATCGGCAATTTTGGGCGCGCAGACGGCAGGCGGCGCAATAGGAAATACGATTTGCCCGGGAAATATTGTTCTTGGTACGACTACAGCCAACATACTGGGCGATGAAGGACTTGTATTAAAACGCATCCTGCCTATTACGCTGAGTGCAGCGGTGATAGTGGGTGTTATCCTGTTCGTCAGTCTGGTATTGATTTAGGGGGGTATGGTTATATGAAAAACAATCCTTTCTTCAAAACGTACGAGGGAGAGCTTACAATAGCCTTTATTGTAATTCTCGTAACTTTTCTTATAATGACAATAAGCCTTAAAGCAAATAATGTTGGTTTATCTGAGGCGGGACTTGTTATTACATTACTTGCAATTCTATATTCGCCGTTCAGAAAATTCGTGCTGAACAAGAACACGAAGAATGCCAAGTAAGAGATATTATATTTCTGTATAGGTTGATAAGGAAAAAGCCGCCATGTAATTGTGACGGCTTTTTTATGCAATAGGCTCCTGCTGCTTTAACTTGTGTATCAAGCATGTCTAAAATTATGGAAAAATTAAAAGATATGAAAGATATCTATATTTGTCTTGTGATCGTATATCCGTTAGTTAACAAATATGGCAATGCAACAGATACAACCGTTATTACTGCAGCATTCCCAGTACAATAAGGAAAAAGATTAGCTGGGACAACTTTATAACGGTTAACTTACCTGATATAGCTGATGAGTGGTGGATGCATCCTGCTCTAATAAGTGCCATGCAGTAAGGCAACAGGACTCATCACGACAAACGCATACACAGATTCTATTCGGTGTCCGAGTAGTGACTAAATAGTGACTAAAATCGCATTTTGGGGCAAATTCTGACCAATCAAACAGAAAACAAAAAAGCCTGTAGTCGTTGATACTACAGACTTTTTTTATGGTGGAGCACTCCCCACGAAATCCGAACCCTTGACGGTATCTAACGGGATGGTTTCGGTACCGTCTTTATAGTTGTATGTCAGAACCAGTTTATCATCAAACACATATACCGCATTTACAAAGCTGTCAATTAACCGCTGCCGATGTTCCGGAACCGTAATATCCAGCTTGCGGAACCGATAAATAAAATAAGAAATCTGTTCCCTTGTCAGTGTCGGATTTTTAAGCTCTGCAATGGTGAGGCTTGTTTCGGTTTCACTTTTCAGGGCTTCCAGACTTTCCAGACGCTTTTTCGTGGAAGTGGTGACAATTCCCGCCTGTATTGCGTTGAGAAGATTTTCAATACCGTTTTCTGTTTCGGATAACTGCTTGCGAAGAATGGCTATATCCGGCTTTTCCTTCCCCTGTGCATCCAGCAATTTATTTATAAGCCGCTCCATTAAAGCATCATCTAAAATCATGTTTGCCGTCCGCTGCACAACCAGATTTTCTATCCAGTCCCTTTTAACGGCTTTTTTATCACAGCCCTTTTTACGCTTTGCCGCGCCGCACTTGTAATAATAATGAATTCTTCCTGTGTGGCTGGTGCCGCTTTCGCCTACCATCATGCGCCCGCATTTCCCGCAGAACAACTTTGTTGTAAGTAAAAATTCCTCCGCTGCTTTTGTCCGCGCTGGCGCTCGTCTGTTTTTTTCTATTTTGGTCTGCACACGGTTAAACAAATCCTCCGGCACAATAGAAGGAACCCCGCCGGGAATGACAATATCTTGATAACTGTATTCACCGATATATTTTCTGTTTTTCAGCAAGGCATTAAAGCTGCCCATGCTGTACGGCTTGTTTCGCTTGGTCTGCAAACCTCGCCCGTTAAGCGATTCAATAATTGTCCTTACCGTTTCGCCCCCTGCATACCGCTGGAAAATTTCAAGAACAATTGGCGCGGTCAAGGGGTCAACTTCCAGCTTTTGATTATCCCCCAGCAGATACCCCAGCGGAATACCGCCGCCGTTGTTTTTGCCTTTCAAAGCGTTTTCCTTCTGCCCCCGGTGAATTTTTTCAGAAAGTTCCGCGCTGTAGTATTCGGCCATACCTTCAAGCATGGATTCCAGAATAATACCCTCCGGACCGTCTGCGATACGCTCCGTCACCGAAACCACTTTAACGCCGTTCCTTTTCAGGACGTTTTTATAATGAGCGGAATCGTAACGGCTCCGGGCAAACCTGTCCAGCTTCCAAACAAGTACCACCTTAAATTGTCCCTTGGCACTGTCTTTAATCATACGCTGGAATTCAAGTCGCTTTTCGGTATCCTTGGAGGCTGATAACGCCCGGTCTACATAGGTTTCGATAATCCGAATATCGTTTTTTTCGGCGTATTCCCGGCACTCTCTAAGCTGCCCCTCTATGCTTTCCTCGCGCTGGTTGTCGGAAGAATACCGGGCATAAATGACCGCTTTCATTTGTTCCCCTCCTCCAACATCTTAAATAATGTCTGCTTTAACTTGTCATTCATCGGAGATTTTGGATCAAAGCACATTTCAACAAAGCGCTTCATTTCCTCGGAGCTTTCCGCAATTTTGGGTTGATGCTTGTATAGCTTCCCCTCCGGGTTCTCACAGCGCCCATAAATATAATCCAGCGACACATCAAAATAATCCGCATACCAAAGCATGATTTTAGGGGGTGGGAAAGATTGCTCACTTTCATACTTTGCAATCGTTGTTTGATTTGTGCCGCACAGAGCCGCTATTTTTGCCTGTGAAAGATGAACGCTTTCGCGCAGTTCCCGCAGTATAGCACCTATTTTCATTATCAATTCACCTCGTTTATGTATATAATTATATCATAATATAGAATAACAGTCAATTCGAATTCAGAATATATCTGGGCAGAAAAACAGGCAGGGTTGCTTTTGGTACAATCCCGCCTGTTACTTGTTTTCGGAACTTTCCTGCATGGAAAGCGCGTCCAGCATAGCCAGTAAAACCTTATTTACTTGTAGCCGATACTCTGGCCTGACATGTTTTAGATGTTCGGTAAGCTCGTCTCCGGTCGCGTCTGCCGATTCTCCGAAAAGAAGGACATCTGCGGAAACAGCGCACAGAGCACACAGTTTTTTGATATGCTCAAGTGTTGCGCCTGAAACACCTCTTTCAATGGCGCTTAAATGGTTCGGGGTGATTCCAAGCCGTTCCGACAATTCTTCCTGTGTATAGCCTGATTTATCCCTTACCGCCCGGATATTCGCGCCGATTTGCTGATTGATGCTTTTGACTTTACGCATGTACTCACCTCACTGTCATTATTTTATCCAACGACAGCATATAAATACACACTACAAAGTCATTGAAAAAAATAACGACAAATTGCGTGCATGGTATTGCAATCAGGTATTCAAGTTTAGTATAATAAATGTAATCAATTAGATGTAGCGTAAAATGAGTAGAATTTAGGGGTGCGCTATTTATTAGTTTTTGGAAATAAAACCCGACAAAGTATATTATGAGCAATATTTTGTTGGGCAAAAGAGAGGAAGATTATACAAATGAAAAAGAGACTTTCGATTATTTTAGCAATGCTGATGGTGGTGAGTATGTTTGCATCGACTACGGCATATGCAATGATGGATTCCATCAACTACGACAGCCAGACAATTGAGCCATACGCATCATATGTTGGGGGATATCATGTTTATGATGATGTTCCATGGGGTGTAACAACAAGGACGGTGCAGCCAGATGGCAATATGACTGTAAAATTGAATTATAACCTTATCAGTGGGCGTGATACAACTAGCCCATATGTTGATTCTAGGTTCACAGATGCATACTTCACCATGAACAACATCAGCTGTGAAAATGAAGATGGAGTCCTCTTCTCAAATGGGCCGGTGACGGTCAACTTTTATGGTGGCAATTGGAATTATGGCAATAACAGGGGAATTACTCAGTTTACTAACTATGCAATCCATCACGGTGAACTTCTGTACCTGAAGGCATCCACACTTGATTACAGTACCTACTATTCGAATGTACTGCTTTCTACAGGACCTACAAATGCTGGTGAGGGTGTTGACCCAACTACTAATACTGTAACACTGACAGAGCCAGGTTACTACATGATCAAGATGTCAACAACAAGTACAAACGTAAGATTTGACAGAGACTTTAGGAAGTTTGTATGTATTCTTGATAGTGATGATGACATGAATTACAATCTTCCTCAGACAGTCACGGCGACACCTAATAATGCAAACATCAGTGTGAACGGCACCAGTTACAATTGCCCTGCATACCTGATTAACGGAAACAACTATATCAAGATTAGGGATATTGCAATGATGCTGAAAGGCACATCAAAGGATTTCAATGTCACTTATATGTGGGGTCAGGTTAACCTTCGTGATAATAATGGTGAATCCTATGAAGTGCTTGGGAGTGAGCTTACACCAATCGGCAATACAGTTAAGACAGCCACATTAAGCACAATGCCATTTATGAGCACAGCAATAGCCGAGGTCAAGCCTTTGGCATATATCATTGACGGCAGTAATTATGTGATGCTCCGGCACATTGGGATGATTGAGGACTTCGGTGTCAGTTACGATAGCACCACAGGTACAATTAGCATCGACACATCAACAGGCTATAGTGAGTAATGGGTGACCCTATGAATGCTACAGTCTCTAAAATAAAAGTTTTGCCTATCATATTAGGTGTCTTACTTATAGCAAGTATAATCGGAAACGGAATTTTATTTAGCCAGTTATCAGCAGCGAAAAACAGCCTGTCCAACGTAGAGCAATCAATATCAGATAAACAAGCCGAAATAGATTCTACAAATGAATCTTTGGAGTCTATTCAGGCTGAATTAGCTGCGGCAAAAGAATCCATTGAATCTATGCAAGCTGAAATAGCTGACTTAAATGAAGCAGCAGCAAAGAATAATGATAGTTCATCACAATCTAGCACACCACAAACACACACTGGGTCATCCACTGGATCATCTAGCAATTCTCAGCCCTCAAGTGGAGGCAGTAGTTCAGGTGGGTCTAGTAGCAATGCACCAGCAGCAACTAAAACACCACCAGCAGGTGTAGGCGATGAAGTTACAACAGAAGAACAGCCAGGAGTAACTGGTGGAACTGGAAAGTCACAAGATGAAATAGCACAAGACATAGAAGAGATAGGTCCAGTTGGAATAGATTAATGCAATGCAAGGATTCCAAGTCAATTAGGCTTGGAATCCTATCCCCCAGACCTGCAAATCTCCGGCCCTTTGGGCCGATGTGCGCACACTCCCAAAAAATTGGAACAATTAACCCATGAGGCCTCCAACCCGGAGGCCTCTTTTTTATATTAAAATAGCAGCTTTTAATTAACGGGTCTTAGAATTTGTGATTTTTTGTATCTTTGCTGCTTGATATGCTTTCCAATTGTCTTCGCCTACGCCTTGAATGATTGTCTCCATTTTTTCAATGGTATTTTCAGCAGCTTCCAGCATTGTTTCCCATTTCGCGTCGGAGATGGCATTAATTTCGCGTTTCAATTTATGGCTTAATTCTTGAATGATTGTGGGGTATAAATCTGCAACAACTTTATAGAACTGGTGTTCATCGCTTTCCAGCATATCCGTCATGATTTCTATATTCTCACCATCGCCATATAAAAAGCTGTATTGGTTTGCCTTAACTAATGATTTCTCTAACAAACCTGCAATATCATCCAATTTCTTGCTTTCAATTAATTGAGAGATGATTTTTATTTTGAGTGGGTGCTTTTTATCTTCATTAATTTGTGCCAGTGTTGTAACGGCAGCTTCGGTTAGGCCTGTATACATACAGGTTTGCTTTACGTCCTTTTCTATGGCTGTATGCTCAGATATTCCGGCAAGGTAATCCAACGAAACCTTGTAGTGACTGGCAATTTTAATTGCTATGTCAAGTGACGGGGATGATTTTCCGTTTGTGTATTTTGATATGCTTTGTCTTGTAATTCCAATTGCGTCTGCTAATTCGGTCTTAGTAGCGGCTCCTTTGTTATACGTTCTACCTTCATCAAGCAATTCTTCCAACCTGCTATTAAAATCACTTATTCTTGTTCCCACTCCAAAACCTCCTGACAAGTTATCTTTAACTATTATAGCAACTATTATTTACGCAATCAAGGAGAAAACATTATTTATATCTCCTAGTTGTCAATTTTACTTTACGCCGCTTTCTTAATATATACTCAAGATACAACGTTGAATCTAATAGATCAGGCCTGATCCGAAAGGGTCAATTATGGATAAACAAGAGTTTGATTACTATGCGGATGATTTAGAGCAGTTAAAAACATCTCTACGTATGGAGATCGCAAACCGCCTCACTGATGAGCGCAAAAGGCGATTCAAAAATCAGTCTGATGCTGTTGCCGAAATAGATTATAGAATTATTTCAGACAATTCGGCTTGGTGCCGTTATGAAAATGGAAAGAGGGGAATTCCAACAGAACTGTTGTATTACCTTCATGTGTATTGGAATATTGATTTGAATTATTTGCTTACCGGAGATGAAACCACATTGAAGGTTAAAAAAATCCCGGCAGAAATTCAGGGGCACATTTTAGCCTTAGCAAATTATTTTGATAATTGTCAGATTGGCAACTAAATTGCCGGAGTGAAATGTATTCTGTGGGTTGTTTAAGCTACAATTTAATCAGAAGTTAGCGCTACTTCACAACTAACAAGGAGGTTCTCACTTGGAAAAACATACTATCATTGGCATTCAGCCGACTGCCTTTGACACCAAGGACGGCACGCACATCCGAGGCAGTAGCATATACGTTACCGCCGCTCTCGACCCAAAGCGCGGCGGTCAGGGCCAGTCTTCGGATAAGTTCTTTCTTACCGACGCCAAGCTCGCCGCGCTCGATTTCACGCCTGCGCCGGGACAGGTTGTGGCAGTGCTCTACAACCGCTTCGGCAAGGTTCAGGAGCTTCGGCTTTTGGATGAAAGCGTTGACTTTGGAGTAGATGAGTAATGGACACAAGCACGCTCCGAGCCGCAGAAGATGCCCTGCTGGATGCTCTCAATGCCAGCAGGGTACCTCCCCTGATTCATTTAGCGGTTCCCCTCTACCGCCGGGAATTTTGCGCTTCCGAAACCCAAGAAGGGTACATAGCAATGACCTTGAGCAAGCTCGGCTATCGCTGCTATAAGGCCCAACCCCGAAAAAGCCCACCGCCAAATGCCGATACTGACGCTATCCGTGACACCCTGAACAACATTTTGCCCTCTCGTTTTCATGTTATGACCGTAACGGATGAGGGCCAAAATGTAAGAATTATTTTGGAGGATTTATCATGAAAAAATTTCTTCATTCGCTGAAAGAAACCACTACAAATTTTGCTGCTGAATCCGCTGCAAAATACAAACTCTATCTTGAAAGAGAGAATGCCGCTCTACATGAAGAAGCAGAAATTTTGCAGTATCAAAAGGTGCTTCAAAATGCCTATGCTTATTTTGAGGCTTATTACCCAACGCTGGCGGAACTGCTTATGATTGCCATTAATAACACCGTCGAAATCACCCATATTGTTTCCGTGCGTTTTCCCGAGCAGCTTACTTCTCCAACCCCTGTGCGCAAATCAAAAAAAGGCTATTATTATTTTGTCTTCCAGCGGTGGTATCGGCAAGGGTACGGCATGACATCACAGGCCATACAGCGGATATTACAGTCTGAGTTAAACACGCTTGCCAGCGTTTATGGATTTCCAAAGATAAGAATACATGTTGAGTTGAATGCTGATGGGCGCATCATTTTTCGCCTTGCTATTTGGGCAGATGTCGCAGGAAGGATAATGATATGATTCCAGAACAGCCGTTTATAGACCTCATAGCGCTAAATGTCGTTCAAGCGTGGCTTTTGATGATGGGTTTTACCCCCTCTAATGGATGGGATTCTGATGACCCCAATTGTGTGCGCGATTGTGGGCCTCACCGGATTTACACGATTGTTGGAAAGGCTTCACCTGATATGGCGGATAGCCTCGATTTAGACGCACTGAAAGAATCCCTTTCAAATTACCTAAAGAGGCATAATAAAGCGCCCACGGCGGCAAAATTCCAGCCGTACGATATAGAGGCTTATTATTGCCCTTGCGGGTGTGGCACCTTCCTGTACGTAACCATCTATAACTAACCCTGTGTCGGCCCAAGCCGACACCAGCGGCGGGAGCGGTACCGGAGGCGCAAGCCGAAGGTGCTGCTTTCGCCGTTGTAAGTTGTGGCCCCGCAGGGAGGAAGGTGCCTGTAAAGGGAAGTATTACCCTTTACAGCACCTATGTCGCTTGTCGCATATTTTTACAGCTTATTACAGTTGCTAAATCAGCAACCATTCTTGCCACAACCGTCATTTCACATACCGCCCCGATGCCCTACAATGGGTATATCCCCAAGGAGGTGATCACAACGGGAATAAAAGACCCTCAGAGCCGCAAATGGCAGCTAACAATCAACAACAGCAAAAATAAGGGCCTTGACCATGACGCAATCAAAGCCATACTTGCTAGCATGAAATCACTGGTCTATTGGTGCATGGCTGACGAGATAGGACTTGAACAGCAGACCCCGCACAGCCATGTATTCATAACTGCAAATTCCGGTATCCGTTTCAGCACCTTGAAAAACCGCTTCCCTGAGGCGCATATTGAGCAGGCTCGTGGGAGTTGTGAGGAAAACAAAAGCTATGTAGAAAAGTCGGGCAAATGGGCAGATGATGAAAAAGCCGATACCAGTATACCCGGCACCTTCGAGGAATTTGGAGAGTTGCCCGACGAACCCGGCCCCGGCTTCCGCTCCGACATTGCCCAAGTATATACCATGATTACGGAGGGAAAAAGCAATGCGGAAATCATAGCTGAAAATCCTGACCTAGCAATCCATATCGGACGCATGGACAAAATAAGAACCGATTTTTTAGAGGCTCAATACCGGGACACTTTCCGAGAACTCACAGTTACCTATATTTTTGGCCCCACGGAGACAGGCAAGACAAGAACGGTCATGGAAAAGTATGGATATTCATGCGTTTACCGGGTAACAGACTATGACCACCCTTTTGACCGTTACAATTCGGAGCCTGTAATCTGTTTTGATGAATTCCGCTCATCCCTCCGCATTCAGGATATGCTTATGTATTTGGAGGGCTATCCGTTGAACCTCCCGGCTCGATACGCCCAGCGTGTGGCCTGTTACACCGAGGTTTATCTAATCAGCAACATAGACCTTCGGGAGCAGTACCGCAATATACAGGAGTACGAACCCGCTACATGGCGCGCCTTTCTGCGCCGCATAAACAAGGTGGTTGAATTTATCCCTGACAAGCCCCCTGTTGACCGTGGCACCGCCTTAGAATATCTGTACCCAAAAGTACCCGATTGGGTGACAGAGGCCGAGAACGCCGAAGAATACGACCAAGACGAACTACCATTTTAAAAAGGAGATATGAACTATGATTTTTCCCGGAGTGATGATAAACACAGGCCCTTGGGATAAAGTATCATCTGCTGAAAAGCGCCATCTCAAAGATCAGATACCAATGCTTAATATGTGTGGATTGCCAATTTTAGGCCCATACTTCCGAAAAGTCAACGACGATATAACAATTGTTTTCGAGGATAGTTATTTTGAAAGAGCCTGTAGAGGGATAGATTGGGGCGTACTATATCCGCTGGATTTTGTCTTTGGTGATTCTGATACCTCTCAGAGCTTAGATGATGAAATACCAACAACTTTTATCCTTAAACCCGATCTAAATTATTTCGAGTTTTATGATCTTCTCAGAGAGAAAGAAATTATTATCACAGCCATTTATAAGAAAGAGCACTTTTTCCAATCGCTTCCGGCTGAAAACATTTGGTATGATATTCAAGCTGAAAACGGGGTATTTATAATGGAATATTTTTATAATAACAAGGAGATAAACCAATGAAAGAGATTATCACAGATGAAAACACAGACATGGTTTCCCATGAGACACCCGCCACTGAGACTGTTCCCGCTGCACCTGACAGTCCAGCCGCTCTGCCGGATGGTTATCTTTCTGAAGGCTATTATGCCGTCACGGAGAAAGGGGTAAGCTACCGCCGCCCTGAGTACGTCGATACATACGCCCGTCAGATAGCGGCCCTTCTCGCGCCTATGAAACCAACAGATTTTAACCCGATGCTCCGCGAACTGAAAAAGAGCAATAAACGGGCGCTTCCTTTTGAGGCCAGACAAACAGCGGCCTATGAAATGCTCCCTGCTGCAATCTCCCTTGTCAGGCGTAAAAGAGCGCCCAGAATTTTGATTGATTTTATTAAGGCAAATTTGGAGGTCATTGCGACCGATGCGGATTGGACGGCGTTTTACAGGCATTTATTATCTATTCAAGGCTTCATGTCAGAAGGTTAAGCCTTATGCCGCCAACAGACCCGAACCGCATACCAGACCATGAAATTGAGGCCCTAGCCCGCTGCCTGATGCCAAGCCTTATAGCATTCTTCCAAAGCGAGGAAGGACAAGCCGAATTCGACCATTGGAAACAAGAACAGCTTGAAGGTAATAACAATGCCCATTAAAAAACCCTCCGGGAGTGTGTACGGCTATCCCACGCGCCGTATACATTCCCAGAGGGTTGCCGCATATCCGCAGATATGCGAAGCCTGTGGCTGAACTCTTCTTAAGCAAAGAGGAAGGGGCTAAACTCAAAATTAGGTATGTAACCGTATGTATCTGGAATAATATTTAGCATAATGTAATGGGGTGAGAATGATGAGATATGAAGTCGTATACAAGTCTGTGGCGGAGATTATGACAGATTATTGCGTAGACAAAGTGCCTGATGATGAGAGCTTAATTTATGAGTGCATTTTATTTGAGGGAACTTATCGCTTTGCCCATTTTATAAAAATGAATATGCCTAATATGTTTCTAAAACATCAGCCGCTATTGCAGCAGATAACAAGATGCTATATAATAAATATGAATGATATCCCTTACGGATTAGCGGTATCAGAATTATTTGAAAGATATGGGTGAGTTAAAATGGCAGATGTTAAAATAGTAGAGCATATTGACGATGATGCACCATATTCTGACGATGCGTTATTTAATATAAACTCTTGGGGTGCGGATATGTCGTTTAGGGAACTCATCACTATGTATCAAGAGGATGAGCTTGTTAAGCCAGAATTGCAGCGAAAATATGTGTGGACGAAAGACGAGGCTAGCCGTTTCATTGACTCAATTCTTCTGGGCTTGCCCGTGCCAAGCATTTTTTTGGCAAAAGTGGGAGAACAGCGACTGATTATTGATGGCTACCAACGAATTTTAACTGTTTACGACTATGTTCGCGGGATTTTTTCTGGTGATAATAAAGTTTTTCGGTTATCAAACTCAGAAGTTATCAACGAGAGATGGCGTGCTAAAGCTTTTTCTGAACTTAGCACCGATGAACAGAAGCGTATAAAGAGTTCTACTATACACGCAATAATTTTTGAACAAAAGCAGCCACAGGATGATACTGGAATGTATCAGATTTTTGAGCGGATTAATGCAAGCGGGCGAATCCTTAAATCGCAGGAAATAAGAAACTGTGTTTATCACGGAAAGTTTAACACATTTATTATGGACCTAAATAAATATCCCAGCTGGAGAACCCTATATGGTAATGTAGCAGAAGATTCACGCATGGCAGATGTTGAGCTTGTTCTTCGTTTTTTTGCCATGTATAACTTTTATAAGGACAAGACAATAACAATTCGACAAATAGCCTTGAAAAAGTACCTCAATGATTATATGAGTAAGATGAACAAGGCCGATGATGCAATGTTAGAAAAATATAAAGGTATCTTTATTAAGTCTATGGACTTAATAAAAGATTTGCTTGGAGCCAATGCTTTTCGCAATCTGACAAAAATTACTGATAAAAAACCAGTCCAAGAATTTGCTGCTGCGTTCCATCCTGCAATTTTTGATGCAATCGGACAAGCTGCTGCATATATTGTTGAACGTGAGATAGAAATTGACCGCACGCGTGATTTTTCCTTAGCTCACAAGGATCTTCTTAATAATTCCGACTTTAAAGACTACATAAGTATTAGAACCACTAATGTTGATAGAATCCGAAACAGGATTGGATTATCCTTACAATTACTCTTTGGTGTAATTCCGGAGTAAACATTGATATGGATAATGTATATGAAGGAATGTTAACTGATTGTTATCGAGAAATTTTATTAGTGGAAAGTCACATAAACAGCAATCCGTTTGATTCGTTAAATCCTTTCTTGATATCTTATTCAGTGATAAAAGCCTGTGGAATAATTGAAGTTGTTTACAAGAGTATGATAGTTCAAAAAATATCTGCGGGGGCAATGGTGGAAGCATGTAATTATTTTGAAAAAAACATTATTGATAGCTCATCTAATCCCAAGACCGGAAATATCTTGCGGCTTCTAGAGGATATCAACCCTGTTTGGAAACAATCATTTGAGGATAGAATTCATAGCCAAAATGAAAAAGGGTCGTTAAACTCTCTTGTTAATCTCAGAAATGATTTTGCGCATGGACGAAGTGTAACCGCTTCTATTGGAGATGTAAAACGATATTATCAGGATGCGAGAACAATACTAACTTGGTTGGATGCCATTATTGGTACAACTTAAAGTCAGACAAATCCTAATTAGTAACGGCGGCAGTATGTTGTAGCTCATACCGCCGCCGCTTCATTTATGCTATTCTTCCAGATAAATGATAAATCCGAACCCTTCCCCGATTGGAAAAAGGTTCGGATTATCTTGATTTGGTGGAGACGGACGGGATCGAACCGTTGACCTTCTGACTGCCAGTCAGACGCTCTCCCGAACCAGCCTATTACGATAACCAATATTTCGTGATAGGTTGATGCAACAACACAAAATATTGAGTATCAACCTATATTGCAAGCCAAGATGCTAAACTCATCCTCGCTTTCTTAATTTAGGAAACGCTGGTTTATGTAATCGTTCTTGCTCTCAATAGAAAATGTGGTCAAATGCTATTCGGACGATATCTCATTTCTTAGGGACACAATAAGCGAACATATTGAGGCCGAGGAAACCTTGTCCGGTCGAAGCATAGCTATCCGCGCTGATGAATCGGCTGGTTATCGGATCATAATACCGGCGGCCCACACAATACAGCCCCGTTTCGGCGTCATAGTAGTAGCCGCGGTAACGGATGGGATTGATACTTGCCAGAGAACTGGAGCTGGAAAGAATTTCGCCCCAGGCGTTATACTTGTATTCGGCCTGCACTGTGCCCTCAGCGTCACGCACCTGGATTACATCGCCTTGGAGGTTCATGATGTAATAATAGGGTGTGCCGTTGTAGATGAAGCCGCAGGGGGAGCCGGTTTCGTCATACATGAACTTCAGCTTGCTTGTGCCGTAGTTCTCAGTCAGGAGCTTGTTGCCCTGCCAGACATAATTGTGTACCGTACCGTTGACCGTCTTACGCAGGCGCAGATAAAGTGCAACTGACAGGCTCAGAATTTAGAGGGCCCCGCCGATGCCAAAGCATCGACGGGGATTTGCGTTACTTTTTCTTGTTTTGCCCACCTCGCCTCTTTTTGATCCAGCGGCTGTATGGGGTTGTATTCTTTGATGTCCAAAAGAGAAGCAAGATGACAAAAATCCACGCACAATCAAAAGAAATAACGGATACCACGACAAAGTAGCCCAGTTCATTTGCGGGATTAATTGAATAAAGGATGATACAGCAAATTATCCCAAGTGGATGAATCCATACGACAACAAAATACAAAATCAAAAGAATTTTTGGAATTTCTTCGCGAAATCTGCTGTATAAAAGCCATTCTTTAAAGGTTTGTCCCTTTTTTCTTTTTTTGTACGCGCTATTATTGAGCTGATAGTGCTCCACGCCCCAAATAAAAGTACGAATGAACAAGAGACTAACTAAATACATAGATACTATAACAACAAGTGCGCTTCCCATTCTTGTTCAATCACCCCAATAACCATCGACGATAGTTGTTTGTTATAGCATCAGTAGTAGCGATGGAGTATGACACTGAAGCCAGCCTGAAGTCCCTTGTATGCGGTCGTATTTACTGTTCTTTTGATAAACTGATTTCCCAGATTGGTCAAACTTTTGTTGCCCGCTCCGGAACCGCCGCTTGCACCAGAAATACCGCCCACGACCGTGTCAAACAGCATACTCCCAACACTGAAATTTTGAAAACCGTTGTTTTCCTTTACCTGACCGGCAACATTTTCAGCCAGGGACGTCCCTGCATTCACAGCTATGACTGCTATGTTGAATTCCAGTTATTGCAGTTCAGATTAAAATAATGCTTTGATTTTTGCTGCTATTTGCTTTGCACTGTATACCTCTTTATTGAACGAAATGAAAATTACAGACTCATCAATAAAGGCTGTTAAATATACATCTAATAGGTTTTGGTTTATCAATTTGCTGCCCAGCCTCATATTTTTGTAATATGGGCTTTCCGTCCATAAGCTTTCATCTCGAATGCCTAAAATAAACAATGCCTCAATGTCAAACTCAAAAACATCTTTTAAGAAATTCTTGCAGTCTCTTGATGGAGCTATCAGCCTGATTAAACCATTAGAATACTTGTTTTTTTTAATAGAAGCTTTATGTTGCAGCTTAAAATTTTCAATTTTTTCGAGAGGCATATTTTTTTCATCAGCAAAGCCCATATCTGCTGCAATTTCAATGTTCTCATTAAACTCAAACACATCAATCAGTTTTGCAATGTTTTCCGGCATGCAATCAATTCCGGTAATGATGATATCCACTGTTTTTAAGCAAACATATTTTTTTATCTTCATCTTCACCGTCTTAATCCTCCATAAAAGCCGGAAACAATAGTTCCGAAGGGAACATGAATATTTTTTGCGAATTGAACGTTCATATGGAATAAGCTTTCTGCACCAACATCAAATCTAATGTTAGAAGTTTTAGATCCTATCTTTAACAGTGTTGCCCCGGCCTCATAGAATTTTACATGATTGGGAGATAACACTTTGACATTCTCAGACAAATTTATGCCACCATTTCTCCCAGTCTTTGCTCCCAAATTCGCGGCAATTTTAAACCCACCGCTAAGTGCTTGAGAAGCGCCAGCTATTATTCCCCCTGTCATAAACCCGTTGGCAAATCCGTTAATTCCTCCCTCTAGGGCTGTTTCGCCCGCTCCCTGCCAACTGCCGGTTGAGACACGATGGCTCACCGCACTTGTTCCAGCCCCGAGAGCTGCGCCTATCATACCCGAAATAACGGCTGCCTTTGCTCCGGCGACCGCCGCACCGATAAATGCTGCTGCGGCTCCTCCGGTAGCTGCTGTAGCGGCAACTATCGCCGCTCCAATAAGTACAGCTCCAACTCCGATAGCAAGCTTAGTCGCCCATGAGGGCCACACACCGGTTTCATCAGAGAGGTTTGCAGGATTGTTGAAGCAATATGCGAATAAGTTGTACCGTAAAAAGCCGTCCTGCTCTGCAAGGAGAGGTTCTGTGTCGTCCGCGTTAATCCAACG
>JAYFQM010000122.1:0-6431 GCA_034927185.1 Oscillospiraceae bacterium | reverse complement strand
CATAAAAGTATTTATGTGGCCGATGCAAATGCAGACTATGGCGGTGTTGACGGAGTGCTATTTTCAAAGGATAAGACAAGGCTGGTAAGCTATCCCTGCGGCAGGACCGGAAGCTATACGATACCTTCGGGCGTGACCGATATAGTCTTTATGTCCTTTGCGGGCTGTGAGGGGCTCTCGTCCGTAACTATTCCCGAAGGAGTCAAAATTATTGAGGCGGATGCTTTCTCCGGCTGTGTGGGACTTACATCGATTTTTGTTCCCGCGAGTGTCGGCGTTATCGAGGATCAGGCATTTGGAACCTGCGGCAGTCTCACTGGAATAACTGTAGCCGACGGAAACGCAAGCTATGCAAGTGCCGACGGGGTCCTTTTCACAAAGGATATGACCCAGCTTCTTCGTTTCCCCGGAGGAAAAGCTGGCAGCTATAAGGTGCCCTCCGGCGTCAAAACTATCGGCTTCTGCGCTTTTGAAAACTGCAATCGGCTTTTCGGCGTCACTGTCCCTCTTGGCGTCACAAGCATAGGAGACTCCGCCTTCTCCGGCTGCGATGTTCTGGTAAGCCTTATTATATCCTCAAGCGTGACGTATATGGGAGACAACGCACTTGACGCATGCCCAAATCTCACTGTATACGGCAAAACCGGTTCCCTTGCAGAAACATATGCCAAAGCGGAGGGTACTGCGTTTTCATCTTTGACCCCTGAGGCGTCACCGACATCCTCCGCCGTTCTGGTGGACGGGAAAACGGTGGCTTTCGAAGCCTACAATATCTTTGGCAACAACTACTTCAAACTCAGGGACCTTGCAATGGTAATCAGCGGAACGGACAGGCAGTTTAGCATAGAGATAGATTCCTCAAGCAGCATAATCTATCTCACGACGGGCAAAGCTTATTCGCCGGTTGGAGGGGAACTGACGCCGCCGGCGAAAACAAGCGGTGTTACGGCTCAATATTCGACATGGAGAGTCTATCTCAATGGAATCGAGATAAGTCTTAAAGCCTACAACATAAACGGCAACAACTATTTCAAGCTGCGCGACGTAGGTGAGGCGATCGATTTCTGCGTTACATGGAACGCAGAAAAAGGCACGATAGAGATCAATACGACAACAGGATATGTCCTTGAATAACTGAGATAATCAAAGCAGCCCGGCAGTTTTGCCGGGCCGCTTTGACATAGGGCTATTAAACTATACGCGGCTTGGCGCTGCATTCAGCGCGGAGAGGGCGGAGCTCAGCCATAAAGCCGGCCGACGATTCTGTTGCTGAGGTCGACGGGCAGGAGCTTCGCAATGGTGACAAACAGCTTGTATTTATTCCCTGCGGTATACAGAACCTTGGGGCTTTTCTTTTGCGAGACGCGGTAGATGACGGAAGCGATATAATCCGGACTCATACCGCCGATTTCATCCTTTTCCATGGAAGATACGGCTCTTTTGATCGTCTCGCCGTAATAATCCGAACCGTCCTCGCATTTTTCCCTCGCCGAGGTGAAGCCCGTGTGAACGTCGCCTGGCATTACAGCACTGACCTTTATGCCGAAGGGACGCAACTCATTGCTTAGAGCGAGTGTAAGTGAGTTTATCGCCGCCTTTGTTGCAGAATAGAATGCCTGAAACGGGATCGAAAGCGGCGCAGCAACGGAGCTGAGGTTGATTATCCGAGAGCCTGAGGTCTGACGCAGATAGGGAAGGGCCTCTTTGCAGCACTGGAAGGTACCGAAGAAGTTGACATCAAATATCCGACGGGCCTGCTCTGTGGTCGTGAATTCCACGGCTCCCGAAATGCCCATCCCGGCGTTGTTCACGAGCAGGTCGAGCCGCTGCTCCTTGTCAAAAACCACTTTTAAGGCGGCGCGAATATCCTCCGGTTTTGTGATGTCGGCAGTGATATGGGTTATGCCGTTTTCACTTTTTCCGGTGCGGCTGAGTTCATACACCGAGCAGCCCTTTGACGAAAAAAGACGGGCCGTGCTTTTCCCTATACCGCTGCTTCCGCCGGTGATAACCACTACATTGCCCATTTGTCGCTCTCCAGAACCTGCTTCATTATGTCCATCGCCTCGTCCAGTACTGCCTCGTTATGTGAGGCCATGTAGCTTGTGCGTAGCAGGCACTCCATGGGGGGCGTTGCGGGAGGAAGCACGGGGTTTACGTAGACTCCTGAATCGTAAAGGTCCTTGGCAATTCCGAGCGTGCGGAAAGTCTCATATGTATAGATGGGAACAATTGGCGTTGCGCTTTCGCGTATCTTTATGCCCCGCGCCTTCAGGCCGCTGCGGACGTACTGGGAGTTGCGGGCCAATTTACCCACAAGCTCGGGATGAGCTTTGAGCTCACGCAGGGCGGCAAGCGCGCAGGCGCAGCTCGCCGGAGTCATCGATGCCGAGAAAATGAAGGGACGTGAGCTGTGACGAACAAAATCCGCAACTCTTTCGGAAGCAGCCATATATCCGCCGAGGGAGGCAAGAGACTTGGAGAAAGTGCCCATATATATATCGACCTCTTTTTCCAGACCAAAGTAGTTTGCCGTGCCGCGTCCGCCCTCGCCTATAACGCCGAGTCCGTGCGCGTCGTCGACCATCGTGCGAGCACCGTATTTTTTGGCAAGCCTAACGATTTCAGGCAGGTTTGCTATGTCGCCGCCCATGCTGAAGACGCCGTCCGTCACGATTAGAATACCCGCCGTATTGGGAACGCTCTGGAGCATACGCTCAAGGTCCTGCATGTCGTTATGCTTAAAACGGAGCATTTTTCCGTAGCTCAGTTTGCAGCCGTCATAAATGCTGGCGTGGTTTTCCTTGTCGCATATTACATAGTCGGTGCGCCCCACTATTGCACTGATGATACCTAGATTGGACTGGAAGCCGGTCGAAAAAGTGACGACCGCCTCCTTATGCAGGAACTGAGCAAGCTCCGCCTCAAGCTCAAGGTGCATGTTCAGAGTACCGTTCAGAAAGCGCGAGCCGGAGCAGCCCGTGCCGTATTTTTCGATTGCCTTAATGCCCGCAGCTATAACATTCGGGTTTATTGTCAGCCCAAGATAGTTATTGGAACCGAGCATGATCCTGCGCTTGCCTTCCATTACGACTTCAATGTCCTGCCGTGACTCCAGAGCGTGAAAATAGGGGTATACGCCCTTTTCACGAACCTCGTCAACCTGTGACCTGCGTTCACATTTTTCAAAAATATCCATAATATCCTCCTCAAGCTATGCGCTATTGTTCTGTTTTCAGACCCTTTGCGATTTCTGCCGCGAGAAGCCCAGACAGCTTCTTAAGTACGGATTTTTCCTCATCAGTAAAATTCTTTGTTATGCCCGAGACGTCTGGAACCTGACTGCCATAGTAATCAAGAAATTTTTTCGTTACGATTAGCCTGCATTCGCGCTTGTCCGTTTCACAGGGCTGCTTTGTGATATACCCCTTTGAAACGAGAGAGATCACCTTGTAAGAAGCATTCGGCTGTGAGATACCCAGAAAATCGGCAAACTGCCCGATTGTCGGTTCGTTCAAAAGATAGATTACCTCGACTGAAAAAGCTTCAGTTGCGCTGAGGCTTCCCGGTCTCTCGCTGATCGTAGCGAAAAGCTTCTGATAATGCGCTAGACGAAGATAGCGGTAAAGCTCGTCAAAATCATTAGCCATGTGCACCTCGTAAATAGATAAATAATTTTATATAAAATAGCAAATATATAATAGCACCTGTATCTGCAAGTTGCAACCGTAAATATGAAAAATGTTAATACAATAAAAGTAAGGTTTTTGAAAATGACAAAATCGGACCCGCGAAAGGAGAGCGCTGCACAGGAAGGTTTCATCTTTATCATTTGTCACTAATAAACGGGTATTTCTGCGCCGCAAAATTATAATTTAGCGGACTTTTAATCGTATGCAAAAGGTAGTATAATGTAAAAAAATAATGTGTTTTTGTGGAGAAGATACCAATGAAAAATGAAACGATTTTAGTTCTCGATTTCGGCGGCCAGTATAAGGAGCTGATTGCTTCGCGTGTCAGGCAGCTTTCGGTGTACTCGGAAATCAGGCCCGGCAGCATTTCGGCGGATGAGATAAGAAAATCGGCGCCTATCGGGCTGATCCTTACCGGAGGACCTAGAAGTGTTTACGGTTCCGACGCTCCGAAATGTGACCCGGAGATATTTTCACTCGGCATACCCGTGCTCGGTATCTGCTACGGAATGCAGCTAATGTGTCATACCCTCGGAGGCAAGGTCGTTCCGGGAAACGGAGGCGGCGAATACGGGCGCATACGCACAAAGCTGCAAACGGGAAACAGCCTTTTTGAGGGGCTTAGTGAAAACGCCATGACGCTTATGAGCCACGGCGATATTGTCGGAGAGCTACCGGAAGGCTTTACGCGCCTTGCATCGACCGCCCGCTGCAAAAATGCCGCCTGCTTCTGCGGGGAACGTGGGCTTTACGCCGTGCAGTTTCATCCGGAGGTTAGGCATACCGATAAGGGTACCGAGCTGCTGCGCAATTTTTTATATAAAATATGCAAAGCAAAAGGCGACTATAATATAGACGATTATCTTGAAGCGGCAGCGGCGGATATAAAAAAAAGAGTCGGAGACAAGAGAATTCTGCTCGCACTTTCAGGCGGCGTGGACTCATCGGTATGCGCGGCACTCATTGAAAAGGCCGTTCCCGGCATGCTTACCTGCGTGTTTGTAGATCACGGACTTATGCGTAAGAACGAGGGAGACAAAATCGAGGCGGTTTTCTCAAAAAGGCAGCTCAACTTCATAAGAGTCAATGCCGCCGAGAGATTCCTGCGCGAGCTTAAGGGTGTATCTGACCCAGAGAAGAAGCGCAAAATCATCGGTAAAGAGTTTGTTGAGGTGTTTCAGGAGGAAGCTGAAAAGCTCGGCAATATCCCGTATCTTGCACAGGGCACGATTTATCCCGATATCGTGGAGTCCGGCGGCGGAACTACTGCAACTATAAAGAGCCATCATAATGTCGGAGGGCTTCCCGAAAATATCGGCTTCGAGGGGCTTGTAGAGCCGCTGAGAGGACTGTTCAAGGATGAGGTGCGGGCGCTTGGAAGAAAGCTTGGCCTGCCCGACGAACTCGTTAACCGTCAGCCCTTCCCGGGACCCGGTCTCGCCGTCAGGATACTCGGCGAGATTACACCGGAAAAGCTGGGCATACTTCGTGAGGCGGACGCTATAGTTTGCGAAGAGATAGGAAAAATGAAAAACCCGCCGAGCCAGTATTTTGCCGTCCTGCCGGGCGTGAAGAGCGTGGGCGTGGCGGGAGATGAACGGAAGTATGACGACGTTATTGCCGTCAGGGCGGTTATAACAAGCGACTTTATGACCGCCGAGTACGCGCCGCTTTCACATAGCCTTCTGTCGAGGATTTCATCCAGAATCTCGAACGAGGTCGGGGGCGCAGGCCGCGTCGTATACGACATTTCCGGTAAACCGCCCGCAACTGTCGAGTGGGAATAAGTTTGTAAACGCCACAAACCCGCATGGATACAGGGCTTTGTGACTGCAAAGCAGTTAGATGATACTGTTTTGATACTGAAACTTATCCCCATGGAACATTTAGACATGAGGAAACCCCTCTCGTCTGAACGCAAAGTTCAGACGAGAGGGGTTTTTATATTTGCTCCACTCTATGTAAATAGCTATTTTTTATCGTCAGTCTCAAATGATTTCAAGGTTTTTCCACTTGCAGTTTTCCACTGTTGCGGACCACTAATGCTATAGCCTGCAGCAAAAGCTGCTGCAGCTGACGAACTGGAAAAAAGTTTGTCAAACTGGAGAATGTCATTAACGATTTCTCCTTTTTCACGGCTTTCCTCTACCTTCTTCTTGATTCCAACATTGAGTGAATCAGAGGCGTTTTCATGAATACTAGAACCTTTTAACAACACGAAACCGTCAGAGGTAAGCATACCCAAAGCTTTTCCCTTCCCAGCAGATACAGAGAAAACTACGGCCTCATCCCTCTCACTGAGAGCTTTTTCGGTATAAGGTTCAAACACTTTATGACCTAATGCATTTACGAGTATTTTTGCGTTATAAATAAATTCCTCAAGGGTAGCCTGGTCTGCTTCGGATATGGAAGATTTTGTTGGAATGCTTGAATTATCTATCGTGTAGCGGCCACATTCCGAGGCGATTTCATAAAATCGATTTTCAAGATACTTTATATGGGCTTTGTTGAGATTCGAGTCTTTGCTGATAAACACAATGACCTCGTTCCAGTTATCCTTCTTCTCCAGATGTTGTTTGAGTCTCACAATCGTGTTTTCAGCTTCTCCAATATAGATCTGGGGCCGGTCTCTTGTCTCATCTTGTCCAAATAAAAAGTATACGCCGGGAGAGGTCAATTCAGATCTTGTGTCACTCTCTTTTACGCGATTTCTCGGAATTTTATATGCAATGCCTGTCC
>JAYFQM010000032.1:0-89025 GCA_034927185.1 Oscillospiraceae bacterium | reverse complement strand
GCGTTATTCAATTAGAGCATCCTCCATTCCACGGGATAGTGATATCTCTCCACTTTCCTCGAGTACTCGAATTGCATCTACGATCTTCTGCTGAGCACGCTCGACGTCCTTCATTCTTACGTTACGCAGGAACTCGATATCGGAAAGAATATTGTCCCTTGCACGGGAAGATATATTGTTGAGCAAAAGCTGTTTAATCTCTTCGCTGGAGCCCTTGATTGCAACGGCAAGATCCTGCGTATCGACGCTGCGCAGAACAGTTTGAATGGTCGTATCGTCGAGACTGAGAATGTCTTCAAATACGAACATGAGTTTTCTGATATCTTCGGAAAGAGTCGGATCGCTCTTAGAGAGCTCGTCAAACACATATTTTTCGGTCGTCCGGCTGACGTGGTTCATGATATCCGCAACAAAATTGATTCCTCCAATTTCGGTCATATCGACCGAAACGACAGCTGAAAGCCGTTTTTCAAGGGAATTTTCAACAATCGAGATAATTTCCGGACTGACACTCTCCAGTGTCGCAATTCGTTTGATTACGTCGAGCTGAAGCTTTTTCGGTAATTCCGATATGATCTTCGATGACTGATCGGCAGATGCATAAGACAGCACAAGCGCAATGGTCTGCGGGTGCTCGTTCTGTATCATCATCATGAGGTTTTTGTAGTTGGCCTTGCGTATGAATTCAAACGACCTTGTCTGCATAGATTTTGCAACGCGGTCCATATAAGACGTTGCCAACTGCGCACCGAAAGCCTTCTCAAGAACATTTTTTGCGTATAGGACTCCGCCTTCCGAAATAACCTTCTGGGTGGTACAAAGGCCGTAAAAGTCATCAACGATATCCTGCATCTCATCCGGAGACAGTCTGTCGAGCTTCGCAACTTCAATAGTCAGCGTTTCGATTTCGTCGTCGGTAAGATGCTTATAAACCTCAGAGGCATATTCGCTGCCAAGAGCGACGATAACAGCGGCCGCTTTTGTCATAGATGTTATCTTTTTTGATGAAACTCGAGCCATTGTCAGTTCTCCTTGAGCCAGGTCCTTATCAGATTTGCGGCTATCTGCGGGTTAGTTTTGGTAAACTCACGGACTTCTTCGACTATAGCTTCGCTCTTGGGATCCACCTTGCCTTTAGCGATATCCTCAAGCGTTTTCTTGTAGTTTTCTATCTCCGCCTGCTTTCGGCGGGTCTCGTCCAAAATTGCGCGCTTTTCGGCTTCAACCTTCTCCGCCATACGCTTTTTTCTCTTATTTCTTATTACCACTACCAGAACGATAATCGCGATCAAAAGAACTAAGAATCCGGCGCCGATAATTATGTATGCCTCAGTCGAAAGATTGAGGAAATTCGAAAGGAATGAGGTATTCTCGCTATCTTCCGGTTCTTTTGTCGGTTCGGGAGAGTCTTCTCCGGCAATTGCGGCCTTGTCAAATGCAGAAACGGAAATCAAATCCGTCGGGATATCGGTACAGCCGTTTACAAGACTCTTCAGCTCGGTTACGCGGGTTTCCGTAAGGTTGTTTTCGTCCACCATTACAGAGATCGTTGCTCTTTTCAGAATCGCGTTGCCGGATTCTATCTGAGTTTTTATGTAGCTGTAATCGTAGTCCGTACTCCATGAGTAATCCGTCATCCCGTTGCCGGTACCGCCGTTATAGGCATATGTGGGTATATCCGTGTTGTTCTCTGTTCCGACTACGTCACCCGCGCTCTCCTGTCCTTCCAGCGAATATGATCCTTCATTGTGCGTAACGCTTCCTTTTCCGTCCGTATTCGGGGTCATTTCGAGCTTTTCGGTCATCATCTTGTCATAGTCTATTGTCGCCTTGGCAACAGCGACCACACCGTTCTTGCCGTAGCGTGAAGACAGCAGCCTGACAACGTTGTCTTCTATCTGCTTTTGCACCATGAGTTCGAAGCCCATGTTATAATCGCTGCCGTTTTCGTCAGACGAACCGCTTTCGGGGGAAAGCTCCAGCATCGTTCCGGCATCTACAACCGTGACGTCCGCAGGGTCCATTTTCGGCACGCTGGACGCAATAAGTGTACAAATAGCCGAAACCTGCTCTCCGCTGATTTCTTTTTCCGAATCCAGCGAAAGCAACACTCCGGCTGATGCGCGCTGTTCAGTTGTGGCGGTTTCCCAAACATAATTATCAGTTTCAGGTATGGTAATAGTGACGGTAGCGGTCTCCACCCCGTCGATTCTCTCAAGAGTTGACTGTATCCTGTCCTGAAGCTGATAAATCAGCCATTGAGCTTTTTCGGATTCTGTCGCGGTCATGCCGGAATTGCTGGAAAAAATATCGTAAGTAAGCGCAGTTTTAGGGTAGCCCTTGGCCGCGAGCTGGAGCACCCATATATCGTATTCACTTTTTGGCACCAGAATATTGCCGTTAGAATCAAATTTAACATCTGCTCCCATATTGCTGAGAGCGCTATAAATGCTTCCGGTTTCACTGGTACTCAGCCCTGTATACAGGACAGTATAATTTCCATTTTTGGAATTGACTAGAGCCGTGACAATAACGACAGCGAGCAGAACCACGGCCAGAAAAATACCGATTCCGCTTTTTGTTTTTTTAGGTAGCTGCTTTATGTAGTCTTTGGCTTTTATAAAGCTTTTCTGAAATAAATTATCCTTCACGGTGACCTCTTAATACTGCGCGCTCGCCGGAAAAAGCTGCGGACGACGTTTTTTCTATTCAATTTTCTGAAAAAGCACAGTTATACGGACATCTGCATAATCTCTTTATATGCGTTTACCGCTCGTGAAGTTAACTGCACGGTTGTCTGAAGAGCCGCTTCCGCTTTTAGCGAATTGATTTGAAGCTGCGCGAGATTGTCAACGTCTCCGAGAGCCAGAGAAGCATTGTCGGAATCGGTAGTCTGCTGCAATGAAGCATAGTCGTTAACCGCATCTTTAAGGATGTTCAAAAATTGAGACGAGGAGTCGGTACTTCCTTCTGTTTCTCCGATTTTTGAGAAATTCAGCTTTTGGATCGGTTGAATAGACAAAGCAAAGTTTTCCATTCCGTACTCTCCTTTTTGGTCCAATGCTCAAATGCGGATTTTGTCATTTTATAATCCGCAGAATTAATAAGCTATTGTATAACTTATTTTAATTAATGGTAACATTTCCACTTGAACTTGTAAAGCAAAAATTGTCGATTTTACAGGTATATTAGCATATTATGTCGATTTCTATACCAATACGAGCCAACTCTTGTCCAAATATTGCATACAAAAGACAATAGTATATACAATTTTCTGATATTAATAACTATTATCATATATTTATGCAAATACATTATACGAATTATTATCATTTGCTGCTGCAGTGCATTAAATGGCTATCCGTTTTGAATATTAGCGTCTCTAAATTGAATATTAAACGCAAACTTGAATTATTATATTTCCCATCACCCCGCAAACGAATAGTTTTTCAGCTAAAAATTTTGAAATATTTTCTTTAGTTTTCCAGGCGGCGTGAAATAACTAAGGTGACCGGATTAAATCGGCCAAAAACGTTTCGATTTGTGAGCTTTCGGTGCACAGATCGCATCGCAGGTCGAAACACAACTTAACGGTTTCGGAGAGCACGGACGCTTTCCGAAAGCAAAAAAATACATGGAGGTATTTTTTATGGGTATGGTAGTAAGAACCAACACAATGTCCACAAACGCATATCGTCAGCTGGGCATGAACAACACGCAGCTTGCAAAGAGCCTTGAAAAGCTTTCTTCCGGCTATCGCATCAACCGCGCGGGCGACGACGCCTCCGGCCTCGCGATCAGCGAAAAAATGAAGGCTCAGATCAAAGGTCTGGAGCAGGCTTCCTCGAACTCTCAGGACGGTATTTCACTCGTGCAGACCGCTGAAGGTGCGCTGACAGAGGTCCACAGCATGCTCAACCGTATGGTCGAGCTGGCCACGAAATCCGCTAACGGCACCATTCAGGACGACGTCGACCGCGACGCCATCCAGACCGAAGTTGACGCTCTAAATAAGGAAATTTCACGTATTGCAAAGTCCACGAACTTCAACGGCATCCAGCTTCTGGACGGCTCCCTCGGCGCTCCTGCTGCCGTTACGACTACCGCGGGCACAGCCGCGACTGGCACGGGTCCTGCTCCTGCCATGGCAAATGTGACAGCGACTGTTACTCCGGGTAACGGCTCTGGTACTGAGGGTACAATCGTATTTGATGTCGGCACTATTACAGACAATGAGGGCACTTTGACATTTAATATCGGTGGCCAGAATGTGGACATCGCTGTTGCCTCAGGCGATGATGCCGATGCCATCGGTGCTAAATTCGATACCAAAACGATCACGATCAATGGCAAAACGTTTACTGCTTCTGCAACTGACAAGACAGTTACGTTTACTCAGCAAGACGATGTTGCTCTCACCCTCAGTGGTGTGTCCACTACTGTCAGTGCTACCGGAACAGGAGCACCCACAGGTGCTACCGGCGCGAAGGTCGAACTCGACTACGCCGGCAAGACCGGCGACGACGTTCTGGGTACGACGGTTAAACTCGGCAGCACCACCTATGAGTTCGTCAAGTCCGGTGATACCGCAAAGACTGCAGGTGCAACCGCAGTTACAGTAGCTTCCTCTTCTACAGCAAGCGATATTGTCGATGCACTTAACACGGCAATTGACACATCTCTGGATGCTACCTATACCGTTGCTGACGGCGGCGACAAGCTCTCGATCACAACAAATGCCACCGGCACAAGCTCGGTCGCTATTGCGGTTGAACAGACCGGCGGCGGTTTGACCCTTCAGGTCGGCACAACGGATGACGAATTCAACAAGGTCACAGTTTCCATTGAAGACCTTTCCGCAGAGGGCCTTTCAATTTCCGATCTGGATGTTTCCACTGCCGACGCAGCCGGCAAGGCTATTGACACCATCAACAGTGCCATCAACAAGGTTTCCACTAACCGCGGCAACCTCGGCGCTCTCCAGAACCGTCTTGAATACGCCACAAACAGCCTTGACACCACGGCTGAGAACATGGATGCCGCAAACAGCCGTATCCGTGATACAGACATGGCGAAGGAAATGATGACCTACACCAAGATGAACATCCTGTCTCAGGCAGCTCAGGCAATGCTTGCTCAGGCCAATCAGCAGCCGCAGAACATCCTGCAGCTCCTCCAGTAAGCAAACTGATCTTCGCACCCACTTTGCGAAACGACTTCAAAAGGGACGGTTCTTCGGAACCGTCCCTTTTTTGCGAAAAAGCTCATTGCCATGTAAGGTCTACTGCAAGAAGAAGCCCCCGCGCAGCGGCGCGGGGGCTTTCTAACTGATAATGAGCTTATTTATTTCCCATTTCGATAGTTTTATTTATCATGGCCTTGACGACCGAAAGCGCCGTTAGGTTTGCTTCATAAGCGTTGCTCGCGGCGAGAAGGTCAACCTGTTCCTCGGTCGTATCGACATTTGAGGATTGAACATAGCCCTCTGCGTTTGCATCCGGATTTGTGGGATCATATATCAGCTTAAAATCGGCGTCGCTCTTGATAACGTCCGCCACGCGCACGCCGCCCAACTTTGCCTTGTCAAGTTCGTCGGAAAATTTGAGCGGTATCTCTTCGAAAACGACCAACTGACGGCGATACGGCTCGCCGTTGGAGGTTTTCGTCGTCTTTTCGTTGGCAATATTCTGCGTAATTATGTCGGTACGGAAGCGCTCGGCCGTCAGTGCGGAGCCAACTATATCCAGAGAAGAGCAAAATGACATTCCTTGTCCTCCAATCGCTGAGTCCGGTTTTGTCACGCCAAATTTTGACCTATGCTACATATTGCTGTTGAGCACATAGCCGAACTTGTCGAACTCCGTGTTGATCTGATTAAGTAAAACGCTATACTGCGCATATGCTTTATAAAGAGCTATGCTTTCAGCCTCAAGGTTTACATTATTTCCGTCCGGCTGTGTAGATTCGTCGTCTTTCGTGATAACAGATGCGTCGACGCGCCTTACCCCCGAATTACCGGAGCCACCCTCCTGAGCGGCACTGAGCACACTCTTAAAAGATAGGCTCTTTGCCTTATATCCCGGCGTTTCAATGTTTGCAATATTCTGCGTACTTAGCTTCTGCTGCATCTGTGCCAGCGTAACGCCGGCTTCAAGAAGCTTGAATTCGCTGGAATCATAAAACATCAGTTTTCCCCCTCCAAAGGGTATGTTACTTGCGTGACAGCTTATCGGCCTCCAAGAACACATTGCGGAGCTCCGTGACCATTTCCAGAATGTCTCCAAGGCCGGAGGAATCTTTTTTTACATTTGCCTCTATTATAGCACGAATAAAAAAATTGTAAATATCATTCAGATTTTCTGAAATACTGTAATCAAAATTCAGCGTTCCCTTCAGCTCGTTCAGAACATGCTGGGATTTCTGCAGGCTCCGGTTGATTTCGGGGATATCCTTTCTGTCAAAGGCGACAAGTGACATATTAAGCTGTTTAATAAGCTCGTCATACACCATAATAAGCATCTGGCCCTGCGTCATGGTCATAACGGACTGACTTTTGTAAGTCTGATATGCATTATTCATCATATTGAAGTATCACCACTGCTTTTTCATATTTATGAGCACGTCCCGGTTTACGATCCGGTCGAGAAGTTTGATGTAATTAGCGCACTCTGGGAGTTATACTGCGCGATTACCGATTCCATGGCTGTAAACTTGTTCCAATACCGTTCTTTTTCGTCGTCGTATTTATCTTTGAGGTCATCGAGCTTGTCTTTAAGTCTCTGAAGATCATAATACATATCGTTAGTCTTAGCGTTCGCCGTCCAATCTGTCGCCCCCGCGACCTGAACAAGCGCGCCCGGACTTGCCACGCTCAGCTTCGCAGTTTTGTCACAAGCGTTAGCAAGCAGTGTTGAAAGCCCGTTCTCAGAGTCGGTAAAAAGCCTGCTGACGGCGTCAGGATCAGAGGATATTGCATTGCGCAGAGCAGTTTCATCAAGGGACAGCTTTCCCGAGTAGTCGTTCTTTGTTGTTTCTATCCCAATGCTGTATGCCGCAATCCCCGCGCTTTCGACCTTCGTATAAAAGGCCGAACGCATTGACTGCAGGAATGAGGATACATACGTATCGTTGCGAAGCAGGCCGGTTTTTGCTTTATCGGTCCATTCCTCGATTTCAGTGTCCGACATTTCGTCCTTCTGATCATCGGTCAGCGGGGCATAGTCGCGGTATTCGGCATCCTCGGATATGATCCCGTATAACTCCCCGACCAAATCGTTATAGTCGCTTATAAAGGATTTGACTGCGTCGACAATCGAATCCACATCTCTGTCCGTAGTGATAACGGTCTCCTCCGAACTGACTTTTGTCGCTGTAACAGTCAGCCCGTCCACAGTGAATGTGTTGCTGCTGCGGGAAGTTTCGACTCCGTTTATAGTAACCTTCAGGTCCGTTCCCGCCTTAACGGCTCCGGATGAAAATGTACCTGTCCCAAATGTGACCGAATCCCCGAAGTAACTTGCCAGGCCGGTTTCGCTGAGATCTATTGCCGCGTCATTGGAGAGCGTCAGCTTACCATCGGCATACGATGCGGCGTATGAAGTTTCACCGACCTTAACAAAGGCAATATCCGATAGCTTAGTCGCGGTTTCGTTGCTGGAATTCAAAAATGTCATGCCTGAAATTCCCATGACATCGGTTATATCAGTGCTGTCTGTAACTCCGTTATTAGCACCGGAAAGCGAAAATCCCATTGCATATGCTAGGTCAGACTTCTCTGCGGCTGCAACAGCACTCGAATCCGATGAGTCTACCGTAGTTTTATCAAACGAGACATAATAGCCCGCGGCCGTTGTAAGCTTGCCGTCGGCATAGCTGATGTTTGCAGCTCCGTCAGTCGAGCCGAATGTGGACGTAAGCCATGTGTTCAGAGAGGACTCGACCTCTGATTTTGTATATCCGGTCGATTTGCTGGAAAGCGTGAACTTGTAACTGACGCCATTGACCTTAAACGACATCGTGGCTCCAGTCGTCGTGTAATCATCGCTGAGCGCTGTTCCGGCTACAGCCGAAGTGTTGAGCATGGAACCCGTAGCAGACGCTCCGCCCGCGATGGCGTCAGATCCGAACATCAGGGTCAGAAGATTTCCTGAGCTTTGTGTGATATCAATGCCGTACTGAGCGCCGGACGAGGTTGCTTCCATTTTAAAACTGTCCGTTGACGTTGAGTAGGAAATCTTCACACCGGCAGTGCTGTCATTGATTTTTTTCATCATCGCGGAAACCGTGTCCGTCGAGGAGAACTCAAAATCAACGTCATTGATTGCGAATTTATATGTTTTACCCGAAACACCTGAAATACTGCCCAGCGTCGAGGAGGTTGAGAGGAGGGAGGATGCTCCAGGCGTTATTCCGAATTTTGTAGCAGCGGAACCTGTGATTTTAAGCTCGTGACCCGACTCCACATTGCCTTCTCCGTCGGTGAGGTTAATGGAAAAGCTGAGCTTTTCGTCAGCCATACTGACGCCGACATAAGTACCGAACGCGGTCTTCACCTTTGTGTCAAGCACTGTCTTTATGGTATCGGGTGTGATACCCTCTGAAAAATCGTCACTTGAGAATGTAATCGTTTTTGATACTCCGTCAAGTGAAAGGTCAAAGGACAGGCTTTCACCGGACGACAGCACGCTGCTTATTGTATCTACATCCATGGCGGTGCCGGTAATCGTCTGCGCGCCGCTCATTTTTATGGCGGAGCTCAGCTTCGTCGTGCTTGCGAGCTGTGAGACAAGGAAAGTCGTATCTCCCTGCGAAGCGCTCGACCCCGTGCTGACGACCTTGACCGAGCTTCCGCTCGAAACCGATGAAACCATTGAGTTGAAGAAGGAACTGCTCGACAGGTTGCTCGTCAATTCCGAGCCATAGGATGAATCAAAGTATTTATTACGTAAAGTATTGATTTTCGAAACAATGCTTTTATACATTGTCTGCTTCCATGTGAGCACCTGCTGCTGCTGTTTGACCTTATCTATCTTGGTTTGAGTTCCCGAAAGCATTTTTTTAACCATTGCGTCCGTATCCAATCCGGAAACGAGCCCGGAAAGGCCGTTGCTGCTGTAGCTCGCGGTACTCGAACTAGTACTGTTAACACTGCTCATATCCATTTCCCCTTTCTTGCTGAAAATAACCGTTATCCCGCTCAATCCCGTATCGTAAGGCACATGAAACAGGCCAATTGTGTAAATTTAACAGCTCTGGCCTATCGCAGACAATAATACCGGTCAAGCCTGTTACAGAGCCCTTGATCTTTGAGGGAAAGTATCCTGCGGATAGCCGGTCTGAACCGCCTGTTTATAATTAGCCGCAACTGAATTGCCGCTTTTATTTAGCGCCTCGATTTTAGTCAGCGCCATCTCTTTTTCGCTGTTCAAACGGTTGAGAACATCCGTCTCCAGTCTGCAGATTCTGTTTACCGCAGCCTTTACTCGAAGAGCGGCTTCAAAAACGCCTATGTGCTCTTCAGCCAGCTCCGATATCTCACAGCTGCAGTCAGCCGCTTCAAGAAGGCGCTTATCGCCCTGAGCGGCCTTGCGAATTCTCTCTTCGGCTTCAACTGCCTTTTCAAGCAGCCTGCCTCTCAGAGCGATAAGCTCGGGCAGCTCCTCGGCCGGCGCATCCAGCATCCGGTTGGTGACTTCCTCTGCCTCGGAAATGATATCCTTCTGTTCGACAAGAAGGTCTAAAACATCTGGTGTACTCATTATATCAGTCATTCACCTTATCATTATTTGCAATGAAGTTCCTCAAATTGCTCACGGAAGAAACCTCTGCGGCGCTTCTATTCAGCTCAACCGTTTTATAAAGCTCATTGCGCCAAATCTTGCAGTCGTTCGGCGCTTTAATCCCGATTCTCACCTGGTTGTCTATCGAGATAATCTTGATTTCGATCGGTTCGCCCTGCCGCGGTTCGATAATAATCGATTCATCTTGTTTTCGGGATATTACAAGCATGAGCTTTGCCCCTCCTTCGACAGAGGATAGCGAACGGGGTACTCGCCTTCAAGCATTATCTGAGCCGCAAGATGATTAGCCGGATTCAGGAACACTGGGCTTTTCAGGTTAACCGTCGAATCCTTGAAATTGCGCGGTATGACCGCGACGGCCCAGCAAAACAAGTCCCCCTCGCCCAGAAGCTCATCCGAGCCAGCAGGCAGAACCGGAGAATAATCCGGAGCCAGCTTTCCCGGGTCCATCATAATGAAGCAAAGGCCGGAATTCTGCAGCGATTGCAGCCAGACTATGTCTTCTCCAAGTTCTCTGTCGTTAAGGACGGCAAAATCGGTGTAATCCTCAAACCCGAACAGAGGCTGCGTGAAATGATAAATGTTTTCCTCAGATACTTCCGTCTTGCCGAAATCTCTTGTTTCTATGATCATTTAAATCACCCTGCTTTTGACACGACAGCTACGCCGTCTTCTCATTATTCCGCCGTTTCATTATAGTTTGGGTTCGCGCTCGGAGGCACATACATCGGACCACCAAGATATTCAATATCGATTTTTGGATATTCTACTATTTTCATATGGAAGCTTCCCGGCTGGAAGACATATGAGGTATCCTTTATCTGCCAATCCACGCTGACATCCCCCGGCTGAAAGCTAATGTCAGCTTCTGCGGGTTCGCATGAAATGTCCGCTTCCGCACTTGGCAAAGTAGTGGTATAAAGGATTGGTGTTTCAATAATTTTCTGCCTGATCACATCGCCAATATCGACGCCGTCCTGTATATCTCCAAGCTGTTTGCCAATTTGCACATATTCCTGAATCAGCTTTGTAATGTGCTCCTTGCCTTTTTCAGAGTACTGCCTGATGCTGTCATCAATATTTAAAAGGCCAAGCGATTTTCTAGCCTGGTATGTATCAATTTTTATTTCGGCATTTTTCGTGTCGATGCTGAGTTGTGAATCGGTGGTTGAAATATCGCCTGAAGGAATAAGGTCCTGCTGATATTTCAATTTGGGATTCTCGACTTCGAACTCATACTTCATCGGCGTTGTTGTTATCTTCAGCAACTGCACTTTTATCCCTCCTTTCGGCAATACTGCAACAGCATTAATTCAGAAAATCCATCAGCGAGACCGGGATAATATCGGCGCCCATAGAAAGAACCGCTTTCAGAACGTAGTCATTCATGCTTTGATTTGTCGCCTCCTCGGCGTCATCGACTCCGACAAGCCGGCTGATCTGACTTTGATACGTGTCAATACTCGTGTCAAGCCTGCTTTTTATCGCGTCAAGATAGCTTGTTTTTGCTCCGACATCCGTAAGATAGCCTGTAAAAGTGTCTTTAAAGGAAACAAGCTTATCGTCATATGAGCCGACAGTATCCTTGTCGTAATCCTTCAGGTTCTCAGCTATCTGTGTCAAAATATTGAAAATATTGTTTGTGCTGCCGTCGGCATCCTTGCCGAAGCCGAGTATGTCAAGTCCGGAATATGACGTTTTAATTGCTGAGTCAGATTTGACGTTGGTGCCTGTCATGGATATTCCAAGCCCGACGTCGACATATGTATCGCCGTCCATAGGAATGTTCTTTCTGGTTGCCCCGTCCATGTAGTAATATCCGTCGGCGTCTTTTTCGATCAAATTTACGTCTATGCCGTTATATAGAAGATTTCCGGAAGCATCCTCGGAAAATGGCGCGGTCTTCGAGCCGGTACCGCCAAGAACAAAAGCATCATTGTATGTTGTGTTCGCATATTGGAGGAGCTCGTCGCGCAGGTTTTCGATCTCGCCGGCCAGCGTCTCCTGTCCCGATTCACCGCTCGTTCCGTTCAAGGCGCTGAGCACTTTCGTATGCACTTTTATCAGTATTTCGTTAATTGAGGTCAAGGCATCCTCCGTCGATGTGAGCTGCTCTGTGACCGCACACACGTTGCCATAGTGCTCTTCTGCCTTGAACTGATCGGTTCTTACCCTGAGAGCTTTCGTTGCGGCGGACACATCGTCTGATATGCGCGTAAACCTATTCCCGGATGCTACGCGCTCATTCGTTTCTGCATAAGCCGTCTTTGCTTTATCCACATAGCTTAAAAAATTACGCGTTGTCTGTCTGTCTGAAATTCTCATTTAAAATCGCTCCTTCCGCTTACAGGATCAGCGGTACGTATCGTTAATCAGCGTATCCAGCATATCGTTCATAACTGTCATAAGACGTGAGGCTGCCTGATAGCTTCTCTGATATATCAGCATATTTGCCGTTTCTTCATCCTGCTGAACTCCTGAAATCGAGTCCCTGCTTGAAAGATAGTCATTCGCAATAGTGGCGGTTGCCTCGCTCCTACCCTCATTAAAGCTCACATCTGTACCGATCTTTCCGAGCATGTCAATCGTGTAGTTTGAAAAAGTGCCCGTATATGTTTCTCCGTAGGAACTAAACGTGTAGCTGTCTTCAAATATTTTGTTTGAGAGGAGCTGAGCATAGTCTTCGACATTCTCGCTGTCACTGTAAATGATGTAGGCCGCTCCTTCATCTGTCCATTCTTTACTTACGGAGATATTGCCAGCGGTTATGGTTTTCACCGCGTTGCCGTTGGAATCGTATCCGCCGAGCAGGGTCTTATAGGATATGACGTTCCCCGAGGAGTCCACCGAATCCGGAATAGTGGAGTTGGCAACGTCCGCCAGAGCGCTGGCGAACTGATTAATCCTGTCGCGGTAATAAGGGATCCCCTGCACAGAGGTCTCTTTATTGTTCTGGACATTGCTGCCTCTTCCGTTTATAACGTCCACATAGGCCCTAATCGAACCGGACGAGAGTGAAACGCTGTCACCGGATGTCCTCCAGGAAACATTAACATAATTGTTTTTGTCTACCGTCATCGACAAGGAGTCATATTCTCCCTTGTCCACAACAAGCTTGCCGCCCATCTCAACGCTTACGGTGCCGTCGGAGTTCTCAGTGACATTAATGTCTCCGTAATTCGACAGCTCGTCCAAAAGAGTGTTTCTTTCGTCGAGAAGCTCGTTTGGCTGGCTGTACTTGCTTCCCGTGTTAGCCATAATGGTCGCGTCCGCTGCGATGTTTTTATTCAGGCTTGCGATTTGCTCCATCAGGTCGTTAGTCCTGTCGACCGTTGTCTGCAAGTCTTCACTCTGGCGTTTGAAAACCGTTGTGAGTCCGCTGTCAAGCTGGTTCAGAATCTGGGCCAAATTAGTAAAAGATGATTTTACCAGGTTCGCCTCGGACTGCGAAGTGGGCGACTGAATAAACGTATTGAGGTTTGTATATAACGATTCGAGTCCTCCGATAAGACCGGAATCATTGGTTATGTCCGCCCCGTCCGGAAAAACGCTGAGTATGTCGTTAAGGATGTCCGCAGTCTGCGAGTAACAACTGCTTACGGAGTTTTCGTCTCTGAAGCATTTATCCAGAAACGAGTCTCTGACCTGAGAAACTCCAAGCGCGGTAACGCCTGTACCGTTACCTGATGAAAAGCTTGCTCGAACGCGGTTGGAGTAAGTGGAAACGGCGGTTGCGGCTCTCTCAACGCGCTGCCTCGTGTATCCTTCCGTGTTGAGGTTTGCTATATTATTTGCGACAACATCCTGTGCTATCTGGTTTACGACAATAGCGGATCTGGCCGTCTCCATTCCTATGAAAGTTGATCTCAACTGCAAGCCCTCCTATATTGTCTCTTCAAACGCATCTCCCGCAGAAAATGCCGTCCGGCGGTTGTTTTCCGGTCCATAGAGTTTATTCGGCGAGTCTGTGTCTCCGCCAAGATTGATTGAATCGTAAATCTTGAGCTTTGATTCCGCCAAGCCGAGAGACTGCCTGTTCTGCTCACGAATCGAAACCGCAATATCGTTCATTTCCGAAAAAAGTGCTTGGATACTCTTTTTGTCATCCGTATCCCCGATCTTCTCAAGAAGCTCAGCAGCTTTCCCGCCTGTCAGTCCCAGCTTTGACTGAAGCGCGGCTCTTTTGGTTTCCATGGTCCGGAACTTCATGGCCTGCGCCTGCTGAACATTAAGCATTTTCTCAAGCCTTTCGAGGTCTCCGCTAAGCAGAGATCTGCGTTTTTCGCCTTCACTCTCAAGATAAGAGGACAGCTCATCCCTGTATTTTGTTAAAAAGCTTATGTACTCGCTATACTGAGAATCCATAATATAATCTCCGGTTATTATTTGACTGCGGGTCCAAGTATTCCCGATATTATCTTCGCTGCAATATCGCTCCCGGAAATCGGGCAGGTATCTCCTTGATACTGCTGCTTGAGCGCTGTGATACGCTCTGCGGACGCTTTCTCGGTCCCCTTCGCGGAATAGATTTTTGCATATTTGCCCAAATCGGCTTTAAAGCTGGCCTCTGAGCTTATGTCGATCTTATCGGTTCCTCGGGTATCGGCGGCCGCCTCGCCGGCTTCTTCTGCCGGCTTCTTGGTGTTCGTCGAATTTGCCGAAGCCTGCGTCATAATATAGTTTTGAATGGGTTTTATTTCCATGTATCAGCGCCTCCAATATTATTAATGAATACTCAAAATATTCACGTGTCCTTAAAACAGCATTTCTTCAAAAATCAGGCTTTAATATTCCTGCCTCAATCTATTTATACATCTAAAATGGAAAAATTAAAGCAGATAACCATAACATGCTATGATTTTTGTATATTTTTAATATTTTGTTAAGTATAACCCGCCGGCACCTGATGCCCGGCTTTTTACGACTGCCGCCGGATAGCGGAAGTCAATAGGAAAAAACGAAATTTACCGTGTCATTCCGCTCAAAAAATGCAATAGGCTATTTTATTATAGAATAAATTATGATAATATCAAAAAACGAGGAGTGATGATAGCAATGGCAAAGGTAATTTCTTTAATCAATCAAAAGGGCGGTGTAGGAAAAACCGCGTCAACAAACGCTATTGCCGCCTGTCTGAAACATTTGGGCTACAGTGTTCTTTGTGTTGACTTCGACCCTCAGGGCTATCTTTCGTTTAGTATGAACGCCGACACGAGAGAGCACCCAACAATATACGACGTTCTCAAGCACAAAGTTAAAACGCGCTATGCGATACAGAATTCAAATGTTGTCGACATCATTCCCGCCGACGCGCTGCTTGGCAATGTTGAACGCGAGTTCACAGGGCCAGGAAGCGAGCATATGCTGAAGGAAAGCCTCAAAACGGTTCTTCCGATGTATGACTATATTCTGATAGATTCCCCTCCGGAGTTGGGTCTTCTCTCCTCAAATGTTATAATAGCCTCGGATATCGTTCTTATTCCCGGCCTGTCGGACGGGTACAGCCTGCATGGAATTATTCAGGTACATGAAACAATATTCCGCATTAAAAGGGCTTTTAATCCCGACCTTACCATAGCCGGAATGTTTTTGCTGCGCTACTACCCGCGCGAGGCACTCAGCCGCACTACAAAGGAAACCGCTCAGATGCTGGCAACCCACCTGAACATACCGCTGCTGGACACAGTTATCAGACACAGCAATGTCATCAGTAAGGCCATGACAACTCTGCAGGAGGATATAATAGATTACGCTCCGAATAATAACGCCGTTAAGGACTATATGGCTTTGGTCAAAGAGCTCTTTGAAAGGGGTTTAATTTAGAAAATGGCAAAATCAAAAAAAGAGCTTGATAAGGATTTGATGTTTTCGAAAATCATGCCCGCTCTGAACAGCAATCCTTTCAGCTCCGACCTTGTTTCGGACAAAGCGGTTGAGGAAGCCGAGGACGAAGCAAGCTCTGATTCACTCTCTGCCTTACGGGATAAAATTTTCGCCCGTAGTCCAAGCTATAATGAACCAGAAACGATTTCAACGATAAATGTTATGGAGAGCCTTGTTTTGAAGAACGTCGACGCGGTCATCCAGAGGTTCAATGTATGCAGTTGCGACCGTTGTCGATGTGATATTTGCGCTTATGCCCTTAATATTCTTCCTCCGCGCTATGCGGTCGTACAATCGTCAAAAATCGAACAGGTCGAAATGGAGATTTCGAATAAAACCATAATGGATGCGCTTATCAAGGCTGCGATACAAATCCGTTCGCACCCGCACCATTAATTGGATTTTACTGCCGAAAAACTGCTTAGCAAGTGAACTAAGCAGTTTTTTGATGTGACTGTCACCGTTGGCTAATGAAGCCCTTTTTTTCTATGTATTTCAAGCCGCTGCTGTGTAAAAATTGCCTGACAGAGACTTTGTATTTCTCTGTCGCTAAGGCCGGTAAACTCGCATCCTAAAAGTAATCCGAGCCTTTCGTGATGGTCAATTCTTTTTACAACGCATCTTAAGGTGAATTCCTGGCTGCTTTCTCCTATGGTAAAAGAGTTAACCTGAAGCGTGGCGCCAATGCGGTAATCGCAGCTTTCATCATCAATCGCAAGAAGCAATCCCGAAATACTCACGCTTGTTACTATACAGGGATACTTCACATTCGCGCTGTCCGCCGCTTCCTTTGCGTCGTTTTTTATCTGTCCCTGCTCTGCAATCTCTTCAACCTCCGCGTGTGAGCTGTTCTTAATCCTGAAGTAACCGCGTCTCTCGTTTTCGCCAAGACTGCTTACATCATATAATCTCCAGAAGCTGCTATGCGCAATATAAACATAGCCTTCCAGACCCAGAAATCCGCTTTTGCTGCCGACTATGCTGATTTTAACTTTTGTCTCATACCGCATACTCGGAAGACTGCCTCCGTCGCAGGAGACAATTTCGATTGATTTTTCGTCGTTCATGACGGCACTGATTCTGCCAATGGCTAGAAACTCGTTGTCCATCGTCTTGATTTCACACATACAGTCAAGAACACTATTAAGATCCATTTTCAAATACTCTCACCGCCAAGCGCAATTCTACAGTTCAAAAACTGTGCCTATAAATTCATTCTCTGCCGGCAGACGGGATTGACAGCTCCGACCAGATATTGTTTACATATTCGATGGCTTCCAGGTATTTTACTTTAACAACATCTTCCGGCAGCCTCAGTTTTTCTATTATTGATGCCACTTTACCCCATCTCCCTTTTTCATATAAGGTACAGAGCCTAAGCAGGTCATCGCACACTCCTTCCCTGCCGATAAGACCGCCTTTCAGTTCGTCTGAAAGAGGGAGCTCTTCGACCGCATCCGCAATCGGAACCTCGAGCAGAATGCCGAGTGTTGAGAACATTCCAAGCAAATAAGATTCCGATTTTGAAATGGGGAAGCCGTCGATATACTGGGATATCTCCTGGCAAAAAACAGCACGGAGAAACGACTGCTTTATAAGCTGATCGGTTATTCCGCCGTCATCCGAAAAGCTAAGCAGGTAGATCCACTGCTTGAGCTGTCCCAATCCGAGAATCGTCAATGCCTGCTTTACGCTGCTGATTTTATTGGACAGCGCAAAATAAGCGGAGTTGACCATTTTCAGCAGAGAGAACGACAGGGAAACGTCCATGGAAATTATTTTCGCAATTTCATCGAACTCCGGAGCTTCTTTTGTTATCGCCCCCATAAGCCTGAAGAAGTTCGACTGGAGATAGTTCATTTTATGGACCTTGGTGGTAACCATTTCGGAAACGCTTTCACCCTGAAGAAAATCACAGCCGTATGACAGTGCAAGCTCCTTTGATTCGGAAGAATTGATCCCGTAAGCAGCGAGTTTTTTTCCGAAGTTCCTGGCCAGCTTGCATAAAACCCCGATATTTTCTTTTTGGGGGTCGGAAAAATCCACCTTGATAATATCAATATCCGGGAGAAGATCCAAATAGCGCTTGTTAAAGTCGAATCCAAGAACCGCGATACGGTAACCGTCTCTTTTGTATCTGCTGAGTATTGCTTTTGCGTCCGGATTAATGAGAATGTTCTCTTCGATCTGAATCACAAGCCTTTTCACATCGAAAATCTGAGGGACGTTTTTCATCAGAAGATTCGGCGTGAAGGTCAGAAAACAATCTTTTCCTTCAAAAAAGCCGCCGGCGTCAACCCCAGCAAAAAAAGTGACAATTATGTTGGCGGCATGTGTATCCCGCTTGTTGTACAGAGTGCTGGCATCCTGATAATACACAAGTTCATACGCTATGAGCTTTTGCTTGCGGTCAAGAATGGGTTGCCTTACTATATGGGTTTCCATGCTAAATCTCCCTTAGTTATATAAATAAAACATGTATTTACTAAAAAGTATCCACTAACAACGGACAGGTGGCTTTTGCTCAGCCTCAGCCATCCTCCCTAAGCAGGTATTCCTCAAGACAGAGCCCGTCCTCTGTAATGGTCTCCGCGTTGCTTTTTCCGACATAACGGTAATGCCACGGTTCCCAAGAAATCCCTGTAATTTCGCTTTTATCCGAAGGATACCGCTCAATAAAACCATATTTCGCGGCATTGTCCTTCAGCCATGTATAGGCCGGCGTTTCCGCAAAGCTCTCAGTCAGCTCCGAAGTCTCGTCGGTCAGAAGGTCGACGGCAAGTCCGGTATGGTGTTCGCTCGCGCCTCCAGGCTGTATGTATTGACCCGCCAGAATCCTGCTGGCTTCTTCGCTATAGCCGCCCGCTTCATATTTTTCACACTTTGCGTTATAAAGCGCATCCTGTTCAGACACGGTTCTGAACCCTGAACAAACGCTTATACTTATTCCGTCCTTCTTCGCCGCGTCAATCATTTCCTGCAGATGTCCTGCGATCCTGTAATCAACCCTCGTGCTTTCAAACGGCTTGAGGTCCACAGTGAAATCCTCCGGAATCATATTCCTGGTGTTGACGAGTACAAGCTCCCATGAATCCTTATCCACATCCTCGGTGTCACCCGCGGTGGCATCCGCAACGTGTTCCTTCGCCTGCGCGGAGTTTTTGGGTTCGATGGTAGAGGTTATCGTCAGAATACTGAATATTGAAAGGCCGAGCAGAGTGGCGGCGAGCAGCAAACGGCCCATTCGGATATTCTTCTGCTTTTGCTTCTTTGTCTCAATTTCACGTTCCCTGAGTTTTTGCAGATGATCGTTCACCCTCATCCCCCCCTTGCAAAGTGTTTTCTTAAGGAAACTAATTACCGTCGGTATTTATGCCCTTATATTTTTCCGCGGTCATAAGAATACTGCAATATATCTTCGCGATTATTCCGTAAAGCTCAGGCGGGATACTTTTCCCTACGTCCAGCATACACAGCATCGAGGATACACTGTCGTCTCTGTAAACCGGTATACCCTGTTTTTCCGCTATATCGATTATTTTCTCCGCAATCGAGCCGTAGCCCGAGGCGACAACAATCGGCGCGAAATCGTTATCCATGTCATATTTCAGCGCGACTGCCTTCTTATCAAATTTTGACATCTACTCCGACCCTCCTGTAGGGCAAGGATTTAAAAACATCCATAAGCGAACGTGTGCTTTCAAAGGTCAACACCTCTGTCTTGCCGGAATGGTAAGGCGTTCCGTGCAGCAGCTTCGGGAACGATTTCATGAGTTCCTCATAGCCCTGTTCGCAGCCTTTCGGGCAATAGAGGGAAAAGTCGATCGTCGAGTCGTATACGGAAAACTCAGCCTCAAAGCGCCCGACGCCGTCGACATCTATGACCATGAGAAGATGTATTCCGCCGGAAGCACTGTCCGGCATGTCTTTCTCATCGCTTTCCGGATTAATCCACAGCTCTGCGAACGCTTTCATTTCATTATACTGCAGCGGAAGAATGAAATGAAGCAGGGGAGTAAAGTTGCAGGGCGATGATAGCAGGCTGTAGAGCATTTTTTCCAGTTTCAACATATCGGCAGGGTTCGTCCCTGTTTCCCTCTGCTGAGAAATGAGTCTTATTATCGATGACATCACACGGGACTCGTTCTCATTCGAAGCACCGGCTTTTGCAGGACCGTCATCCCCGGCTTTCGCATCTATATAAGCCTGCATCAGCGCTTTGAGCTCCGAACGCTGGGGCGATGTAAGATATTGAGACAGACGGTATGCCGATTCGGCGGCATAATCGGTGTTTGCGCTGTATCGCGAAAGATTGTATATGAGGATTGATACTGTTTTTGAAAGAGAAGCGGAGAACAGTATACTGCCCTCAATATTCTTTATCAAGGCGAGTGCGTCCGATTTAAGAGCTGAAAAATTCTGCGCCGCATCCTGCGCTAGAAATCCTTCGATCAAATTGTTCAGCTTTGCCGATAGAGCTTTGCCGGCGGACAGCTGCTGCTGCAAGTATGTAAGATTATTAGCTATCGAATCAAGAATTTCACGCTGGTTCCCCATGCTGTTAATCGAACGCAGCAGCCTGGCTATCGCGACCTGAACATCGGGCTTTTCTTTATTCTGCGAGCTTATTTCTCTAAGGAAATCAAAGAGCTCGCCAGAAAAAGCGGTTGAGCCGCGCAGCTGTCTGCGCATCTCTTCCGTCAACTGCTCGGGTTTTATGAGCAACGCTTCAAGAACGTCCTCTATATCTTTCGTAACCGTCCTGTTGTTAGCGGGAAGAAGCTTATATAATTCTTCAAGCATGAAGATGTTTTTTAAATATGATACGGTAACTGTGGGGTCCTTGAGGAGGCTCAGCAGGAGAGTTGGTACGTCGCTACCGTCCTTCAGCCCGTTATTCTGCTTGAGCAATTCGCTTTGGTTATGGGTCTGAACGACTTTCGTCGAGCTTTGAATGTTAAACGATCCGTTTGTTTCGACACCAGGCTTTGGCTGGATGTTCTGGTTTTGCGTTACCAACGGTTTCGTGACCTTCAAAAAATCCGGCAACCTGCTTTCCCCCTTTCCCGGAATCTACCTAGTTTTCAGTTGTTTTTAAATACTATTCCACATTTATATTTATCTACCGATTTGAGGAAAATACAATGCTTTGAATTAAACAAATAACACTTTTTACTTTTGTCTGCACATTTTTGTCAATTTTAAAAGAGGATAATTAATAATTCCTCTTTCCTTTTGGCCGAATTATGGAATAAATATTATAAATCTAACTATACCAGGCGACAGCTACTATGGAAAGGTGATTTTATGAGTACCGATGATTTTGTAATGGAGTCTCTGCTTGAAGCTTTTATTCACGAGACGAATGAGATGCTTGAGCAGCTCGACGAAATACTCCTTGACTCTGAACGGGCCAAGAGCATAACGGAAGAGAACATAAACAGCATATTCCGTATAACGCACACGATAAAAGGCTCCGCCGCGATGATGAGCTTCAACACGATTTCAACACTCGCTCATTCTGTCGAAGATGTGTTTTTCATACTGAGGGAAAACCCGTCCAGCCTGCAGCTTGTTTTCAACTCTATATTTGACCTTGTCTTTAAGGCATCGGACTTCTTCAAACGAGAGCTGGAGAAGCTCCAGGACAGCGAGTATGTCGAGGGCGACGCTTCGGAAATCGTCGCTCAGCTTGAGGAGCAGGCCGCCATCATTAAGGGCAAGCAGAGCGCGGAGACCGCGGTCGGCGCTGCAGAGCCCAACGATTCTCGCGACGAGTCAGGCTCTGTATCCGGCGAAGGCTCTGTATCGATTCTGGTGTTTTTCGAAAATGACTGCGGGATGGAAAATGTCCGGGCATTCATGCTTTTGGGCCAGCTCAGCCCCTACTGCGACGAACTGAGCTCCGTACCGGCCAATCCGGAATCCGACGCCGCCCTTTCTGCGGAAATAATCCGGAACGGTTTGAAAATTATCTGCAAGCCATCCCATTCACTTGAAATGGTGCTGAAAGTGATCGAAAGCGCACTGAGCATAAAATCATACGAAGTGCTCACCGAGGAACCCAGCAAGCCTAACGAAAGCGCTGAAGAATATTCAGCCGCAGAAGGCGATACCTCTCAGGCGGTTCTTGAAACCAAGATAGACACGATCAAAAACCAGGCGCAGGCATCTGCCGGCGGCGTGAAGCAGAGCCTTATCAGCGTCAACCAGATAAAGCTCGATCATCTCATGGATCTTGTAGGCGAAATCGTAACTGCTGAGTCCATGGTCGCCAGAAATCCGGACATTCTCGGCCTTCGCCTTGACAATTTTACGAAATCTGTCCGGGAGCTACGTAAGCTGACGGACGAGCTTCAGGATATCGTTATGTCTATCCGAATGGTTCCGCTACTGGGAACTTTCCATAAAATGGACAGAATAGTCCGCGATATGGGGAAAAAGCTCGGCAAAAAGGCAGAGCTCATCACCGAAGGCGGAGAAACCGAGGTTGACAAGACAATAAATGACGCGATTGTTGATCCTCTTATGCATATGATCCGCAACTCTATGGATCACGCTATTGAAACGCCCGCAGAGCGTATTTCTCTCGGCAAGCCGGAGACAGGGTCAATTGTGCTTTCGGCGAAGAACACGGGCGGCGAAATACTGATAACAATTTCCGACGACGGGGCGGGTCTCGATACGGAAAAGCTTCTCGCCAAGGCCAAGGCGAACGGAATGCTGCAAAAACCCGAAGCCTCGTACTCGGAAAAAGAAATATTCAACCTCATACTGCTGCCCGGATTTTCCACCAACACAAGCGTTACCGAGTTCTCTGGGCGCGGCGTAGGCATGGATGTTGTCAAGAAAAACATAGATCAGGTTGCCGGAACCATCTCCATCAGCAGTGAGAAGGGCAAAGGCACTACCTTCACGATCAAGATCCCGTTAACGCTCGCAATCGTAGACGGCATGAACATAGCCGTGGGAGATACCGTTTTCACGCTTCCCATTACGGCAATCAGGCAGTCGTTCAAGGTTGCGGACGAATCTCAGATCATCCACAACACCGACGGAACGGAAATGATACTGCTTCGCGGGGAGTGCTATCCAATAGCGCGCTTGAAGAGACTGTTCGATATCGAAAACGGCTGCGAAAATATTATGGACGGCATCATGATTCAGGTGGACAGCAACAACTCCGGATACTGTCTGTTTGCCGATGAGCTTCTGGGCGAATATCAGGTTGTGGTGAAGCCCTTCCCTGTGTTCCTAAAAAAATACAACCTGAAAAACCAGGGTCTTTCCGGTTGCAGCGTACTCGGAGACGGAAGCATCAGCCTGATTATGGACGTCAACACGCTCAGAAACGACTGACGCTCTTAAGCTCCCAGTCTTTTCATTATTCACGGAAATTCTAAGAAGGAAGGAATACGCCTTATGACAAATGTGGTAAAAAAAGCAGAATTGGTCGATTTCCTGAACGACAGATACTTATTGTTTACAATAGACGGCACATACTACGGTCTTCCTTTGGCTTTGGCCCTTGAGATTCTGACCGTTCAGTCAATAACAAAGCTTCCCCGTGTGGCGGGATATGTAAAGGGAATAATTAACCTCCGCGGAAAGGTCATCCCGGTTATTGACGTCAGGAAGAAGCTCGGTATTTCGGAGAGGGAAAACGATGAGGCAACCTGCATCATCGTAATAGACATCAGGGATATGCATGTCGGACTTATTGTCGATATGGTGTCGGAGGTAGTGACAGTTCCGTCCGACCGTGTAATTCCGCCCCCTCAGACGATTGGCGAAAAGTCAAACTACATTTCCTCGATTTCTCAGCTTGACGACAAAGTCGTCCTTAACCTTGACTGTGAAAAGTTCTTTCATGATGACTTTGACACGACAGTATCCTGACCGAAAGGTAAAAACGCCCCTATGAAAACCGAAGAAGCCTTCAGAATAGTAAAACTCAGCGACAGCGAGTTTGACTATTTCGTAAAGTTTGTTAGCCAACACTACGGAATTGATCTATCACAGAAACGTCATCTTATCGAGGCCCGCCTCGCCAGTGAACTGAAATCGCGCGGTTTGCAGAACTTCACTCAGTATATAGAGCTTATAAAGGCCGATAAGAGCATGAAGATCATTGAGGCCGTAATGAACAAGCTCACAACAAACTACTCATTTTTTTCGCGGGAAACGGATCATTTCGATTATCTTGCCAAAACCATAGTCCCGGAATTTGAAAAATCCTCAAAGCGAACTATTAAAATCTGGAGCGCCGGATGCTCGACGGGTCAGGAACCCTATAATATCGCAATGGCAATAGACAGCGCCGTTGGGTTTAAGCGAAACCTCTGGTCAGTTTCAATCACTGCGACAGATGTTTCCACCGAGGCGCTGTCTGTTGCCACAAAAGCGGTATATCCGGAAAGCTCGCTTGACGTTATGCCCGCTTCATGGAAATCAAATTATATGTCAAAGCTGCCGGATGGGAATTTTCAGGTTGCGCCCAGTATCAGAAATATGGTATCATTTAAGAAGTTCAATCTGATGGATCCGTTTCCGTACAGTAATTATTACGATATAATCTTTTGCCGCAATGTTATGATTTACTTTAAACCCCAGACAGCTCAGCAGGTTGTAAGGAAGTTTTACCAAGCAAACACTGAGGGCGGGTACTTTTTCGTAAGTCATTCGGAAACGATTAGCAGGTTTGATAACGATTATCAATACCTGTTCCCATCGGTATACCGTAAGCTAAAACGATGAGGATGTGTCCCGAAAAATGTCGATTAAAGTACTGGTCGTCGATGATTCGATCGTATTTAGAACAAAACTTAATCTCTCTCTGAACAAAGACCCCGAATTGAAGGTTATAGGTACGGCAGTCGATGTTGACGACGCACTCAAAAAGATTAAAGAGCTGAACCCCGATGTGGTCACTCTGGACATCGAAATGCCGAACGCGAGGGGCTTCGAGCTGTTGAAAGCCGTTATGCCGACGCAACCTTTGCCCATTGTTGTCGTCAGTTCGCTGCCGGCAAACGCTTTGGACGCGCTGAGTCTCGGCGCGGTTGATTTTGTTAAAAAGCCGGAAGCCGGCGTCGCGGACTCCTCCGAGACATTCATTATCAAGCTTATCGAAAAAATTAAAATTGCGTCCAAGGCGAACATAAAGCGCCTTGAGATTTCATCCTTCCATGAACATGTGGGCGCATCACAGAGTGTTGGCATGCCGCCGCTCCGAAGCCTTTCCTTCAACAACAACACAGTTATAGCAATCGGAGCCTCAACGGGCGGTACAGAGGCCATTATTAGTGTCGTTAAGGACTTGCCTGCCTCTTCTCCGCCTGTGCTGATAGTTCAGCATATGCCGGCTGTTTTTACGAAGCTTTATGCCGACAGACTGAGTAGAATATGCAAAATGCGTGCCAAGGAAGCCGAGGATTTCGACAGAGTCACTCCCGGTCAGATCATCGTCGGAGCAGGCGGATATCAAATGACTCTAAAAAAGGATGAGAACGGTTACTATATCCGCAGCGTGGCCGGAGAAAAAGTCAGCGGTCACTCGCCCTCCGTCAATGTTCTGTTCGACAGCGTTGCAGAGCTTGCCGGGCGAAATGCCATCGCGGTAATACTTACGGGAATGGGTTCGGACGGAGCCTCAGGCATCACCAAAATCCGCAAATTCGGCGGGTACACAATAGGGCAGGACAAAGACAGCTCCGTTGTCTACGGTATGCCGATGGAAGCCTACAAGCTCGGCGGTATTGTAAAACAGCTTCCGCTTGACAAAATTGCGGACGATTTAATTGTTCGACTAAAAAACCGGGCAATTTAGGATCAATAATGATATGCGCCGAAATTTTTGTACCTCGAAGACTTTGGCGCTATATTTATAGAACAATTCGTTATTTTTTCATAGCTTTGTATTTTTATTCTCTTTACTTTTTAAATCAGCAGTGTATAAATATGTTGTATAAATTTATCTAAACCGTTTTTTATATAGATGGTTCTTTAAAACACTTTTTGAATCAGAAGAGAAAAAGAGGTCATCAAAGTGATTTATATCCCGCTTTCCAGGGTACGGCCGGGAATGACTCTAGCAAAAAGCGTTTCTGCGCCAAGCGGCTTGTTCCCCCTTCTTCAGGATGGAGAAGTTCTCACCGACCGCTATATAAGACGGCTCGCCGCCTGTGATATCGACGGTATTTACGTTGAGATGGAGGGAACTGAAGGCATTGAGCCAAGGAGTATGATAAGCCAGCAGACTAAGCAGGAGATGACAAACGAGTTTCATACCCTGTATAACAACTATTTCAGCCAGCCTTATATTTCAAGTACATCCGTTGTATCAACAAAAAAAATCGCCGGAAAAATCGTTGATAACATTTTGAACAGCGAAGAGCATCTCCTGGATATAATTGAAATCAAGAGTTACGACAATTATACGTATTCGCACAGCTTAAATGTCGGCATTCTCAGCACCATGTTGGCGGGAGAACTCGGCATCACACGGAACAGACTTGAAGATATTGCTCTTTGCGCGCTTATGCACGATATCGGAAAAATTGATATTCCCATTGAGATAATAAACAAAAACGGCGCCGTAACTCCTTTGGAATTCGATGTCATAAAGTCCCACCCATTAAAGGGCGTCGAGCGTATGCGCAAGTGCTATAACCTTTCCACCGAGGTTTTGCCTGGAATACAAAGCCACCACGAAAAGATAGACGGTAGCGGCTACCCGTTCGGATACAGCGGCAGCCAGATTCCTCTTTTCGGACGTATTCTAGCTGTGGCCGATGTTTATGACGCGCTGACAAGCCAGAGGAGCTACCGTAAGGCCTGGCATCCCAAAGACGCAATTGAATACATAATTGCCGGATCGGACTCTCAGTTTGACTGCGAGCTTGTCAAGGTATTTTCTCATCTGATAAGCATTTACCCATCGGGAACCTTGGTCAAATTGTCCGACGGCTCGACCGCCGTCGTTGTGAAAAATCATGCAGAAAACATTTTCCGTCCGTGTGTGAGGCTTCTTGAGGACTCCGAGCTTGGCGAAAAGGGCGATGAGCTTGATCTGCTTGAGGACGTAAGGTATCTTTTCGTCACCATAGCTTCTGTTTTGGGCGCTTCTGATGATGGTGCCTTCGATCTGCCTGTCCCCTCCCTTACTTCAAAAGCGTCCGTTAGCTAGCTTACCTGCAACACGATAATATACCCGAGGTTCTTTTAGAGTCCCGGGTATTCTCTTTTGTTTTGGAGGGTACACAATTTTTCTGAGCATGTGAGCTTAATAATATTTAATAAACATTCTTAGTTAGCTTCTTGTGGTAAGCAAAAATCATAGCATAAATCTAGTGAAAGAAAGATTACACAGAAACGAGCATAAAGCCCGCAAAGCTTTGGTATTCTTTGCTTGAGATCCGATTGTGTACCGCAAGCAAAACTCTATTGAGAAATTATATAAAATTGGGGGGTACCAAATGGAAAAAAATGATTTAAAAGGCCTGACAGCATTAAAGGAAAAAAGGAAAAATAGCCTGCGTATGACCATAACTGTGCCAATAATTATCTTTATATGTACGGCTTCCGTTGTTTTGGCGGTTTTTACTGTATATATGGGCTATCGCAGCACCATTTCCAGTCTTGAGGATTCGATGATTTCCGCCGCCGGAATCGCGGGTGACGCCGTTTCCAATAAGCTAGGCAGAATATCGGTACTAATGGAAGAAATCGCGTCCAACAGCGTTATGTACAGTTCAGAGGCTACCGATGCGGAAAAGGCAGCTCTTGTAACAAAAAAGGTCAAAGAATATGACTTACTTGACGGATACATTTTATCTGCCAGCGGCAAAGAAATAAAGACCGGCAAAGACTACTCCTCGGCTGAGTACTTCTCTCCCGCCAAGGATGGCGAAACATACATTACCTCCCCATACCTTGATGAAAAATCGGGCGAGCTCGCCATGACTCTCTCCACGCCGATTTGGACAAATGGTATGAAAGGGACCTCGGTTACGGGAGTAGTTTGCTTTACCGTGCCTCAGACTCTGATCGGTCAGGCCATATCCAGTATGAACATAAGCAAAAACGGTTACGCATACATACTTGATAAAAACGGAGATTTTGTAGATTATATTGACACAGCTTATATTTCTGATGGAAAAAACATTTTTGAATTGGCGGAAAGCGAGCCGGCTTTGCAGCCTTTGGTGGATTCGTTCAATAGCGCACTATCCGGAGAGGTCTCCTTTAATCAGTACCAGTACCAGGGCGTCAGGAAATTTCTCTGCGCTTCCACTGTTGAAGGCAGCGATGGTTGGATCATTTGTCTGACCGCGCCCGTATCGGACTTTACCAGAGGAGTGATGACCTCCATCTATGGCTCCGCAGCTTTGCTTGTCATAATCATTCTCGTGGGCGTATTCGGCTGTATCTATATTGCAAACAGAGTCGTTGATCCGTTGAAAGTATACATTAAAAGGCTATCACAGCTGGCAGCAGGCGATGTTTTATCGCCGCTTCCCGACCTTGCGGCTGCCTCTTCCGAATTTGTCGTTCTAAAAAGTTCCATTCTAAATACTTTGAGCCAAACAGGATCGATAATTAAAGATATAGACTTTATCCTGTCGGAGTTCTCCGGAGGAAACTTTGACGTCAATTCACACGATACTGGCTTGTATATAGGAGATTACGCAAATATCCTCACCTCCCTGAAAACCTTGAAGAGCGGCCTTTCCGACTCTTTCCTGGACATACTTCAGGTTTCCGAACAGGTATCGGCTGGAGCCTCGCAGGTAAGCTCCGGTTCTCAGGCTCTGGCTCAGGGTGCCACCGAGCAGGCAAGCAGTGTTCAGGAGCTTTCGGCTTCAATAGCCGATATATCGCAGCGCGTTACGAGAAACGCCGAAGATGCAGAGAAAGCAAAGGAACTGACAACGTCAACCGAAGCCGTTATGCAGAGCAGCGTAAACGACATGGAACTCGCCCGCCAGGCGATGGACAAGATTTCGTCAACCTCCAAAAACATCGGCAAGGTCATCAAAACAATTGACGATATCGCTTTCCAGACCAACATCCTCGCGCTCAATGCCGCTGTTGAGGCAGCCAGAGCCGGAGCTGCCGGTAAGGGCTTTGCGGTGGTTGCCGATGAGGTTCGTAATTTATCGCAAAAATCCGCGGAGGCTGCTAAGAACACCACTCTCCTCATCGAAAGCTCCATCGAAGCTGTTGAAAAGGGTTCTCAGCTTGTGAGCAACACAAGTACGGGTTTTGTGGAAGTTGCTAAAAAAGCTTCGGAGATTGTAGTCCTGATCGATGAGATATCCGAACAGGCTCAGGAGCAGGCAGCCGCAATTAATCAAGTTTCGATTGGCATCGAGCAGGTCTCCTCCGTAGTTCAGATGAACTCTGCAACAAGCGAGGAAAGTGCCGCAGCAAGCGAGGAGCTTTCAAGTCAGGCCGAAGTGTTAAAAAGCCTTGTCGGACAATTCAGGCTTGCAACTTGATCCCGCGGAAGCATAAAAATTTTTTCAATTACTACTCAGTTACTCCTCCTCTTTTCCCATTTTTATGCGTTCCCCGCCTTCAATCAGGCACAGTAACCCTATATAAACGCCGCATGCTGAGCATGCGGCGTTTATATAGGGTATTCTTAGCTGGGCACAGCAAGGGTGTATCTAAAAATTCAGCTTCTTTGCCCACTCAAGAGACTCAAGATATATTTTCATAAATCTGCTCGTCCTAATCACGTTAAACGGATACCTGTCCTCAATTTTACTCCAGTCGGCCGATTCATAGTCGATCAGAAAATCAAGAAGCTGCCTGAAAATGTTTTTTCCACCCAGAAGAGCCTGCTTAACGTCTTTTTAAAGCGGAAGTCCCTCAAGAACCTCACCCATCGGTTTATTCATTAAAACATCTATGAACGAGAACATACCCGTCAGGAAGCATTCGGAAGCTTTATCAGTGTATTTCAGCTCTTTTGCGAGCAGCTCCAAAAATTTACCGCGTATGAGAGACAGTTTTACAAGCTCGGCGTTTTCGACATTCTGCAGGTCCCTAACCATCATAATGTTGATCCATTGGTTCATCTCGTTAATGCCGATATAAGACAGCGCCTGCTTAACGGACCTGATTTTCCCCCTTGCCCCCATATAGACTGAATTAGCAAGGCTCAGCAGCTTATATGTCAATCCCAGATCGCTCATGATTATCTCCGATATCACGTCATAGCTCGGTTCTGGGTTTTTCAGTTCATCTGCAATTGCAATAATATTTGCGCTGATCGACGCGATTTCCTTCGAGTTAATAATTGTTGGCTTACTGAAGAAGTATCCCTGAAAAAAGTCGTATCCAATATCGAAGGCGTGCTGAAAGTCCTCCCTGGTCTCGATTTTTTCTGCAAGAAACCGGGTTCCGTTCCTGTTTTCCTTTACTAATCGGCTCTGGTCTTCGAGGCTGACCGACGGATATTCCACCTTTATTATATCAACCTTATCAAACAGGGGCAGAAAGCTGTCATCTATTACAAAATCATCGAGCGCAAGCTCATAGCCCAGTGCTTTCAGCCTGTCGCATGCCTCTATTGTCGCCTCAGTCGCCTCCTTACGCTCAAGGATTTCGAACACAACGCTGTCCTTAGGCAGAAGGTATGGCAACTTGCTGTCAATCAGATCCTTTGAAAAATTAATAAAAGCTTTCGTCCCGTCCGTCAGCTTGTTGAGTCCGGCAACAAGGAAAGAATTGTAGATCAGCTCACTGGTTGCAATATCGTCATCCATTTCGGTGAAAGCGTTCTCATCGCTTTTCCTGTAAAGAAGTTCATAGCCGTATATTCTCATCTGCCTGTCAAAAATCGGCTGCCTGGCAATATACACATCCATGCTGTTTATCCTCTCCGTTTTCTGTCAATATGCGTTAATCAAATCGTTGCACCATTTAACAGCACTTACATATGCATTGTTGATCGCATAGCAGCCAATTTCATGTTTTTCGGAAAAACGCGAAATTTCACTCCAATCAGCATGTTCGTAGGATTCAAAAAACTTTAATAGTTCTGAGTATGGGCCGTCGTCTCCCAGAAGGGACTGCCGGATCTTGTCCGCAACGGGAATTTCATCCAGCATCTCTTCCTTCGTTTTATCAAGTGCAATATGCAGAAGAGACAATAGCCCCACCATAAATACGTTCTTTGTATCCATCGGAGGCTTAAAGCAGCACGATAAGCTTTCACCGAATCGCGCCCTTATCAGGGACATTCTCACAAGTTCCAGCGGCTTCTCATCGGAAACGCCGCGCAGAGCCAGAACCGATATCCACTGTTTCAGGCTTTCTTCCCCCAAAAAGGTCAGCGCGGTAAGAATGGAGGTTACTCTGGTGCGCAGTCCAACGGAGGCGGAGTTCAGCAGGCGGAGCAATTTATACGATAATGCCACATCCGAAGAGATCACAGCGCTTATCTCATTGAAATCCACATAATTATCCGTACTTGTCAGCTGCAGCAGCCGAAAATAGTTGGCCTTCAGGGGTTCAATATCCTTTTCCTTCTTGACCACCGTCTGCTGATTAAAGAAGTATCCCTGAAACAGAGTGAATCCTCTTCGCTTGGCAATTTCAAATTCCTCAGTTGTCGATACGTCCGTCGCAATGAAGGTTTTAGACGGGTTCGCAGCAATCAGATTAATCTGTTCGCCCGCACTCATCCCCCCGGGCGCAAACTTGCAATAATCGGCAAGGTCAAGTAAGTTTCTGTCCAAAATGCCGCTGGTAATATTCGACAACAACAACAGGTAGCCGTTTGCTTTTAGCTGTTTATATAAAGCCATATGTTCTTCCGCATATCTGTCGGAGGCGCTGATTTGAATCACGAATTTGCTTTTGGGCAGGTTTTTCAAAACTGTTTTGTTGAAAAACTGTTTTGTGAAGGATATAAAATACTTTGTACCATCTTTAATATCATTGAGCTCAAGCGCGTCCAGAGTACGGTCTATCTGGGAAAGGCTAAACGTGTGGTCGTCCTCTTTTTCGCTGTTATCGCTGTCAAGAAGCTCGTATCCATAGGTGTTGCCGTTTTTTATCAAAATCGGCTGCATGTTTATATACATGTCCTTGAATTTTCTTGCGGCATCATATTCATCTTCAAAAAGCACTACCCGGTTACGTCCGTCGGACTTTGCTTTATAAAGCGCGATATCCGCTTTGCGCAAAAGCTCAGATAAGGTTTCTCCATGCGGGGGAAATATCGCAACGCCCATGCTGAGAGTGCATTTGGCTTCTATATTCGGCATCGTGTAAGAAAGCAGAGACTTCTGGAGAAGCTCTTTAAAATACGTCCTGACGGCTGTCTGGTCCTCAAATTTCGACAGCTTCTCTTTATAGAACAAAACAAACTCGTCTCCGCCCAGCCTGTATAAGTGGCCCTTGAAATCGTCGTTGCCCTCAAGGTATGCCGTGATCCTCAGCAGCATTTCATCGCCCGTACCGTGACCGTAATTATCGTTGATAACTTTAAAATTATCAAGATCAATAATGGCTACGATTCCACAATATCTATCGTTCTTGTTATCTTTCAGCGCGGCTTCAAAGTCCTCCTTGAGCTTTTGTCTGTTTGGAACTCCCGTCAGCTGGTCGTAATAGGCAAGATTATACATTCTGTTTTTTAGACTGCGTTCGTCATCGACGTCACGCAGGAATAAAGCCGTTGCGGATTTGCCGTCAATCCATTCAACAGTTTTTCGGGTTGCGGAAAAAATACGTCCATTTCTGTCTTTAATATCAAATACGGCATACTCGTCCTTGGAATCCGCCTTGTGTGGGCAGCTTTCACAGAGTCCCGGATAAAGATATGTATATCCTTTTCTGTAGCCCGCGGATGAAAGATCCTCTCCGTCAACCCGCTTGCGGGCGGCTTCATTCATAAATAAAACGTCGCAGCTCTCGTTCCGGACAATAACCACATCTGATTCCAAGGAATCCAATATGCTTTTCAGAGAGCTTTCAATATTCGTATTGTTTTTCTTTAATTTCATAGTCCGCACCCTTCAAGATCGGAGATAATTCAACACGTTAATTCTGCTTTGATTAAAGCAAGCTTCTTATCATTAATAATTACACAAACTCAATAAGTAATCAATATACCTAACGGACAAAAATTTACGGAATCGACAAATAACGGCTTAATATTTGAAACAAACCGACGCTTGTCATTGACAAGTACCTGAGCTTGTTATACCCTGATCGGGGTGAAGAATTTGAATATAAGCGGTATAGGCACGGGCGGAACAGAAAAATTCAATCAGGCACAACAAATCAGCGCTGAGAGCGATTCCGGTTTTGCAAGCTTGTTGAGCGGCTTGTTGGGCAAATCGGAAACCAGCCTTGACAGCATATTTGAGGCCGCCGCAAAAAAATACGGTGTTCCGGTAAATCTTCTAAAGGCGGTTGCAAAAACGGAGTCGAGCTTCGACCCCAACGCATTGTCGAGCAGCGGAGCAATGGGTATCATGCAGCTAATGCCCGCAACGGCAAAGGCTCTCGGAGTGCTGGACCCGTTTGACCCCGAACAGAACATCATGGGAGGCGTCAAATTTCTTGCCCAGATGCTGAGGGAGTTCGGCGGCAGTACTGAGCTTGCGCTTGCGGCTTACAACGCAGGACCAGGAAACGTTGAAAAATATGGCGGTATTCCTCCGTTTAAAGAAACGCAAAGCTATGTAAAAAAGGTTCTAGAATACTGTGGAAGTGATATTAGTGCCAACCCCGTGATCCAGGACTCCGGTAAGGTTTCCGTAAGCTCCCTGCCCGAAGCGGGAGATGAGCCGGTTTTGAGTGATCTTTATTATTCAATGCTCATGAATGTATACAGGATGCAGATGCAGCTTTTTGAAACGATTGATATTGACAATGACAAATTGTGATTTAGGCAGATTCCCGCGCTGAATCAAGGGCCTGCTTACCGACGCGTAAATCTGCTTTGACCATGCGGTTTGAAGGAACAATACGGCGCGTCTATGTTTTAGCATGACCTTATTTGTTATCTGTTAAAATTACCTTTGAGAGGCCATGCTACCGGATTCTAAACCGCGGAAAAACTATAAACAGCAAAACGGCATAACCCCAAACGGCTATGTCGTTTTGCTCCATAAACACATATTATCAGCTGTTATTCATTTGATTGCGTTTTTCAGGCTTGATCAAACGCCGTCACGGTTCAGCGCCGGAGCTTATACTGCCCTGTAAGCTCTGAAAGCTGCTTTGCAAGGGCCGCGAGCTCCTCGGCCGCGGCCGCGCTTTCTTCGGCTGTGGCTGAGTTTGTCTGGACAACCGTTGAAACCTGATTAATGCCCAGAAGCACCTGATCGGTTGCGCTTGACTGGCTTTGGGATGTCTCCACAATCTGGGATATTGCCTCGCCTACATACTCGGTCTTTTCTCCAACTTCACGCAGAGACTGCGCCGTAGCGTTTGCGATTTTCGTTCCGTTTTCGATCGCCACGACGGTACTCTCAACAAGTGAGGTCGTATTTTTTGCCGCTTCGGCCGAGCGCTGCGCGAGGTTCCTCACCTCGTCGGCCACGACGGCAAACCCCTTGCCTGAAGCGCCGGCGCGGGCAGCCTCAACAGCGGCGTTGAGGGAAAGAATATTTGTCTGGAAGGCGATATCGTCTATAGCCTTGACGATTTTTCCAATTTCTTTTGATGTGGCTGTGATATTGCTCATAGCCTCAAGCATCTGAGTCATGTACTCATTACTTTCATTGACAACCTTAGCCGACTCTACGCTGATCAGACTGGCTTTGTTGGCCTTCTCCGCGTTCGCCTTGCTAAGCTCCGCAATATTTGATACGGTTACCGAAAGCTCCTCAACCGCGGATGCCTGTTCCGTCGTGCCCTGCGCCAGAGTCTGTGAAACGGAGGATATCTGGTTTGATCCCGACGACACCTGCTCGGCTATCCCGTCCGTCATTTTCATGCTCTCGCTGATATCGGAAAAAACGGCGTAGGCGGAATCGATTATTTCGCTGTATTTACCTATGTATTTGCTCTCATCCTCCGAACGCGCGGCAAGATTTTTCTCGGCGCCGTTTGCAAGTATGCTGCAGGTGTCGTAGATAACGAACGAAATAGTACTGCTCATGTCTTCAAAGGTCTTTCCCAGTTCCCCGAATTCATCCTGTGAATCTATATGCAGCGGCTTAATCTTTCTGCCCTCCTGAAGGTCCTGGCAGGAGTCGACGAGCTTCTTTAGAGGCTGCACGACACTTCTCTGTAAAACGATCAAAACGTAGGCGGTAAAAATCAGCGCAATGCCCGCAAGAGCGCAGAAAATCAGTATTGCTCTTGTTTTAGCGGATTTATAGTTTGAAACGGAGTTACTTGCTTCGTCCGAAAGCGTTGCGGCAATGCCGTTAAGCGTTTCGCCCAGTGTTTCAAAGGCGGATGTATATGTTCCGGCGAATCTTGAAAGAGCAGCCTCCCAGCTTCCTTGTGCGGCGAGATCTTTTATTACGTCGGCTGCTTCCTTCATTGTCTGGTAATCGGTCTGTACTGCATCAATACCAGAAACGCCGGACAGCTTTGCAATTTCTGCTTCGACGGATGCTTCAGCCTCAGTGGTTTTCTCATATTCCGTTTTTACTTCCGAGGCGCTTGCTCCGTTCGCCATATTAATAAGCGACCTGTTTATAACGTCCAGTTCATCCCTTATAATCAACTGCGACTCCATCTGTGACAATGATACGTTCAAAAAACTGTCAAGTAGTTTGTCCGCTCCTGCCAGAAGTGAAAATAATATAGCCATGCTGCCGGCGGTGGCCACGAATACGATAATGAATGTCACAACGAATTTTTTGCTGACATTCATCTTGCTGAATAGTGATTTCATAGAATCAGTTCTCCTCTATAATTTGCAAACCACTGTATGAGTACAGGCTTTTAGTATTTATTCTCCAGTTTCGGCAGTTTACTAGCTTAAAAATTCTTAAACAGCTCATTGTGCTATTTATTGTACATTCTGTTTCTCATTAATTTTTACTGTAGGCCAGTATCGGCGCCGCAAAAAACGGCGCCGATACTGGCCTCATAATACGGGCAACTCCCGAGGTTTATCCGATGCTGATTTCCGACACCCGGCTAAAAAACGTCTTTGTGAAACGGTCAAAGGCCGCCTTTCCCTTTTCATCCTGTCCGAACACACCGGCGTGCTCCAGACATTTGACAAACACGGCTCCGACCTCATCGCGCAGGATATCGTCTACATTCCGCGCCGTCACCTTGCGGCGCGAGAGGATTTCTTCCGCCCACTCGGCGTGGAGGCTTAACTCGTTCGACCTCAGATCGCCTCCCGAAGCCATTGCCTCGCCGAGCGCCTGAAGCTCGTTTTTCAGGTGCGGAGGGAGGATTGCAAGTCCCATTACCTCGATCAGCCCTATGTTTTCCTTCTTGATGTGGTGAAGCTCGCTGTGTGGGTGGAACAGTCCTAGAGGATGCTCCTTCGTGGTGCGGTTATTCCGAAGAACAATATCCATTTCGTAGAGAGCGCCGCGTTTTCTTGCGATCGGAGTAACGGTATTGTGCCGCTCCCCGCCCGTTTTCGAAAATATATGGGCCTCTGGGTCGTCGTAATCTTTCCATGCCTCGAATATGGCGTCCGCAAGCCTTGCAACTTTTCCGCTGTCCGCGCCGTTAAGTCTTATGGCCGCCATCGGCCAGTTCAGGATGCCGCAGCTCACTCCCGTACAGCACGGAAGGGGGATCTGTTCCGTTGTTTTGGCCTTCTCAATCGGGAATTCGTGGCGGCCGCCCTGGAAGTGCTCGTGCGAAAGGATCGAACCGCCCACAATCGGCAGGTCCGCGTTCGAGCCGATAAAGTAGTGGGGGAATTTATCCAGAAAATCAAACAGCTTGCGGAAGCATGCCGTGTCGATAACCATAGGAGTATGGGCACTGTTGAGCACGATGCAGTGCTCATTGTAATAAACATAGGGCGAGTATTGAAAGCCCCAGGGCTCGCCGAGAATATCAATAGGTATTATGCGAAGGTTCTGTCGTGCAGGATAATCCGTCCGACCCGCATAGCCCTCGTTTTCCCGGCAGAGCTGGCAGGCGGGGTAGGCTATTTTTTTTGCGCTGCGCGCAGCCGCAATGTCAAGAGGGTCCTTTTCGGGCTTTGCGAGGTTTATGGTTATCTCCATCGTTCCGTATTTGCTCGTATAGGACCACTTAACGTCTTTTTTCAGCCTGTATTCCCGGATATAGTTACAGTCCATGCACAATCTGTAGAACCAGTCTGTCGCATCCTTCGGACTTTTTCCGTAAAGTGAAGCGAAGCGCTCCGCAAGCTCCGAGGGTCTGGGCGTAACGCAGCCCATGACGGCGGTGTCGAGCAGGTCGCGGCTTGCCGCCGTATTTTGTATCACTCCGCGTGCGGCAGCATCGTCCGCCAAGGCTTTGAGCAGTTCATCGAGCGGCAAGGCTGCGGGAACGGCGTCGGCTCCCGGGCTGTCAAGCCGCAGTACGCCGAGGATGGCGTTCAGCGCCCAGTTCCTGTCGGCGGTGTCAAGCAGCCCCTTGCCGACCGCGTATTCAATTATCCCGAGAATTGCCGGTGAAACGCTCAAATCACTCATTTTCAGTCTCCGATAAACATTTATGCTTCAATTTCAACCGCGCCCGCGTCACGAATTTTCAGAAAGCGGCAGCTTCCAGCGCCGGTAAGTCGCTCCATGCCCTCTCTAAAACTATCAGAAGTGGAAATCGGTACAAACGCCTGAATCGTACCTCCAAAGCCGCCGCCGTGAATTCTGCAGGCCCCGGAACCATCCAGCAGACGCTCACACCATGCGAGAGCCAGTGCGGCGGACTGGTCGTGCGCAGAGCCGCCCGGATATATGTTTTGCAGCAGCATCGAGCTCGATTTTCCGCTCTCCCTTACCAGATGCAGAAAGCGCCCGAAATCTCCGCTTTTGAGCGCAGCGGTTTCTGACGGAACCCGCTCGTTTTCGCCGAAGAAGTGCATAGCCCGAAGCAGGGCGCGGTCGCTCGCCCGCGACCGAATTTTTGGAAGCTCTGCGTAAAACCTTTCAGGAGGGACGCTTCTGAGCCTCTCCTCGCCGAAAAGCCTTGCGACTTTCGTCATTTCTGCAGGTATCGCGGCGTATTCCTCACCCAGACCGTCATGCTTAGTGCCGGTGTCAATTATACATAGCGCATACCCGAAATCCGAAAAATCGACGGAGAGGCGCTCAAGGTGCGGCGCGTCCGGATTTTCAAAATCAATTTCTATTATTCCGCCCACCGCCGACGCCATCTGGTCCATTAGGCCGCAGGGCTTTCCGAAATGCGTGTTTTCCGCGTATTGTCCGGCGTGCGCAAGTGTTTCGGGGGGAATTTCCCCTTCAAAAAACAGTCCGTTAATCACGCAGGCGATGAGCGTTTCAAAAGCGGCGGAGCTGGAAAGCCCCGAGCCAACGGGCACCAGCCCGGATATCAAGGCGTCAAAGCCGCCGATATGCCCGCGACCCTGTCGTGAGAGGTATTCGGCAACACCGCGTACCAGAGAAGCGGGCGTACCGGCCTCATCGGGACGCAGCAAAAGATTGCACGGATCGATCGACGCGGAACCGTAAGCATCCGAGAAAATGCGTATAATCCCATCGCCGTTTGGTAAAGCGGCTGCGACGTCGTCGAGGCCGACCGCAGCGGCGATCACAAGCCCGTGTTGATGATCCGTATGGTTTCCGCCCAGCTCGGTCCTGCCGGGTGCGCTGAAAAGACGGGCGCCCGTTTTTCCATAAACGCGCGCGAACCCCTCGGTTGCCATTTCGAGACGTTTTTCAATTTCTTCCGCGCTCTGTCCGGGGTAAAGCCGGTACAGCTTGGAGCGCGGGATTATAGCGCTGTTTTTGTTGTTTTCCATATCCCGCTCCATTACTTATCACTCTCTCCGCAGGCACACCGTCTGATGCGGCCGCAGTTCTATCTTATCCTTTTCACTGACAGCGAGCGATTCTTTTTGCATAACTCCGTCGTAAGGCACCCAAACGTTTATTTTATAATGATTTAGATTGCTGAAAAGGCAAAAGCTGCTGCCTCCCTGCTCGTAGTAAATACTCACGGCCTCGCTTTTTACAACCTTAATGATTTTCCTGCTTTCCGGCGACAACAGGGCTTTCAGTAGTTCCATTTGGCTGTCCGTATATTCGTTTATGTTGTCCGAGGTGAAAATCAGCCCGCCGAGAACGCTGTTTATCATATACAGGGTATATTTCTCATCCTCGGTCAGACTGTTTCCGCAGTCCCTAAGAATGAATACGTCGGGGTCTGAGTAAAACGCCTTGCCGTTGAGCCGCCACCTGCCTACAGTGCTTGTCAGTGCATTAAATGTTGAGACGCGCTCGCGGTAACGTATGGCCGAGAGGAAGCTGTCCTCCCATTTGAGGGCAACGTCGCTTCCGATACGGCAGTAGTCAAAAAGCCCGAAGGCCGCACCGAGCGGTGCGCCGCAGCCGAGGATGATCTTACCGCCAGAGATTTCCCTCAAAAATTCAAAAAATTCGCACATGACCTGCCCGCGCGTTTTATCCTTGCGCTTCGGAAGCGAAGCGGCATATAAAAAGTCGAGCTTTACCATGTCGTAATTCCACTTGTTCAGAACCGTATCGAAGACCTCACGAAGATAGGCACGAACCTCGGGGTTATAGAAGTCGAGGGCATAGAAAATCCCGCTCCAGCCCGGATTAAACCCAGCCCTGCACATCACCCAGTCGGGGTGCCTCCTGAAAAGCTCCGATTTTTTTTCACATATTATCGGGGCCAGCCACAGGCCAGCCCTGTAGCCGGCGTCATGTATTTCGTCTGCTAGGCAGGCCATCCCGCCTGGAAACTTCCCGTTCACTCGAAGCCAGTCTCCGACGGCTTCCTGATACCCGTCGTCAATCTGAAAATAATCGATCGGCAGCCCGCGGGAGCTGAACGCCCGAAGGTTTTCGAGCACATCGCTTTCCGTCACGGCTGTGTAGTAATTATACCAGCTTGTCCATCCGGTGCAGGGCCCCACGCGCGGCTTCGGGATTCTGGAGGCCGCAAACCAGCCGTCGAACGCGGCTTCCTCCTCCGAGTGTATCATGAACAGATCGAACAGGACGTACGGAGCGCCGCCTGAAAGCTCCAGCCCTTTGCAGTCCTTGATAATACGAAGGTTTTCCTCTTTCCTGCCGTACTCAAAAATGGTATAGCCAGATTTTTCGGAAAGGGAACCGTAAAGCGTTATCGCGCCGTCCTTCATATCGCGGATATAGGTATAGCTCCAGCTTTGCAGCCTGTCCTTTCCGTATCTATAAAAGGAGTAGTCGCCGTACATGCCGATAAGAGGTCTGGCAAGCGGGCTGAGACCCGGAATTTTTTGACCGAGCCGAAGCTCCGAGCTGTCTGTCCAGGTCTGATAGCCGTTGAGAAAGACCGGATCGTCATCGGTTAGCTTTTCGTCGGTCAAAAGAACGCAGTTGATTATTGAAATCTCCGCTTTCGGCGTCAAAACTGCGGTGAACCGTTTCCCACCGTTTACGGACGTTTCGCATATTTTCAGGCTGAAATCCTGCGTCTCGGCGCTTTCTCTGAAATCAGCAGTTATCCTTCGTTTACCTGTTCTATATTCGAGCCTTCCACCGGAAATACCCATTTAACACGCCTCCTCACGCTTTGCAATAATACGTCCCGCCCCCGGTCAGCCGCAGGTTTCCGGCTTTGCTTCGGTCCTAATGTCCGAAATCGAAAACTCGAAAACGTAGCGCTTTCCCTTATGAATTTTATATGGCTCGTGGAGCCTTGCCACCCCCGGAAAATCTCCACCGACGCCGCACTGCATATGGTCAACGTTAACCGTTACAAAATCCTGCTCCGCAAGCTCGTGCCTGTGTGCAGCCTCTTCAAGCGCCTCCTGCGAATAGGGCCATGCGCTGAAGCCAAAACGGTTTCCTGTTATCAAAAGGCCGCTCCCGCCCGCGTCCTTTATCTCAAGACGTCGCAGCTCCGTGCGGCTGCCGTTTTCCTGCGGACGCACGTAATCATGCCCTATTTCCCTAGCTCTTAGGGAGTATATGCCGACCGGAGCACCCGTTTTGCGGTCGCAGTAATTCTCGTGCGGGCCTCTTCCGAACCATGTGAAACAGTCCAGCTCCCTTGCGAGCGCCATCGTAAACCCGATACGCGGCATGTCTTTTTGGGGATAAAGCTCATGTCTTATAAAAACCGAGCCGCTTCCGTCCACGCGGAACACCGTGACGGCATCGCCACGGCAATATGGAACCGCCTGTCTAACCGTGATTTTTGCAAGTCCTGCTTCGCTTTCAAGCCTTACGGAACGCACCCTCCGCTTTTCCGTCGCTCTTCTCCAGCGCTTGACGGGCGCGGCAAGGATGCTCTCGAATTCGGGCCTGAAATTTGCATATCCCAGATCGTTGTCCGTATAGGCGCGCCAGTAGTTCGGCTTAAGCGGTGAGCGCAGTAGGTTGCCGCCGCCGTAATTTATAGAGCATATAGCACCGCTTTTTTTACTGATAAGGACAGAGAATCCGTTTCCTCGGACGGCTATCGTATCCGCCGATTCTGAAACCGCAGGTTCTTCGCTCCGATCCGGTTCGATTGTGAGCGTGCCCGGGCGCATCTCAAACTGTTCGAAGGCGAGCGGATAGCCCTTTTCACACCAGAGCGTGTCCCTCGATGTGAGAAAGAACATGTTCAGGTGGTACTCGGCGTTCGGCTTGAAGCAGGCTCCCGATAAATCAAGTTTTATTTTGCAGCTCTCTCCCGCGACGAGTGAAACAGGTTCCATCGTCCGCTTCTGAACGGCCCTTCCGTTTTCGATAAGCGAAAACGCCGGCGTAAACTCCGATAAATCTTTGAAGCTGTACCGATTCTCTACGCTGATGATACCGTTTGGCAAGTCAACGGGTTTCACCCTGATTCTCTGATATACCTTTCTGACCTCGTAATAGGAGGGGTGCGGCGTGCGGTCTGCGGAAACTATGCCGTTCGCACAGAAATATCTGTGCGACACCTCCTCACCGAAATCTCCGCCGTAAAGCCAAAACTCCCGACCGTCCTGCGTTTTTCTGCGTATCGACTGGTCGACGAAGTCCCAGATGAAGCCACCGGCCATGTTGGAGTATTGTTCGAAAACGTCCATATACTCCTGAAAATTCCCCAGACTGTTTTCCATCGCGTGCGCGTATTCGCACAGTAGCACCGGCTTGCCCCGATACTGTTCCGGTTTCAGCGGCTTTTTGTCTCCCGTCACTGTAAACCTGTTGAGCAGCTCGTCGAGAAAGCTGATTTTGACCTCCTCATGATGGCCCAGCCTGTGCAGAAGCTCAAAGTCCGGGTACATCCTCGATACGACGTCGCTCAACGACAGGTCCCAGTCGCCCTCATAGTGAACTGGACGGGATGGGTCGAGAAAGCGTACGCGCTCCTTCATCTTTGCGAAATTTTCGCCGTAGCCCGCCTCGTTGCCAAGAGACCACATAAAGACGCAGGGGTGGTTCCTGTCCCTTAGCACCATGCGCTCCGCACGGTCGATTACGGCCTGTGTCCACAGAGAATTGTTCCCCGGGACGTTCTTTCTTCGGACGGCATGGGTTTCAACGTCTGCTTCGTCCATAACGTAAAGCCCGTATATATCGCAAAGCTCGTACAGCTGCGCATCGTTTGGGTAGTGGCTTGTTCGTATCGCGTTTATGTTTGCCCGTTTTATAAGCGCAAGGTCCTGATGATATCTTTCCCGTGGGACCGCCCAGCCGGAATCCGGGTCAAAATCGTGGCGGTTTACGCCGCAGATCATCAGCGGTTTTCCATTTATAAGTATTTGCTCGTTCCAGATCTCGACGGATTTAAAGCCGAAGTGTATGGTTTTCGCTTCGATAATGGAGCCGTCGGGGTTCTTAAGCATAATAACCAGACGATAGAGATTCGGCTCCTCTGCGCTCCACTTTTCCGGGCTTTCAATCTCATTTTCAATGAAAAATACGCCCTCAATCTCTGCCGCTGCGTCAAAGCCGCACGAAAAGCTGTCTTTTACCTCAAAGCTCTCGTAGGAGCAAAGCAGCACCTCTATGTCGACGTTTCTGTCCTCATGGCTCGTATTCTCAACATAAACGTCTATCTTCAGGGTCCAGTCGGTAAAACTTGCGTCCGGAAACGAGCGGGCGTAAATATCCCGCAGATAGAGTTTCGCTTCGGCATAGACATATACCTCGCGGTAAATCCCGCTGAAAAACCACATGTCCTGATCTTCGAGATATGTGCCGTCGCTGTAGCGGACGACCTCCGCCGCAACGCAGTTTTCGCCGGGAACGACAAACTCCGTTATGTCAAATTCCGCGGGCGTCATTGAGCCCTGAGAGTATCCGGCCTCTTTTCCGTTTACATATAGATGAAAGGCGGATTTCACAGCTCCGAAATGTATATAGATTCTTCTGTCCGAAAAGCTCTCCGGCAGCTCGAAGGTCCTTCTGTAAAGGCCCTTCTCATTTTTGCTCCGGTCGATTTTAGGTATCTCCCTCTTCTTCGTACTCAGGGTCGGGGGATAGGCGAAGGCCAGATAATAAGGCTTGCCGTATCCCTTGAGCTGCCATACGGAAGGCACCTCCGTCTTTTCCCAGCCTGAGCTGTCATATCCGGGGTCGAAAAAGCCCTCGGGCACCGTGGCGTTTCCGTAAATCCACTTGAAGTCCCAGACGCCGTTCAAGCTGAGCCTGTATTTGGATTCGCTCTGCTCTGCGAGCTCCTCAAAGCTGTCGTAGGGCATCCATATCTCGTGGCCTTCCCGCTTGTTTCTCCCGATGATTTCCGGGTCTTCATAATCGAAAAGCTCTGTCCTGCCGGCAGTCATTACAAACCCCCGCTTTCGTTTGAATAAGATATATTTTCTATGATATCCGAGCCATCATAGAAAATATTAGCATAGTTCTCATAATATAACAACCTGAGAATTCGGAAGCGCTTTATAGTTGGAATCAGGCATTATAATCCCCCCTCACTATATCACTTAGGTATGCTGTTACAGTTAGCGCCTTTTGCAGCTTGATCATAACATAAGTACAAAGAAGATAAGAATTAATCCCATTTATTGTTTCCGAAATCAACGGGCAAATACTGGGGCTGCACCCAGATTTTTCGCATAGACACGGCCGCCCAAATGAGTGAAAATATAAGGGCGTTATAATTGCCCGGGAGGATACATAATGAAATCGGTACAAAGGCATATATTTCTTTTCGTCATATTGGCGATTACTGTTAATTTAGGCCTTTCGGCGTCCGCCGCCGGCTATAAATACAACATGTCATATCTGTCAGGCGGAGGCACCGGCTATTACACAGAAATCGTAAATGATGCGCAAAACTCTCTGAACGAGGTTTCACCCGACTATTTCTCTCTTGACTCCGGCGGGAACCTTGTTGTCTCTCCGGATGCCGGAGGCAGCTTAGTCGAGGAGATGCATAAAAAGGGGATACTTGTCACGCCTTGCCTTGCAAACGGCTGGGATCAGGCCAAGGGCGTGGCGGCGCTTAACAATGCCGACAAGCTTTCCTCCGACCTTGCAGCGGCGGTGTCCGCGTATAATCTTGACGGTGTCAATATAGATATCGAAAACGTCACTCCCGCCGAACGCGGTAAATACGTCGAGTTTGTCAGGCTCTTGCGCTCAAAGCTGGGCAGCGGCAAAACCGTCGGCGTCGCTGTCGCCGCAAACCCTTACGGCTCTGCGACAGGCTGGGCCGGGTCTTACGATTACGCGGGGCTCGCCAAATACTGCGACTATCTGATGATCATGACCTACGACGAGTCCTATTATGGAGGCACGCCCGGTCCTGTAGCCAGCATAGGTTTTATTGAAAAGTCTCTAAAATACGCTCTGAGTGTTGTGTCAAAAGATAAGATAGTGCTGGGCATCCCGTTTTATGGTCGCATCTGGTCCGCCGCCGGAGGTGCGCCGAGCGGATACGGGATCAGCACTGTGAAGGTTGAGGTGCTGATAAGAGATTACAGCGGAACCGTTGCTTTTGATAATACCAGCAAGGCGGCCTGCGCCACCATAAGCGTCAAGGCCGGCGATGTAAAGCCCATAGTAGCAGGAAAGGAACTGGCAGCCGGTACATATAAAATATGGTACTCGAACGAGCAGTCTATCAAGGCGGCGCTCGCTCTTGTTACAAAGTATGATATAAAAGGTACCGGAAGCTGGAGCCTCGGTCAGGAATCGAGCCAGACCTGGGACTATTACAGGCTTTGGCTGAACGGCTGCACCTTCAGCGATATTCAGACCAGTTGGGCAAGAGACAGTATACTGATTTCCTACATGAACCAGTGGATGAACGGCATGAGCGCCGACATCTTTGCGCCCGACGCCCCCATGACCCGCGCTCAGGCAGCCGCTATTCTTGTCCGCATGCTCGGGCTTGCCCCGGAGGTGAACAGCGCTTACGGCTTTGACGACTGCAAGGGAAGCTGGGCGGAAAAGTACATCGATACGGCAAGAAAATATGGCGTCGTTTCCGGAATCGGCGGCAACCTCTTTGCTCCGGAAAAGGCCGTCACGCGTGAGGAAGTTACTGTTATGCTCAACAATATTCTGAAATATGCCGACGGAGACGCGGCTCCTGTTTTCAGCGACGTATCCTTAGAAAAAAACTCCTGGTCCTATACCTCCATAAGCGCTCTCAGTGAAAAAGGCATTATAACAGGTTACCCCGACGGTAGCTTTAAACCCGGAAACAGTATCACACGCGGAGAAGCCGCGGCCATATTTTCCAGACTTGATGTTTCCCTCCTTAGGAATATGCTGGCATGAATTGAGAAAGCACGGAGCCCCAGATGTGATCCGAATCGGAGTACAAATCAATAATGCTAAAGGGAGAGAGCCTGCGTTTCATGCTCTCTCCCCGGAATTATTAGGCACATTGTCAATAAAGAAAGCCTCCGCGCCCAAGAAGCTCAGAAAGCAGGAGCGCATATATCAGATCTCTGCCCAGGCCCCTGCGTCTGAATCCGCCGAAGCCTGTGCCGAACCCGGTGCCACGAAAGCCGCCGAACCTTCTTCTGAACACCTCATCGGTACGGAATACGTCAGTAGACGCCTGCGGGTCAGCGCTTTTACCCGCCGTGTTTCCCATATAATCGCTCATGTCAGGATACATTTTGCAAAAATCGTCGAAGATGCCGTCCGACATCTCTTCCAGCTTCTCTTGCGTAGGCATCATGTCATATGAAAAAATCAGATCGCAGGTCATTGAAATAAAGGGCATCAGCTTATAATAAATTTCCGGGTATACGGATCTATAGGCGACAGGATATCCCTGCGCCGTATCCTGTACCCCGCTCAGGCTATTAATACAGGTATCCGTTATTGGTTCCATTTTTAAATTCTCCTGATTGTTCATAATAAAACCTCCAGCTTTGTTGTTATCTGCGGGGACCCAGTCCTCCGGGCCTTCCCGGCCTTCCCAGTCCTCCGGGTCTTCCCGGTCCTCCGGGTCTTCCCGGTCCTCCAGGTCTTCCCGGTCCTCCGGGTCCTCCAGGTCTTCCCGGCCTTCCGGGTCCACGCCCACCGAAGCGCCGAAATGGAATCGGGATTATCGGGAAGATGGGATACACCGGATAACCTGGATATGCGGGATAGCCGGGATAATACTCATCGGGTATAAGAATGATCTGTCCGACAGTCAAGCCGTAAGGGTATAAGCCGGGATTGGCGGACAGTATTACATCAAAGGGCACGCCGAACATTTCGGCAATACTGTAAACGGTATCGCCCGGTCTTACAGAATACTGAAACAAAATAAACACCTCCTTAGTTATATTATGTTGATATGTTCATTTGGTTTTACGGCCCGTTAACGTTTAAGGCCGGATCGTTTCTCTGCCTTGCATATTTCCGGAAATCAGCATCCCGGAGTTTTCCTTATTTTCTGTTGACAATATAAAAACGCTGGTTTACACTGGAATTAACAGAATAAAGTTCGGATGAAGGACTCGGGAGAGATCGGTTCCGTTAAGCGGACCCGGCGCCGAAGGAGAAACAAGCGAGAAGCTCTCAGGCAAAAGGACCGGGTCCGGACGAGACCCCGGAAAGCCATTAAATTGGCACCGACGAAGCAATTCCCTTATGGGAAGAATCTTTCAGGTATCACAACGGAGACGCACCTTGTTTAGGTGCGTCTCCTATTTTATTAAAGAAAGCTGGATTGTCTATGGAAAAGAAAACTCCGCTTTATGAATGTCACATCAGCGCCGGAGCCTCGATGGTTCCCTTTGCGGGCTATCTTATGCCTGTTCAGTATACAGACATAATCGAGGAACACATGGCGGTACGTACAAAAGCCGGGCTTTTCGACGTCTCTCACATGGGCGAGGTTATAATCAGCGGACGCGACGCGCTCAGGAATATCAATTTCCTTTTTACGAACGACTTCACAGGCATGGCGGACGGCAGGGTCAGATACAGCCCAATGTGCAATCCGGACGGCGGAGTTATTGACGATCTGCTGATCTACCGCATGGATCAGGACAGATACCTTGTGGTCGTCAACGCCTCTAACCGTGAAAAAGACGTCGAGTGGATGAAAAAGCAGCTCTTCGGGCAGGTGGCACTTGAGGACATTTCCGATTCGATTGCCCAGATTGCTCTTCAGGGTCCCAAGTCAAAGGAAATACTCTCTAAGCTTACGGATATAAACAATCTTCCGGAAAAATACTATACCTTTCTTGATGATTGCAGCGTCGCGGGGATCAAGTGCCTTATTTCTCAGACTGGTTATACGGGAGAATTCGGATATGAGCTATACTGCGAAACCGATCAGGCCGAAAAGCTCTGGAGGGCTTTGCTTGACGCGGGAAAGGACTTTGGGCTGATACCCTGTGGACTCGGCGCGCGTGACACGCTTCGCCTTGAGGCTGCAATGCCGCTCTACGGGCACGAAATGGACGACACCGTCAGTCCGCTTGAAACGGGACTCGGCTTTGGAGTGAAGCTTCAAAAAGATGATTTCATAGGAAAAAGCGCTCTCATCGAAAAAGGAGAGCCGAAAATCACCCGTGTGGGGCTGAAGGTCACCGGTAGGGGCATAATCCGCGAGCATTGTCCAGTTTTTATCGGGGAAGAAAAGATTGGCGAAACCACAAGCGGCACCTTCCTGCCCTACCTAAACGGAGCCTACGCGATGGCGCTTATCGACAAGGCCCGCAGCGCAGCCGGAACTTCTGTTTCGGCCGAGGTGCGCGGACGAAGAATCGAGGCTGAAATAGTCCCCCTGCCGTTTTATAAAAAATCCGATAAGTAAATACAATTTAAGGAGATACCGAAATGAACACGCCAATAAATCTTAAATATTCCGCAACTCACGAATGGGTGGAATTCCTTGACGACGGAACGGCGAGAGTCGGCCTGACGGATTACGCTCAGAAAAAACTGGGAAAGCTTGTTTTTGTCAATCTTCCACTGGTCGGAGACGAAATCGCCATTGACGAAGCCTTCGGCGACGTTGAGAGCGTAAAGGCCGTTTCGGACGTTCTGGCTCCGGTTTCCGGGACCGTGACCGAAATTAACGAAGCTCTTCTTGACTCACCCGGACTCATCAACGACGGCCCTTACAGTTCATGGCTTATCAGGGTAAGTATCAGTTCCGACAATGATGAGCTTATGAACTCCGAGGAGTATGATGATTTCTGCTCAAAGGAGGAATAGGCATGGGCCGTTACATTTCCATCACGGATAAGCAGCGTAAGGAAATGCTTGACTCCGTCGGCCTTGGCTCTCTCGACGAAATGTATGCCGCAGTGCCGAACGAACTCATTTTGAGGGACGGCCTCGCCCTGCCCTCCGGAATGAGCGAGCTTGAGGTCATGCGGGCCATGGAAGCGCTGTCATCCAAAAACAAAGTTTTCCCGACTATATTCCGCGGTGCAGGCGCCTACCGCCACTATATCCCCGCCGTAGTCGACTCAGTAGTTTCGAAGGAAACCTTCGTAACAGCCTACACTCCCTATCAGGCGGAAATATCTCAGGGCATCCTGCAGGCTATTTTCGAGTACCAGACCATGATCTGTGAGCTTACAGGAATGGACGTTTCCAACGCCTCCGTCTATGACGGCGCGACCGCCGCCGCCGAAGCCTCGGCCATGTGCCGCGAGAGGAAGCGCACAAAAACGCTCGTAAGCTCCTGCGCTCATCCCGACGTAATTCGGGTTATGCAGACCTACTGCTGGGCTTCAAACGCCGATATCGCTCTTATTCCCGAAAAAAACGGGCTGACGGACCTTGAAGCCCTCCGCAATATGCTGGACGAAACCACAGCCTGCGTTTATCTCGCCTCGCCGAACTACTACGGACTAATAGAGCCTGCCGAGGCTGTTGGCCGGGTAGTCCATGAAGCGGGAGCAAAGCTTATCATGGGCATAAACCCCATAGCCGCCGCCATTCTCAAAACGCCCGCGGAGTGCGGTGCCGACGTTGCTGTCGGTGAGGGCCAGCCTCTCGGTATGCCACTTTCGTTCGGCGGCCCCTATCTCGGCTTCATGGCGGCAAAAAGCGCTATGATGCGCAGGCTTCCCGGCCGTATCGTCGGCGAAACCACGGATTCCGAAGAGAACCGCGCTTTTGTGCTTACGCTTCAGGCGAGAGAACAGCACATACGGCGGGAAAAGGCAAGCAGCAACATCTGCTCCAACGAGGCTCTCTGTGCCATGACCGCCGCTGTATATATGGCGGCTATGGGACGTGAGGGAATAAAAACCGCCGCCTCTCAGTGCTTGTCCAAAGCTCACTACGCGGCTTCACAGATTTCTTCCGTTTCCGGCTTCTCCCTCAAATATGAAGGAGAGTTTTTCCACGAATTTGTGACCTCCTGCCCCGCCGAGACAGGGAAGGTGATGGCCGTGCTCGAGGAAAAGGGTATCCTCGGCGGTCTTCCGCTTGAGGACGGCTCGATTCTCTGGTGCGTGACCGAAATGAACACAAAAAGTGAAATCGACGCGCTGGTCGAAATTCTCAAGGGGGTAAGCGTGAAATGAAGCTGCTCTTTGAAAAAAGCGTTACGGCCAGAGGCTCGACTTATCTCCCGGAATGCGACGTACCGGTCACAGTGCTTTCGCCGGAGCTTACCCGCCAAAAGGACGCGGCGCTTCCAGAGCTTTCGGAAAACGACGTCAGCCGCCATTATTCTGAGCTTGAGCGCCGTGCCTATGGCGTAAATAACGGCTTTTATCCGCTCGGAAGCTGCACGATGAAATACAACCCCAAAATAAACGAGAAACCCGCCGCTCTCCGCGGGTTTACCGAAGTGCATCCGCTTCAGCCGGCAGCGACGGTTCAGGGCGCGCTTGAGGTGTTGAGCGAAACGGAAGAAATGCTCTGCGAAATAACAGGCATGGACGCAATGACACTTTCGCCAGCCGCCGGCGCTCACGGCGAATTCACCGGAATGCTTCTCATAAAAAAATACCACGAGGAGCGCGGCGAGGGTAAAAAGCGCACGAAGGTCATAGTTCCGGACAGCTCCCACGGCACCAATCCCGCGACGGCAGTTATGTGCGGCATGACGGTCGTGAGCATTCCCTCCGGAAGTGACGGCTGCGTTGATCTTGAAAAGCTGCGAGGGGCTGTCGGTGAGGATACGGCCGGACTAATGCTCACGAACCCCAACACGCTCGGCATATTCGACAGGAACATCCTTGAAATTACTAAAATTGTCCACGACGCGGGGGGGCTGTGTTATTACGACGGAGCAAACCTGAACGCCGTTATGGGCGTTATCCGTCCCGGAGACATGGGCTTCGACTGCGTGCATCTCAATCTCCACAAAACCTTCTCGACGCCTCACGGCGGTGGGGGGCCCGGCGGCGGCGCGGTCGGCTGCAAGGCTTTTTTGGAGCCGTATCTGCCGAAGCCCCGAGTTGTTTCAAAAAACGGAGTTTTCTCTCTTGAAGCGGACCGCCCGCTGAGCGTCGGGAGCGTCAAGGCTTTTTACGGGAACTTCCTTGTGATTGTCCGTGCTTTGACCTATATTCTCACACTTGGAAGGGAAGGCATTCCGGAAGCGGCAATGCACGCCGTGCTGTCTGCGAATTACCTGAAAAAGCGGCTGAGCGAGAAATATGAGATGGCGTATAATGGCGTATGTATGCACGAATTTGTAATGACGCTCGAACATGAGGCGAAGGAGCGCGGCGTGACCGCTATGGATATTGCCAAGGCTCTGCTGGACAAGGGAATCCATCCGCCCACGATGTACTTCCCGATGATCGTCCATGAGGCGCTCATGGCCGAGCCGACCGAAACGGAGGGCAAGGAGCAGCTTGACGAGGCCGCGGACATTTTTCTCGCTGTTTACGACGAGGCGATGAAGGACCCCGAAAAAGCCCACACGCTGCCCGTTACAACTCCCATCCGCCGTCCGGACGAGGTCGAAGCGGCGCGCAACCCGCGCCTGCGCTGGAAGCAAGAAGAATCGTAACGCCATGTTAATTAAGGAGAAAGCATATGTCCCAGAGATATGATCTAGTCGTAATTGGCTCAGGTCCCGGCGGTTATACGGCGGCCATAACCGCCGCTCAGCACGGGATGAAGGCCGCGCTGGTCGAAGAACGCACTCTCGGCGGCACCTGCCTCAACCGCGGCTGTATCCCGGCGAAGGCCATACTGCACTCCGCAGAGCGTTACCGCGAGATGAAGGACGGCGCGAGTATTGGAATTTTCACCGAGAATCTCGGCTACGACATTGAAGCGATCTGCCGTCGGCGGGACGAGGTCGTCTCAGGCGCGAGGGAGGGAGTGGAATCGCTTGTCAGGGCAAACGGAGTCGACATTTTTCTCGGCAGGGCGAAAATTGCATCCGCGTCGGAAGTAACCGTGTCGTCGCCCGTCGGAGAAACGGTTTTAAGCGCGTCACAAATACTGATTGCAACGGGCGCCGTTCCTTCGCTTCCGCCGATTGACGGTATCGATCTCCCGGGGATTCTTACAAGCGACGGGCTGCTTGAGGGTCCGGCGCGGGATTACAAAAGTCTCATAATAATCGGTGGCGGCGTTATAGGCGCGGAATTTGCCTCATTTTACTGTTCGCTGGGCTGTGAGGTCACAATTATTGAGGCTGCGGAGCGCATCGTTCCGACGCTTGACCGCGAGATTTCGCAGAACCTGACTATGATATATAAAAAGCGCGGTGTCGCCGTGCATACCGGCTGCTCGGTTGAGCGAATATCTGAAACGGGCGGAGAGCTTTGCTGCCGGTTTTCAGGTAAAAGCGGTGCTCAGGAGCTGACGGCCCAGGGAGTCCTCGTCTCAGCCGGCAGAAGGCCGGACTTTAGAGGGCTGTTCGGCGAGGGCCTGAACCTTGAGGTCCGGCGCGGCATCGTGGTTGACGAGCGCTTCAGGACGAGCGTCGAGGGTATTTACGCTATAGGTGATGTAACCGAAGGCAGCATCCAGCTCGCGCATGCTGCGGCTGCCCAGGCAAGGAATGCGGTATCTTATATGCTCGGCGAAGAGCCGCCTTTTGACCTTTCGGCCGTGCCGAGCTGCGTCTATACAATCCCCGAGATCGCCTGCGTCGGGGTCACGGCAGAGCAGGCGAAGGCGCGGGGCATCGAGGTAAAAACGGGAAAGTACGCGATGAGCGGCAACGCAAAAACGGTCATCGAGCAGCAGGACCGAAGCTTTGTTAAACTCGTTTTCGAGGCTGGCACGGAGCGTCTGCTCGGCGCCCAGATAATGTGCGCACGGGCCTCCGATCTTATAAGCGAGCTTTCCTCAGCTATCGTAAACAGGCTGACGGTGAAGCAGCTTTCAGCCGTTATCCGCCCTCATCCGACCTTCTCAGAGGCCGTAACAGAAGCTCTAGATGACACCGAGGGTAGGGCTGTTCATATTATGCCAAAGATAAAAAGGCGATAAAATGAAGCTCCAGGTTTTTATTACAGGCTGCACAGACCCTTTCCGGAATCTGGCCGCGGAGGAAATGCTTCTGCGATATATAAAGCCCGGAGAGGTTCTTCTATACCTATGGCAGAACGACAACACCGTCGTAATAGGCCGCAATCAAAACGCCTGGCGCGAATGCGCGCTGGAGGCTCTTTCGGCGGTAGGTGGAAAGCTCGCGCGGCGGCTTTCGGGCGGAGGGGCCGTATATCACGACCTGGGAAACCAGAATTTCACCTTTTTAGCACATAACGGGTTATATGATACCGTCAAGCAGTCGGAGGTCATCCGTCTGGCGGCGCGCAGCTTCGGGATAGATGCTTCACTCAGCGGAAGAAACGACATTCTCGCTGACGGGAGGAAGTTTTCCGGCAACGCCTACTATGCTTCGGGCGGCATTTGCTATCATCACGGAACGATACTTCTCAACTCGGACATATACAAGCTGGGTCAGTTTTTGACGCCCTCGAAGGAGAAGCTGCGCGCCAAGGGCGTTGAAAGTGTACACTCAAGGGTCGTCAATCTTTGCGAGCTTAATCCGGATATAACACCGGAAAAAATGAGAAGCGCTCTTATAAGCGCCTTCGGGGAGATCTATGGCAGCGAAGCCGAAGCGGTTGACGAAACGGTTCTGAACGCTCAGGAATGGGAGAAGCTCACGGAGCGCTACGGCAGCCGCGAATGGACGCTCGGCAGGCTCGCGGACTTTGACCGTCAGTTTCTGACAAGGCTTTCCTTTGGGGAAATCGAGCTGTTATTGAAGGTTTCGGACGGCATTATAAGCAGTGCGGCGATGTATTCGGACGCAATGAACGTCGACTGGGCCAATGCCGTCAGCCGTGCGCTCAAGGGCTGCGGCTTTGATTCCTCCGCCGTAAAAGAAAGGCTTTCGACGCTGAATATTGACAGGGAACAGACGGCAGAGTTTTCCAGATATTTGACCTCGACCCTGAAGCAATCGTGACATTTCTTATTGGAGGCACTCAAAATGAAACGCTCGCAGATTAACGCGCTGATTGAGAAAACAATTGAATGGCTCGGAGATATTAAGGTTCACATACCACCCTTCGCCTACTGGACCGCCGGGGATTGGGCGTCGAAAGGCAGCGAATATGACGAGATTCGCGAGAACATGCTCGGCTGGGATGTGACAGACTACGGACGCGGTGATTTTAGCAGTATAGGGCTGCTGCTTTTCACGATAAGGAACGGCAATCTGAGCAATCCGGATTATGCGAAGCCGTATGCGGAAAAAATGCTGGTTTCCGAGCCTGGGCAGCTCTCTCCAAACCACTTCCACCGGTACAAGATGGAGGATATAATAAACCGCGGAGGCGGTGTTCTTATGATGCAGCTTTGGAATTCTACGCCGGAAGGGGAACTGGATGATACCGAGGTCACCGCCCGCATTGACGGCAGAAGGTGCCTTGTGCCTGCTGGGGAAAAGGTTTATCTGAAACCGGGAGAGAGTATCACTATCTGCCCCAGAACATATCATCAGTTCGCTGCCGAGGGCCGAAAGGTCCTGGCATGGGAGGTCTCCATGGTCAACGATGATCTCACCGACAACCGTTTTTATGAGTCCCAAAAGCGCTTTACTTTAATAGAGGAAGACGAACCCGCAATGTATCTTCTTTGTAACGAATACCCCCGGGTGCACGTATGAGCGGGTTTGACATCACCGCGCTGGGTGAACTGCTGATCGACTATACTCAGGTCGGAGTATCGCCCTCCAGCATGGAGCTTTATGAACAAAACCCCGGAGGCGCACCGGCGAACGTTCTCGCCTGCGCAGCCAAGCTGGGGCATAAAACCGCTTTTCTTGGCAAGATCGGTGCGGACGCCCAGGGAGAATTCCTGAGAAACACGCTTCACAGCGTGGGAATCAACACCGATGGATTGATTACGGACGACAGCGTCTTTACGACGCTTGCGTTTGTCAGCCTGAGCAATAACGGAGAGCGCCGCTTCTCATTCGCGCGCAAGCCGGGCGCCGATACCCACCTGAGCAGAGATGAGCTTGAGCTCTCGGTCATCAGAACCAGCCGGATATTCCACTTCGGTTCCCTGTCACTCACGGACGAGCCGGCACGCGGGGCAACCCGCTTTGCCATTAGCGAAGCTGGAAAAGCAGGTTGCATCATATCCTACGATCCGAACTACAGGCCCCTCCTCTGGAAAAGCGAGGCTCAGGCGAAAGAAATGGCGCGCTCCGTGCTGCCCTATGTTGACATGATAAAGCTCTCGGAAGAGGAGACTGAACTTATCACAGGATTCACGGAACCGGATAGGGCGGCAAAATATCTTGTTGACTCCGGAATAGATATAGCGGCGGTGACCCTTGGTGAAAAGGGCGTCCTGATAGCGTCAAACGACGGCTGCGACACCGTTCCCGGGTTCGAAGTCAGCACAGTTGATACGACCGGCGCGGGCGACGCCTTCTGGGGAGCGTTTCTGTTTTCCGTTGGAAAACTCCGCAAAAAGCCCTGTGAGATTGATTTTTCGGAGATCCTCAGGATATCGCGCTTTTCAAACGCCGCCGCCGCGCTCTGCGTTACAAAAAGAGGTGCGATACCGTCGATGCCGCTTTTGCGTGAGGTTGAGGAATTATTAAGCGGTCGGCAATAAAATCCTATGAAAAAACCCGCGAAGCGTTTGACGCTTCGTGGGTTTTTTGCTTATCGGGCGCTCTGACGTAGCCTTTCCACAATGCCTCTTGCCGTTGGCTCGTCCATAATAAGCGTTTTTATGTAGTAATTACCAACAGGCTCAGGGTCTTCTCCACACGCGGCAGGCTCATGCTTGTTATAAGGCATCCTCCGGACAGGGCAGAGGCTCCCCGTCCTTGAAAAAACATATCCCAGAAAATTACCGTGTGGACGCTTCGGAACTCCCGCTATATAATGTGATGAGCAGCTTACAAAAAGCGCGGATGGATATATCTGGTCAATCAAACAAAAGTCCATTACATATGTGCGGTGCCCTCCGCCCGTATTGACTTCTCTCTGGAAGCATTATATAACTTTTATGTAAAAACGAATGTAATCTGACTTGGTCACCTCCGGAACCCGCATCACCGAAGATCTGGGCGAACCTCTGTTCACGAGCCGTTTATTACATATTTTTCCTGGAAGGACTGCACTCTGCCAAACGCTTTCACTCCGGCACCAACCCCGTTCTGATATAAAACGAGGAGAGCAACACTACCGAGACATATGAGAAGGGCGTTTTAGTGGTTAAATGCCGCTCGTGCGGATAGGAGACAGGACTGACCTCATTCTCGAAAGGATACCGGGCAAAACGCTTATCGCTCTTGCCGCTTCAAAGCTGTTTGCGGCATTTCTGGTGCGGGATCTTATATCGAAGCTTCAGCTAAAAATGCATAATACGCACACTGATAAAATCCGTAGCTATAAGAAAATCGTTCTTGATGCTCTGAATTCTGAGCCTCTTTTTTTATGGAATAAAGAGCGGCAAATAGCGGCCAATAAGATCGGCACTCTTTCGGATGGCGATTCCATATTGCATTTTGACTATCACCCGGATAATATCATGTCCGACGGCAAAACAGCGACGATCATAGACTGAATGACCGCGGCACGCGGAGTCCCGGCGGCAAATATTGCCTTCACGCTTTATCTTTTCAGTTAAAGTGTAATGATACCGGGTTTCGGCAAAAACACGGCTGACGTGCTCAAGATGGTACGGAAAACCATCTATAAAAAATACTACGCGTCCTATAAAAAGAAAATCGGCATGACCGATACCGACGTAGCGCCCTGGCACCTGCCTTTTTTGATTTTCCGCCTGAGCATGTGGAACATCGACAGCGAGTTGTAGGTGCTTCGGGCAGAAATCAGGAGAGAGCTATGGGAATAGGGGATAATAATGAGCAATTATCGGAAAATCCGCAAAAATATCGATTTTCTTTCACCAGATATCGAAGTTTTTGAGGAATGCGGCTGCATAGTGCTCAGGGGTGAAGTGAGCCATTTGCGGATGGTCGTCATCGCCGGCAAGCTCACTGCAAAAGGAAAGCGGTACATCGGAGTCATCGACGACAAAAAAAATGCCGATTACGGCGTTATTATTTGCCGCTGCGAGGAGATAAGCCGGGGCGAGATTCTCGACGCCTTGTATTCTCCCCTCTGCGTGCCGACTCTGGACGGTATAAAGTACAGGCTGCGCCCCGAAATGGGCAGGTGCCAAGGAGGTTTCTGTTCTCATCTCGCCATGCAGATAATAGCCGAGCATGAGGGCATACCGCTTTCAGAGGGAAAAAAGAATTCGGCTCAGTCTATCGTTGCCTACGGCGAAACAAAGGGGGCAGCGGTTTGACAAATACGGATGTAATAGTCATCGGCGGCGGTCCCGCGGGACTCGCCGCGGCGATAGCCGCGAAAAAGACCGGCGCTGAGGTCCTTCTTATAGAGCGCGAGGCTCGTCTGGGCGGGATACTCAAGCAGTGCGTCCACGACGGCTTCGGGCTTGTGCGCTTCGGTGAAAAGCTCTCCGGTCCCGAATATGCGGAGCGCTTCATCGACGAATTTAACAAAGAGAAAGTAGAGCTTTTGACACTGACCTTCGTAACAAAAATCGAAAAGGTACCCGAAGGTTTCCGCCTGACGGCTGTCAACCGCGGCGGAGTCGTTCAGGTCACGTCAAGGACGCTCGTACTTGCGAGCGGATGCAGGGAACGCACCGTAAGGCAGGTATTTATTCACGGCACCAGGCCCTCTGGAATTTTCACCGCCGGAACCGCTCAGCACTTTATTAACCTTCTGGGACAGATGCCGACAAAACGATGCGTAATTCTGGGCAGCGGCGATATAGGGCTTATCATGGCGCGGCGCATAACGCTCGAGGGAGGGGCAGTCGCGGGAGTTTATGAGGTGAAACCCTATCCCTCGGGCCTGATGAGGAATATTTACCAGTGCCTATACGACTGCGATATTCCGCTTTACCTTTCTAAAACAGTAACGCGGATTTTTGGCGACGACCACCTGACCGCTGTTGAGATCTGCTCTGTGGACGAAAACATGCGTCCCATAGAGGAAACGGCCGAGATTGTCGAGTGCGACGCGCTGATTTTGTCCGTCGGACTCACTCCCGAAAACGAGCTTGCCGAGAAGCTCGGCGTGGAGCTCGACCCGCAAACAGAAGGCCCCGTTTGCGACCAGAACCTTATGACATCTGTTGAAGGAGTATTCTCCTGCGGGAACTCTCTGCATGTCAACGACCTGGTCGACTTTGTAACGGAGTCGGGAGAGACGGCAGGCAGGGCAGCGGCAGGCTTCATGCGTGTGAAACGGGCGGAGCTCCCTCTCCATACTGAGGGCAATATGCAGTATCTGATCCCTCAAAAGCTCGATTTGAGCTCCAAAAGCCTGAAAACAGTCCTGTTCTTTCGCAGCAACAAGATTCTTAAAAAGAACGCTCTTATAGTAACCGTTGACGGCCGGGAGGTCTACCGCAAGTGGTTTTCCGTCCTGCGCCCGCCCGAAATGGAAAGAATTGAGCTTGACTTCGGCCTATTCGGACTCACGCCGCAGTCACGGATATCTTTTAAAATCGAGAAGGTCTGAGCTGCGTAAAAAAGCTAATCTGAACTGTCTGTTCTAACGGCTGCGAAATGATGGTTGGGGGCATCGGAGATACGGCGAGAAAAAGCGTCCTCGATTTAGGCGTTGATATCATAGCGACGAGCAGTATTCTGAAATTAACATTTTATCTTTGCGCATAAAACAACGTGACAATCGGGCTCTGATTCGAAATCAGAGCCCGATTGTCACGCTTTCAGCTTTCTTTTTTTATGCTGCTAACATTGGTGTGATCCATACTGCCTTTGTGCTTCTCATAGTTTGCATTTATTAGAGCCGTAAACAGCACATCTATCATATTCAGCGTCGAAATACGGCTCGACATACCACCCAGCCGGTCCCAAGATTCGCTAGCATCAACAAAGAGGTTGTATTTGCACATCTTGCTCAGCTCATTTTCACCGAAAGACGTAAGCGACACGGTAGGTACTCCTTCCCTGACAAGCTCGGAGGTAACTTCGATTATCTCATCGGTCATACCCGTATATGAAATGAGGAAGGCCAGAGTGCCCTGCGTATATGCCTTGGCGTTTATGAGCATCGAAATGCGGTCTTTATACGCCGAAGCAGGAATACCGATACGCATGCATTTGATCTGCGCGTCCTCCGCAACAACATTAGATGGGCCGACGCCGTAAAAATCGATTCTGGCCGCACGTGACATCTCAACTATCACGCTATCCAGCGTTTCTGCACTGTTCAGGTTCATGGTGTCGATAATGGATTTTGCGTTCTGGTTTGAAACCTTTTTTATTATCTCGTCGGTCGAGTCATAGCGCCCGACCGGAGTCGTCGCCGACTCCAGTATGGAGTCCGTGCTGTAGTTTGACAGCTCCGATGAGAGCCGGAGTCTAAAGTCAATGTAGCTGTCCACACCGAGTTTTTTGCAGAGCCGTTTCACCGTTGCCGTCGAGGTAAAGGTTTTTTCGGCAAGCTCGACTATACCGATATTGAAAATATCGTCGAGATTTTCGAAAATATAGTCGACTATATGCCGTTCCGACGGAGACAGATCCTTAATCTGCCGCATCTTTACCAGTAGACTCATAAATCCATCCCTTCCGCCGCCCGCGGAGCGAACGGTGTATGTTTGATATATATACAGTCTGAAACAGTACGGAACTATGTTTCAGAGATTTTCCGATTGAAATATGCCGCGTATAGCGTCCGCCAGTTCCTGCTCTTTTTCGCCTTCCACAGAAACCGTTATGGTTTCTCCCTGATTGACCTGCAGACCGAGGATTGCAAACATCCTCTTCCCGTCTGCCGTAGCGCCGTTGTGCGTAACGGTCACCTTTGTCTGCTTATAAGGCGCCGCGGCCTTGACCATAATGCCGACGGGCCGCGCGTGCAGCCCCATTGAATCCTTTATTGTGTAATCAAAAGACACCATGTCTTTTTTCTCCTTTGCTTTTACTTGGTTTCCAGGATTTCCGGCGCCGTGAGCGCCTTTTCTATGATTTCTCCGTAATCTGTACCGGAAAGAGTTTTTTCGGCGGTTCTGAGGTATCTCTCTCTCTGCTCGGCATCGCCCTTGAAATAAGCAAGCTTCGCAAGTCTGAAATACATCACGCCGCGCAGAACGGGATGCTCCGTATGCTCCGCTTTCTTTTTCAGCTCGTCCATATACGAGACATCTCTGTCAAGATATACGCGGATAATCTCCCTACCCTCATCTATAAGGCCGCGGTATTTTTCGGTTTCGTCGGCCTTGACTAATCGAAGATAATTTTGCAGCTTGTCAAAGCTTGCCCTTGCCTCGCTCGCGTCACCTGCCGACACAAAAAAGGACATCCTCTTCTGATAATACTCCACCTTGTCCCTAGGCTCCAGCTTCATGTCATCCAGCTCTTTGATAAGGACGCGTATTTTTTCGTCGTCTCCCGTTTTCATATAGCCGTCCAACTTCATCAGCAGCATGATAGGTTTTCTGAAAATCAAGCCCAGACGCCTGTTATGCTCAAGGCGCTCCAGATAAAGCCCGACATTGCTTTTGAAAAGGCCGTCCAGCTCCAGCTCCGCCTGCCGCCGGGCATAGACCAGAATTTGCAGCAGGATGAACGACAGAACCACCATGACCGCGAAGGCTAACACGAAGGACTTATACTCAGCCCAGAACTCTCCCGCCGAAATCAGCCCGATCATTACTTTTTACCCGCAGAATAAATCAGTATGCTTCCCCGCGCCACTTCGGCCGCCTGCACCGCAAGCTCTGCAGGGCTAAGGTCGAGGCTGTAGACCATGTCGGTATATGCGGAGGTATTCAGCCCCGCAATAACGGCATAGCTTTCATGCTCTGAGCATACAAGCGCAGCCTCTCGGAAGGGAGAGCCTCCTGAAAGGTCGCAGGCAAAAAGAACGTCGTTTCCTTCCGTTTCCCTGAGTGCCTTGGCGATGTTTGCCCGCAGGATCTCAAGGTCATCCTGTTCGTTGAAATCCACGAAAATAAAATCGGGTACGTCTCCGACCAGCATGTTTATGTTTCTCTTCATTGCCGAACCGTAACCGGCATGACCGATGACTATTACTTTCGTCATAATAAATCCTCCGTTCATATTATACTAGCACAAAACTGCCGGGATTTAAACAAAAACAGGAGTCTGCCGGGGCAAGCTCCTGTTTTCGTTTAACCCGCGTTTCTCACATGTTGTGATTTTTTAATACGGTTTCGGTATACGAGGCATAAACCTCATTCATATAGTCCTTAGGAACCTCGGTGACATTGGGGGAAACAAATATAAACATTTTGTGTCCCATTTTTTGAAGACGCAGCGCGGTCTCCGACGCAATTGACTGGGAAATAGTAATCGTCGCCACAGTAGAGGATGCGCCCACCTTCTGGTAATAGTTAGGTATTTCCACCAATGCGTCTTCCAGCGGGCAGCAGTTGTCTATCAGGACATCCGCGAGATCCCCAAGCTTCTTTCCCGAGGAATGCGTCGGAACGGCTTTCCTGTAGTTCTCGCCGCTGGTGATGGCGATAACCTTCAGTCCGCGCTCTTTTGCGTACATTGCGGCCTCAATGGGCGCAGCGTTAAGTCCTCCGTGGGAATACACTATAATAGCCTCTCCCTCCTGGAAGTTGTAGCTCTGGAGGAAGTTCTTAATATATCCCTCCTGGCGCTCGATCCAGAGAAGCTCGCGCGCGCCGCCGGGGCCTATTACGTTTGACCACATAAGCCTTGGGTCCATGCAGGGGTGCCAGCCTACTATTCCGCCATAGCGGGGAAACACGTCCTGTACAGGCAAGACGCTGTGGCCGCTGCCGAACAGATGCACCAGCTTGCCGGAGTTTATAACCTCGGCGCAGATGTCGGCGGCCTTTTCGATGTTTTCGGTTTGCTCGGCGCCGATTTTGTTGATTACTTCCGTGATTTTCTTAAGATACTCCAACTGTGACATTTTTTTGTTCTCCTAGTTTTACTATTGTTATCAGGCAAATGCTCCGATTCCGGGAATATATCCGATGGCAGTGAGAACCGCAGCCAGCACAAGGATGAGGAGCATGATGACTATCGGCTTCCAGTTCTTCTTCGTATACAGCCAGTATACAAAGACGGTCAGAGCCAGTGGAACAATTTTGGGGAATACTGTGTTGAGCAGATTGTCGAGATTGAAAACGGAAATGCTGCCGTCAATGTATGACTGCGTAGCCTCATCAAAAACCTTTGTGGCGGTTTTGATGTCGATGTTAAGAGCGCAGGTGACAAAGCTTGCAGTCAGCGCACCTACAACCAGCAGGCCGAGTATTGTAACGGCCCTTATAATCTTGTCGAGCTGGCCCGACACCATGAATCTCTGAACGCCTTCAAGTCCGGCCTTATATCCTAGCTGGAATATCTTCCAGCTCAGCAGGTAGGTTCCGATAGGATATACGATGATATAGATCAGAGGACCGACCCACGCAGAATTTGTCAGGGCACTTGAAATTGACAGGCAGATAGTGAGAAGCAGAGGTATAATGGTTGCAACCCAGAGGGAATCGCCTATTGCCGAGGTAGGGCCAATGAGAGCGACCTTTGCCTCCTGAATCGCTTCGGGCGTGCCGACGCCGTTTGCGAGCTGCTCTTCCATGCCGATGGCGATACCGTTGCAGACGGAGCCAACCTGAGATTCTGTGTTAAACAGGGTTATATGCCTGCGGAGACCGGCAGCCTTGTCTTCCTTCTCGTCATAGAGCTCGTCTATAACGGGTGCCATTGACTGGCCGAAAGCCATGCCTAGCATCGATTCTGCCTGTTGTGAGCAGCCGTTCCAGAAAAACCAGTTGTTAAAGGATTTTCTCAGAGTTTTCTTATCAAGAGTTTTCTTTTCAGGTGTTTTAGCCATCTCAATAAGCCTCCTTTCTGTCAATTATCTGATAAAAGATTATTGCAGCAAGAACGCCGATCACCGCAACAGCCATCGTTCCAAGCCCGAAATATGTTACAAGCACAAATCCGATGAGAAAAACGGCCCAGTCGTAGTTTTTCCTGATGAGGAAAGAGAGGATGATACCCATTCCTAGCGCAGCCATCATACTGCCGAAAGTGGATATTCCGGTAATGAACCAGCTTGGAATGCTTATTCCCGCCTGTGCGCCCGCGTTAATTGCCAACAGAAGGATGACCGCAGGGATGAAGCGGCAGGCAAAGCCTATGAGCTGACCGCCAAGTACGTTCGGCATCCACATTTTTTTCGCGTCACCGCTCAGAGCAATTCTCTCAGCCCAGCGATTGAGCAGAACATCAAGAGCGTAATGGACGTTCCACATCGTTCCGCCGACAACGCCGCCGATTCCGGCTCCTGTGAAAGCAAGTCCTATTAGCGCGGCGTCATTATCAACAGTGCCCTTCATGGCCAGCGCCATTGCTGTTCCTATATACGTTGCATAGGAAAGGTCCCAGGCGACCGCGCCGCCGGGGGTGACATTTGCCAGATACGCTATCTGGAGGGGTATGCCGACTATCATAGCGGTCTGGACATCGCCCATGATAATACCCACTACGAATGACGCAACCAGCGGTCTGCCCAGGCAGTACCATCCGATCGTGTTGCCGACAATTGATCCTATCGCGCCTAGATATATGAACAGAGCGATAAGGATCACTTGTGCCATTGTCATGATATATTCCTCCTCAAAAATATTCTATAAAAGCTTCCGCTATTATAGTTTTATGGATTTCCTGACCTCGGGCCAGGGGCGTGCGGAAGTGTTAGGCACGGTCTGGGCGACAAGCTTAACGCCGGATGCCGAAAGCTCGTCGAAAAGCTTCACATCCTCGGGGCTAGCGAAAAAGACTCCGCCGCCGCCCTTAGTCAGGTTGAAGGTCGTATCAGGGCGCTTCGCGGCATTGCCGATAAAGACGGTTTCGCATTTTTGCAGCTCATCCCTCAGAGAAGCAAGATCCTGCGGCATCCGGGTAACGAACAGGCGGTTGCCTTCGGCCTGCTGAGCAAAGATTTCCCGCGCCTGCTCAAAGGTCACAACATGATGCTTGTAGTTTGATGGGATTCCCATCATCATGATTGACTGGAGCGTCGGGTTTGCCGCAAGCTTGTCGTCAATTGCGACAATTTCCCTGATTTCCAGAGCTTTGCACCATGCGGTCACTATCTGACCGTGAATGAGTCTGTCGTCTATGCGCAGATAGTTCTTTCCCATACTTACCTCCAAAATAGTATTTCTGATTTGAATAAATTAATTAATGTATAAAATTACTAAACCGCTCAAAGCTCGCCAAGTCTGTTTATGAGGTCAGCTATGGCGCCCTCGTTATTTCCACAGGTGACGATATCCGCCATCTCGAGTACTCGTGGAGACGAGTTGAAGGGGCAGGCCGAAATGTCCGCAAGCTTCAGCATGTCGCAGTCGTTATCATAATCGCCGATGCAGATGAGCTTTCTCCCTTCAGCTCCAGCACGCACTACAGCTTTTTTTATTCCCGCAGCTTTTCCCGCGTTCTTATCCAACATTTCGAGAAAAACCGGCGACGACTGCATCAGGACAAGCTTGTCCGAGCATTTGAACTTTATTATATCGGAATAAACTGACGGAACATCCGCTTCGTCCAAAACCACGAAGCATACCTTGACAGACTCAAGGGATAGATATTGCTCCTCTGAAATCGGCGTTCGGGTAAGGTCCCTGAGCAACGGCTCTCCCGACGCTCCGCCAACAACGACCTGATACAGCTTGTCCTCATCCGCCGCTATGAGCCGGACGCCCCTGTTTCGCCTGCTGTATTCCAAGCATTCGAGCTTCGCCGCCTCAGGAAACGGGATTTTTTCCAGCACAACATCATTGATGGAGTCGTATAATACCGAGCCGTTATCCTGAACCATCGGAACCGAAAACTTTATTCCGCCTAAAAACTCAACCGTATCGCGAAACTGTCTTCCGCTTGCTATGGAAAACAGACCACCTTCGGAAATGAACCGCTTAATAGCCTCAAGATTTGCGGCGGGGACATACGGTCCAAGACTCCAGTCGCTTAACAGTGTCCCGTCCATGTCCGAGAAGATAATAGCATCTTTTGCTTTCATGTCAAAAATCCTCCGATTGAGGTCATTATAATATGAATTTTGTAAAATAAAAAGGGTTTTTCTTGTTGTTTTTCGTCAATTTTTAACAACCTTTGAAGTTGTTGAAATAATATGTTATATATAGATCAAAGCAGAAAATAACTAACGGAGGTGCATCATATGTTCGAAGGAGAAAAGAAGCGTCCGGCGAAACCGGGTCCTCTAAAGAGGAACAGGCAAATACTGCAGATTTCCGGAACGGTACTCATAAGCTGTTATGTGGCGAGCGCCGCGATTGTCGTTATCGCAGTGAGCGAGGCCCTCAGGCGCTTTGGGTCAGCCGAATCCGGAAGCGGCGCGTTTTATGTTGCGCTCGCGGTGCTGGGACTGCTTTTTTCGGTTTTTATAACCGTCATGAACAATCGAAACAAGAGGCTGCTCAGTGAGAAAAAAGGTGATAAAGCAAAGAATAACAGAGGGAAGCAACAGCCCTGAACACTCAGAACAAATACTCGTAAGGAAGGAAGACAAAAATGCTGCTTAAAGGAGTTGGCGCGTCCGCAGGCGCGGCTATTGCGCATATATTTTATATTAAACAGCTCGACCTGTCTGTCGAAAGACAGGAAGGCCGGGACCCGGAGGCGGAAACATCCCGCTTCGAAAGCGCCAAGGCACAGGCTTTCTCGGAGCTTGACAAGCTTTTTGAAAAAACCGCTGTGAACGATTCCGCTGCCGCTCAGGTGTTCGATATTCACAAGCTGATGCTCGACGATCCCGATTTCTGCGACGGGGTTGAGGCCGCAATAGGCTCCGGCCTGAACGCCGAGTATGCCGTAAAAACCTCGGCCGACGCGCTGATAGATTTTCTCGGAACACTCGAAAACGAGGTTATGCGCGGCCGCGCCGCCGACGTCAGGGACGTATCCGAAAGGCTCATCAGAATTCTCAAGGGTATTGAGGAACGCGACGACACGCCCAGTGAGGAGGTCATCGTTCTGGCTGAGGACCTGCTGCCGAGCCAGACAGTCCGCCTTGACAGAGAAAAGGTTTCGGGCTTTGTGACAAAGCGCGGATCCGTCACCTCTCACTCGGTCATACTCGCGAAAACGATGGGAATTCCCTGTATTGTCGGAATGGGGGACAGCTTTGACGAACTTCCGGAAAGCGGAGAGCTTGCGATTGACGGAAGCACTGGCGAGGTTCTCGTGTCTCCCTCCGAAAGTGAAAGAGAAGATTTCCTCCACCGTGTGGAAAGCTTCAGACTGCAAAAGGAAGCGCTGGAGAAATACCGTGATATCACCGCTGTGACCCCGAAAGGGCATGAGGTTAAGGTCTGCGCGAACATTGGCGGCGTGGCCGACGCGGATGCGGCGAACGCTTTTGGTGCTGGCGGGGTCGGGCTGTTCCGCAGCGAATTTCTGTATCTTGAAAGCCCGGGCTTTCCGAGCGAGGAAAAGCAGTTCGCTGCTTATAAAGCGGTACTTGAAAAATTATCACCAAGGCCCGTAGTGATCCGGACGCTCGATCTGGGCAGCGACAAGCAGGCGCCGTACTTCAATATTCCGGAGGAGGAAAACCCCGCTCTCGGCTATCGCGCCATACGAATCTGCCTGAAAGAACCGCAGATTTTCCGCACCCAGCTGCGCGCGCTGCTTCGGGCTTCTGTCTACGGAAAGCTTCAGGTCATGTTCCCGATGATAACCCATCTGGGGCAGGTGCTCGAAATCCGGGAAATCGTCTCAAAAATTAAGAGTGAGCTTGACAGCGAGGGTCTTCCCTACAGCAGGGATGTCGAATTCGGCATAATGGTCGAAACTCCCGCGGCCGCAGTTATGAGCGATGAGCTCGCAAAGGTCGTGGACTTTTTCTCAATCGGCACAAACGACCTGACTCAATACACCATGGCGGCAGACAGGATGAACTCCCGCATAAGGGACATTTTTAATCCCGCCGACCCCGCCGTCCTGCGGTTTATTGAAATGACTGCGAAAGCCGCTCACGCTAACGGCATTTGGGTCGGCATATGCGGAGAGTCGGCTGCGGACACGGCCCTCACCGATTTTTATATGTCGATTGGTATCGACGAGCTTTCCGTCTCGCCGGCTTCGATACCGGAGGTCAAAAAGGCCGTCCTGTCAAGCAACGGATAATAACAGGCGATAAGGGAAAAAGAAAGAAAAGCACTTCAAAAGAAGGGATTAAGAATGAAAATAATTGAAGCCGCCGACTATCGCAGCATGAGCCGGAAAGCGGCCAACATCATTTCGGCACAGGTCATTCTGTACCCTCGAAGCGTTCTGGGCCTCGCGACGGGCTCCACTCCCGTCGGCGTATACCAGCAGCTCATCGAATGGTACGACAAGGGCGATCTGGATTTTTCGGGCGTACGCACCGTGAACCTCGACGAATACTGCGGGCTAAACCCCAGCCACCCACAGAGCTATCACTATTATATGCATTCGAATTTTTTCGACAATGTTAATATACCTGAAGAGAACATTAATATTCCAAACGGCCTTGCCAGAGATATAACCGCGGAGTGCGCTGATTATGAAAGGACCATCACCATGCTCGGCGGAATTGACCTCCAGCTTCTCGGACTGGGCAACACGGGTCATATCGGGTTCAACGAGCCCAACGAAAGCTTTGACAAAACGACTCACAGAGTAGCGCTGAAGGAAGAGACTATCCTCGCTAACTCAAGGTTTTTCGATAATCCCAAAGACGTGCCCCGCTTTGCGGTCACTATGGGAATCAAGAGCATCATGAGGGCAAAAAAGATACTGATGGTCGTAAGCGGAGACGGAAAGGCCGAAATTCTCGAGAAGGCCCTTTTTGGACCCGTTACACCGCTTGTTCCGGCATCTATTCTGCAGCTGCATCCCGACGTTACCGTCGTTGCGGACGAAGCGGCCCTCAGCCGGATACGCTCGCACGGTTTAATCTGAGCTGTATCCAAAAATACCAAAAACGATACGGAAGGCCGGTGAATGAAATGCTTTTAAAAAACGCTGAAGTTATGAATAAGGACTTTGAGCTTGAAAAAACGGATATCGCAGTCGAGGGCACAATCATTTCGGCTGTAGGTTCAGGTGTCCACACGGGTGGCGAGGTTTTCGATTTGGAAGGCCTTACCGTAATTCCGGGGCTTGTGGACATCCACATACACGGCTGCGCAGGGTTCGACGCCTGCGACGCAACGGTTGAGGCAGTCGCGACAATGTCGTCTCAGCTTGCAAAACGGGGTATCACATCCTTCTGCCCCACAACTATGACCGTTTCAGCTGATGGAATAAAAAAGGCACTACTGAATATCAAAAACTGTATGGAGAATCCGCCCGAGGGCGCAGCGATACTCGGCGTAAACATGGAAGGGCCCTATATCTCGGTTAACAAAAAGGGCGGGCAAAAAGCCGATTTTGTCAGGACTCCGGACTGGAAGCAGTTCAAGAATTTCTACGATCTCTCAGGCGGCATTATAAAAATAGTGGACATCGCTCCGGAGTGCGACGGAGCATACGAGTTTATTGAAAGCGCCCGCAGGCTCTGCGCCGTTTCGATTGCCCATACGGACGCAAATTATGAACAGGCAAAAGCAGCCTTCGGTTGGGGAATCACACATGTCACACACCTGTTTAACGCAATGGCGGGCTTCGGCCACCGTGAGCCGGGCGTCGTAGGGGCCGTTTTTGACGACGATAGCGTAAATGCGGAGCTCATCTGCGACGGTTTCCACATACATCCTGCCGCTCTGCGTACAGCGTTCCGGATACTTGGTGAGGACAGAGCGATAATCGTCAGCGATTCCATGCGCGCCGCGGGGCTTCCGGACGGCTCCTATGATTTAGGTGGCCAGACGGTTTATGTCAAAAACGGGCAGGCGAGACTCGCCGACGGGACAATCGCCGGTTCCACAACAAATCTGCTGGATGAAGTCAGGAACCTTGTAAGCTTCGGAGTGCCGTTCAGACAGGTCATAAAGGCGGCGACAATAAACCCATCCAAAGCGGTTGGCGAGGACAAGCGTATTGGCAGCATAGAAGCCGGGAAGCGGGCCGATCTCGTGGTTCTGGACAAAAAAATGAACCTTAAAATGGTCGTCCTGCACGGAGAAATCGCCGTACTCGATCTTTGACCCTCAGATTCACCTTGATTTATCGAACGACGCCAGGTTAGCTCGCATCGATCCTTATATGAAATTAAAAATATTTCGACGGAGCGGTTAGACAAGCCGCTCCGCCTTTTTCACAAATTCTAATTAATATGTGACTTTGGGGAAAACATATCCTAATATTTATTTTAAATATATATTGATAATAATCGCCATTGTAATGGCAAGCACGAGCGAGTTATAATATGGATAAATACATCGAAATACAGACTACGGAGGCGGGTACTATGTGCGATACTATGGTCGCCCTGGGTGGCGTTACGAAGTCAGGATTTACGATTTTTGCTAAAAACAGCGACAGAGAGCCAAACGAGCCGCAGGTTATGCTGCGCATTCCCCGCAGAAGATATGACCTGAGCAGCTCTCCAAAGCTCAAAACCACATATACTGAGCTTGATCAGGTCGAGGAGACAAACGAAATTGTTATCAGTAAGCCTTCGTGGATGTGGGGCTGCGAAATGGGCTTTAACGAATACTCCGTGATGATAGGGAATGAAGCGGTTTTCACCAAAGAAGCCTATGCTAAGTCCGGGCTTACCGGCATGGACATGATCAGGCTCGCGCTCGAACGTACAAAAACAGCAAAGGATGCAGCAGACTACATTATATATCTGCTCGGGCGCTACGGTCAGGGCGGTAACTGCGGATATTCAAAAAAAATGCATTATCACAATTCCTTCATCGTTGCCGACAAAGCCGGTGCATATGTGCTGGAAACAGCGGGCAGATACTGGGTGATGAAAAAGGTCAGGGATTATTACGCGATTTCAAACGGGCTAACCATAGAGAACGATTTTGACGCCTGTCATCCCGACCTTGTCGCCGACAGCATTGCGAGGAAAAAATGCACCTGCAGAGAAGACCTGAATTTTAAGAAAGCCTATTCTGACCCCCTGTATACACAGTTTTCTGGTTCCGGGCAGCGGTGGTCGCTCTCAATGGATCTGCTGGGAAGAGAAAAGGGTAAAATAACGCCAGACATAATGATTTCGGCCCTCAGAACCCATCTGAAGAACTCCGGCGAAGCCTTCAGCAGAGGCTCGATGAAAAACCTTTGCATGCACGGAGGGGGACTGGTTTCGAGCCAGACGACGGCAAGCCTTGTCGGGGAATTAAAGGACAAAAGCGAGTATTTTTATACGGCATCGTCCCTTCCCTGCGTTTCTGTTTTCAAGCCATTTGTTATGGATTCCGACTTTGAGTTGTTTAAAGAGGAAGATCAGGAGAAGGGTACCGCATACTGGACAAAGCGCGAAAAAATTACTCGGATGTTGCTGGATGGAAGGCTTGGTAAGGCCGAATACATAGCCAGACGCGACGCCGCGGAGCATAAGATACGCGAGCTTTACGAAAGCGCCGGCAAATCCACCGCCACAAAAGAAGAAACCGGCGCCGTGCTGAAAAGGTGTATGGAGCTTGACGAATCTTTTACCGATGAAATGCTGCAAAAGGGTGAAGCATCCCATCCGCGCGGTATCAAAGGGAGCCCTTATTTCAGGCATTACTGGACAAAAGAAAACGCTGCGCTGGAGAACTGAGCACGGAGGAATCCGATACTTTTAAGACGGCCTTTCGAAAAGGCAATTTTTGAAAGAGAACGGTCGCACTACTCATCGAAGAATTGCAGGACATGTTTACTGGGCGCCGACACATTTAACTAAAACGGAGCAAACAAATGAAAGACAGAAAAACCGCAATTATAATTCTCACGGTTGGAATAGGGACTTTTATGTCCGCACTTGATACCAGCATAGTCAATCTCGCACTGCCGCTTATCAAAAACAGCTTCGGCGTTTCTATGTCAATGGTCGAATGGATAGTAACCGCCTATCTGCTGGTAGTCAGCAGTCTGCTTCTTACTTTCGGGCGTCTTTCCGACCTTTACGGACACAAAAAAGTCTACCTGACCGGCTTTGTAATTTTTACCGTAGGCTCGCTTCTATGCGCGGTTTCCGCAAATATCAGCCTGCTTATAGCCTTCAGGGTCGTTCAGGCTGTCGGAGCCGGTATGCTGTATTCAACGGGACCCGCGATTATTACTAACGCCGTGCCTCCTGAAAACCGCGGAAAAGCACTCAGCATAACCGCTGTTGCGGTTGCTCTGGGCCTATGCGCGGGGCCTGTTCTCGGCGGTACGCTTTCAACGCTGCTGGGCTGGCAGAGCATATTCTTTGTCAATGTTCCCATCGGGATTTTCGGTGCAATAATGGTCATAAAGAACATTCCCTCAGAAAAAAAGACAGAGCCTGTCCCGTTCGATTTTGCGGGCAGTTCTCTTATATTCTTTGCGCTGCTTCTTATCCTGCTGCCCTTGGATATATCAGGCGATTACTCGATACCACCGGCGCTTTTTATCGGCTCGGTCGCTGCAGGTTTCCTTTTGATCGCTTGTTTTGTCGTTCGAGAAAAACGCTTTCCCTTCCCTATGCTCGATATGGACTTTTTTAAAAACCGGGTTTTTGCGGCGAGCAACGCCGCCGCGGTTTTCATCTACATGTCGGAATTCATTATGATATTTCTTACGCCTTTTTATCTTCAGACGCTTCGCGGCTACACGGCTATGCAAAGCGGGCTTCTTTATATGCCCATGCCGCTTGCCACGATGCTTATCGCGCCTATCAGCGGAAGCGCGTCTGACCGCGTCGACAGCAGATATATAAGCTCAGCCGGCGCCCTCATTCTGGCCTGCGGCCTATACATGCTGAGCTTCCTGAAGGCAGAAACGCCGAACACCTATATTATCGTCGCAATGCTTGTTTCGGGCGCGGGTTTCGGCATGTTTCAGACGCCCAATAACAGCGCCATAATGGGCAGCGTCCCTTTGAAAAACAGAGGAACCGCATCCGGTACGCTGGCGACCATGCGCAATATCGGGATGGTGCTAGGCGTTGCGGTCTCCGGCTCGCTGTTTTCGCACTCCCAGAGAAAAGCAGAGGAGCTTTTCTCTTCTCAGGGGCAAACGGGTAATCTTCTCTCGGGGAGCGCTTTTATATTTGCCCTGCACATAACGGCGCTTGTTGCCGCCGCAATTGCCGTTGCGGCTATGGTGGCCTCTTTTGTCAAGGGGAAGGTTCCGACCGAAATTGATAGGAAGCGTGAAAACGCCTGATGAGGCGGGGGAACAAGACCTAATATTTAACAAGCCCCCGAGATCCAGACATCTCGGGGGCTCATTAATGGGAAGTATGTTCAGGAGCGAGTCTCCTGGGTCGTGAAAATATCTATGTACTCGGGCCTTGCCCTGCCGTTACAGGCGAGAATAGATGGAAACCGTCCCGGACGGCAGAAGGATCGCTTCATAAAGTATCCATTGTATGGTCCGCCTGTTTTGCCGAACAAAAAAAGCTCTGTTCTGCAACCCGCGGCCGCACGAACAGAGCTATAGCACAAAACAGCTATAAAACAATTCGGCAACCGGGCTGTCATAGTTGAAAACCTTAGACCCCATAGCTTTGCGTCTTTACCTTTCGGTAAATTTGCTATTCTCGTTGTAACTTATTGCTCAAATTAAACAGGAAAACTCTGTTCCTCCTTAAAAACGAGCAAATATATTATATCTTAATCTATGTTATCATGTAAAGATTAAATTCTGATTAAATATAGACAAAAATTATTGCCAATTTTATGCATTTTATTTCTTTTATTGACAATGTACGCGCAAAATAATAATCTCTATATAAAAAATGTGGCGGATAGAGGGCTGTATATGAAGCTGCTCCTGATTGAGGACGATAAATTAATACTGACCACGACGGCAAAGTACATCGAAAAGGGCGGATACAGCGTAGATATCTGTGATAACGGTCCCGACGCTGAGTCGCTGATTTCTCTGAGCGAATATGACTGCATTGTTTTGGATATCATTTTGCCCGGAATCGATGGGCTGACAATACTTAGGAATATGCGCAACAGCGGTGATCAGACGCCTGTTCTTTTGCTTACAGCAAAAGATACGGTCAAGGACCGGGTCAATGGGCTTGACTCAGGCGCCGACGACTATATGGTCAAACCCTTTTCGCTCGAGGAATTGATGGCTCGGATTCGCGCCCTTATGCGCCGACAGAATTCCATATGCAAAAACGTGCTTACATTAGCGGATCTTACCATGGATTTAACAACACATACGGTCCAGCGCTCTGAAAAGGAAATCAAACTGACCCACAAGGAGTTTGCAATTCTTGAATATTTACTCCGAAATAAAAACCGCCTGCTGACAAGGACGCAGATTATCGACCATGTCTGGAACTATGATTTTGACTGCTCATCCAACATCATTGATGTTTACATTCGCTATTTACGAGAGAAAATTGACGACGGTCATGAAAAAAAGCTAATTTATACGGTTCGCGGCAGCGGCTATATAATCAAGGAGTCATGATGAAAAAGCTGAACGTCAGACGAAAAATCATGTTCTGGCACGGAATCGCGCTTTTTGTCGTTTCTATTGCGGTTTTGCCTATCACCTATCTTGTGATCTCAAGCCATCTCTACCGCGGCGCCGAGAATCTTCTTATATCTCAAGCAGATGAAATAACCCGGCTGCTGCGTACGGGCGGTGTAATTAATGCTCCGTGCAGCGGGATGGACCTTGTCAAGACAGGCACCTACATAGCCGTATATTCAAATGACGATCAACTGATCTCAGGCAGACTGCCGGATGACTTTGACCGGAACCTTCAGCCGGTTTTCGATGGAGCTTATTATAAGAGTGCGGCGGGTCACAGTTGGGTGGTATTGGACCGCGAGCTGGTAGAAAACGGAAAAGTGACCGGCTGGATCAGAGTGATAAAAACTCTTGACGCAATAAACAGCGCTCTCGAAGATTACAGAACTCTAATATGTATAATCATACCTATTTTAATTTTGTTCTCAGCCTTTATGACAATAATCAGCAGAATCATTGTGAGAACGCTTTCGTCTGTTCGACATATTACAGATACAGCACGGCAGATAGAGCAGGGTGACCTGTCGAAGCGAATCAATTTAGAAGGCAGCCGCAATGAAGTTGGTGTTTTGGCTGAAACCTTTGACAAAATGATTGACCGGCTCGAAGATTCGTTCGACCGGGCAAAGTGTTTTTCCGCAGACGTTTCCCATGAGCTGCGCACACCTGTCACCGCGATCATTGTGACCGCGGAGGAAGCGCTTGACGGGGATAAAACTACCGAGGAATATAAAGAAAATTTGAATACTATACTCCTCGAAGGCAGAAAGATGAATTCCCTGATTTCGCAGCTGCTGATGATGGCAAGGAGTTTAAGTGGAAAAAATGCGCAGGAAATGGAATTCCTAGATATCAGCAAACTGACAAGAACGATAGTCGAAGATGTGACAGCAGAGCAGGAAAGCTCCGGTATCATGATCTCCGCCGATATTGATGACGGCATCGTGATGGTCTTCGACCAGACACTGTTTATGAGGCTTCTATATAACCTGATCGACAACGCTTTAAAATATAACGTGCCCGGCGGCTGGGTCAGAGTATCTTTGAAAAAACGGGATTCCACCGTGATCTTATCCGTCGGTGACGGAGGAATTGGCATATCTGAGGAAGACCTGCCGAGAATATGGAACAGGTTTTATAAGGCAGATTGCTCGGCAGCCGGCTCAAGTCCCGGACTCGGGCTGTCTATCGTCCGATGGATTGCGGAACAGTTCGGAGGAACTGTCGGTGTGACGAGCGAGCTGGGTAAGGGCAGCCTGTTTGAGGTGCGGTTTCAGCTCTAATAATGCGGCTATGGGCGCGGATTCAACAGAATCCGCGCCCATAGCCATTACCATTGATTTAACTGCATGACCGCGTCATCAAGCACTTATTCCGCTTTCTCCTCAGGAGTACGGAAGGATATGAACTTACTTAAAATGTAATTTAAAATGACTATCGCAACGGAAACAAGTATCTTTGCCGGTAGCCCGTCAACACCAAAAAGCTTCGCATTGAAACCCCAGCTTACTATCGCTGGAACCGCTAAAACCTCCAACAGCCCCGTCGCTATTCGTCCGCCGAAGAAGGTCAGGGCCTCTTTCCTGACTAGCCGTCTTTCCCAGCTCTTAGAATCAAAGACCCACAGCTTGTTCGTAACAAAAGCCACCAAAACTGCGACTATCCAGGAGATCACGCCAGACAGAAGCATAACAAGAAAGGTGTTGACATCCGTATGCTCTCCGGTTTTCTCAATTATCCATGAGACGAAACTGACCGCTTCCGGGTCCGTCAGCCTTACCAGTGAAAAGGCCTTTTCGCATACGCTGTATACCAGCCAACTGATAATCGTAGTCGTCACGCCGAAAACACAATACATAATTATCTCTCGATATTTGTCAAAAAGAGCACGCAAAACCGAAGGTTTTTCTTCCATTGGAATACCCCCAAATCAAATCGACGCAGTATAGTCCGAACAATCCCCAGTGTACATCCGATGCAACGCATATTTTACCACAAAAAGGCCGCATGTCAACAACAGCTATTCGACAGAACGCAACAAAATAATGCCCCATGCAAATAATATATCTACACAGGACATTATTATATATATCATATCTTTATTCGAGAATTGCCCCTTGAGCGGCGCTTGTTACAAGCTTAACGTATCTTTTTAGATAGCCGGTTTTGATTCTTGGTTCAGGGCATACCCAAGTTTTTCTGCGCGCATCAAGCACCTCGTCAGAAACAAGAAGCTCTATTTTATGAGATGGAATATCAATTGAAATCATGTCTCCTTCGCGGACCAAGGCAATATTCCCGCCCAAAGCCGCCTCGGGTGAAACATGCCCGATCGAGGCCCCGCGTGTCGCGCCCGAAAATCTGCCGTCGGTTATGAGCGCGACTGTCGTATCAAGCCCCATACCCGCGATTGCGGAGGTAGGATTGAGCATCTCGCGCATTCCGGGACCGCCCTTCGGCCCCTCATAGCGGATAACGATAACGTCTCCTGAAACGATATTTCCACCGATTATCGACGCTATCGCCTCATCCTCGCTGTCAAAGGCCCTCGCCGGTCCGCGGTGAACCATCATTTCGGGAGCAACCGCTGACTGTTTGACGACACAGCCCTCAGGCGCAAGGTTACCCTTCAGGACAGCAATACCGCCTGTGGGCGAGTATGGGTTTTCGATGGGCCTGATGATCTCAGCGTCGAGATTCCTGACACCATCAAGATTTTCTCCCAGCGTTTTGCCGGTGGCGGTCATGACGCTCGTGTCGAGCAGTCCCTTTTTGTTCAGCTCCGCCATCACCGCGTGGACGCCGCCGGCGCGTTCAAGATCCTCCATAAAGGTCTGCCCTGCCGGGGCAAGATGGCAGAGGTTAGGAGTTTTTGCGGAATACTCGTTTGCCATATCCAGGCTTATTCTGATACCGGCCTCGTGTGCTATGGCGGGAATATGGAGCATTGTGTTGGTCGAGCAGCCCAGAGCCATATCGACTATCTCGGCATTATGGAAGGCGGCTTCGGTCATTATATCGCGCGGACGAATATTTTTTTCAAGCAGCTCCATAACCTTCATTCCGGTTTCCTTAGCCAGCCGGAGCCTTGCGGACAGGACGGCGGGAATCGTACCGTTGCCTCGCAGCGCCATGCCGAGAGCTTCCGTGACGCAGTTCATTGAGTTTGCGGTGTACATTCCCGAACACGAGCCGCAGGTTGGGCAGGCGGCAAGCTCATATTCCTCAACCTGTTCTGCACTAAGCTTTCCCGCGTGGTATGCTCCGACAGCCTCGAACATCGAGGAAAGACAGGTCCTTTTTCCGCCCAAGCGGCCTGAGAGCATCGGACCACCCGAGACAAAAATCGCCGGAATGTTCACTCGGGCAGCCGCCATAAGCAGTCCGGGCACGATCTTGTCGCAGTTCGGAATCATTACAAGTGCGTCGAATTGATGGGCAAGTGCCATGCACTCGGTGCTGTCCGCAATCAAATCTCGCGTTACAAGAGAATACTTCATCCCTTCGTGTCCCATTGCGATACCGTCGCAAACCCCGATAGCCGGGAACACTATAGGCGTTCCCCCCGCCATCAGCACGCCGGTCTTGACTGCGTCGGTGATTTTGTCAAGATTCATGTGTCCGGGAATAATTTCGTTATAGGAACTAACTATGCCGACCAGAGGACGTGATAGCTCCTCCTTGGTCATACCGAGAGCATAGAACAGGCTCCTGTGCGGTGCCTGCTGAACGCCTGTCTTCACATTGTCGCTTTTCATTATTCTGCAACTCCTTTGCACGCATAGGCTAAGAACTGTTTCTCTGTTCCATACGGAAAAGAGAAACAGTTGTCAGCATAATTAAGCTGATTGGCCTGCATGGCCGAGCATTATGCTTATTTCTTTAGCCAGCTCATCATCTTGCGGAGCTCTTTGCCGACCTTCTCCAGAGAATGCTCGCTTTCAAGCCTGCGGGTAGCCAGGAACTTTGCTTGTCTACCGGAGGAGAACTCCGTCATAAATTCGCTTGCGAAGGTGCCGTCCTGAATCTCACGGAGGACCTTCTTCATCTCCTTGCGCGTATCCTCGGTGATAAGACGCCTGCCGGTGCGGTAGTCGCCGTATTCCGCGGTATTGGAAACGCTGTAGCGCATCATGGCGAATCCGCCGCTGTTGATGAGGTCAACGATGAGCTTCATTTCGTGAATGCACTCAAAATATGCCATTTCGGGTTCGTATCCCGCCTCGACGAGAGTGTCGAAGCCGGCCTTCATAAGCTCCGTCACGCCGCCGCAGAGAACAGCCTGCTCGCCGAAGAGGTCGGTTTCCGTCTCCTCGCGGAAGCTGGTTTCGAGAATACCGGCGCGGCCCGCTCCGATTCCGGAAGCATAGGCCAGAGCGTAATCCTTTGCCTTGCCCGAATAATCCTGATAGACGGCGATAAGGCTCGGAACGCCCTTCCCCTCCTGATACTGGCTGCGTACGGTGTGGCCCGGTCCCTTGGGGGCGACCATGGCAACGTCGACGTTTTTAGGAGGAGTTACAAAGTTGAAATGGATGTTGAAGCAGTGAGCGAACATCAGCATATTGCCCTCTTCAAGGTTTGGCTCGACTTCCGCATAGTAGATGTCGGCTGCCTTTTCATCGGGAACGAGCATCATGACCATGTCGCCCGCCTTGGCCGCAGAGGGTACATCCATAACGGTAAGTCCCGCAGCTTCGGCCTTTGCCCAGCTTGACGAGTCCTTGCGAAGCCCGACGACGACCTTAACGCCGGATTCCTTGAGGTTTTGCGCATGCGCGTGTCCCTGGCTGCCGTATCCTATTATGGCTACTGTTCTGTTTTTCAGAAGCTCCATATTGCAGTCCGAATCATAGTATTTGTTGATCATTTTGATAATCTCCTTTTATAATAAAATCTACTAAACCTGGTTTTGCGGGTTATGCCCTGTGGCTCTCCCTGTTCTCACAGACCATGATTTTGCTGCCGCGGTCAATCGCGGTCACACCGGTACGGCACAACTCAAGTATTTCATATTTGCCGACGATCTCCAAAAACCCATTTATTTTTGAGGGCTTGCCCGTCAGCTCGCAGACTATGCTCGAAGGCGAAAAGTCAACAATGCTGGCCTTGTATATCTCGCAGATGTCGCGGATGGCGGCGCGCTGGCTCTCGTCCGCTCCAACCTTGACGAGCAGCAGCTCCCTCAGGATCGCTTCGTTTTCATCCTCAAGCTGGACCGCCTTGACTTCGACCATCTTTTTTGTCTGAAGGATTATCTGCTCGATTACTCTGTCATCGCCCTGCGTTGTAATCGTAATGCGCGATATCATCGGGTCGTTGGTCTCGGAAACCGTAAGAGAGTCAATGTTGTATCCCCGTCTGCCGAATAGCATAGACACCCGTGTGAGTACGTTGGCATTGTTTTCGACAAGCAGCGCGATGATGGCTTTTTTACCGTTCATTTTGCATCCTCCCTCTATTCCAGAATCGCGGAGCGGACCGTACCGCCGTTCGGTATCATCGGCAAAACCTTCTCGTTGCGGTCGATGGGGCAGACTATCCATGCCGGACCCTCACAGGCGATGGCCTCGTCGACAGCCTTTTCGAGTTCAGCCCTTGTCTGCGCCTTGAAGCCTCTCGCCCCAAAGCCCTCCGCAACCTTGACATAGTCCGTTTTGCGTTCCGGTTCGGTCGCAACAAAATGCTTGTCATAAAAATCGTTCTGCCACTGGTGTACCATTCCCAGCACCGCGTTGTCAAAAATGACCGTTATGACCTTCAGCTTATTTGAAACGGCCGTGCAGGCTTCGTTCATATTCATATGGAAACTGCCATCGCTCGTTATATGAAAAACCGTAGCGTTTCTTAATGCGACTGCTGCACCGATCGCGGCTCCGTATCCGAAACCCATCGTGCCCAATCCGCCGCTTGTTAAGAAACCGCGCGGCCTCGTTTTTTTGCAGAACTGCGCCGCCCACATCTGATGCTGGCCTACGTCGGTCGCTATTACGGCATCGTCACCGCACTTCTCGCTTATAACCTCCATAATTTCGACGGGGCGAATTCCAGTTATGCCCTTGCCGTTTATTATGTCATATTCCTTCTGCCATTTAGAGATCGTTTCCATCCACTCGGGACGTTCCCGGCCCTCGACTAGCGGAATAAGGTTTTGCAGTTCCATCCTGAGGTCTCCGATAATTGCCAGATCGACCAGAACGTTCTTCCTGATCTCGCTTTCATCGATATCAAACTGCACTATTGTGGCGTGTGGGGCAAAATCACGCAGGTTAGTTGCTACACGGTCTGAAAAGCGCGTACCCATCGCGAGCAGGAGGTCCGCCTCGTCGATCGCGTGATTTGCGGTCATACTGCCGTGCATACCTATCATCCCAAGATCGAGATTGTCACCAAAGCCGATTACACCCGTACCCATTATTGTGTGACAGGCAGGTATTTTCGCCTTCTGTACAAATTTCAGAAGCTCTTCGCCCGCTTCGCTGCTTATAACACCCCCGCCGAAGCAAACGACGGGACGCTTTGCCTTCTTAATTAGGTCTGCAACCTTTTTCAGTTCGCTCATCGGAGCGCAGGCCGCCTTGGGTTCCTCCCACTTCGATGCAGGAGTGAATTCGCAGGTCGCGGCGGTTATGTCCTTCGGTATGTCGATGAGTACCGGCCCGCACCTTCCGCTGCCGGCTATTTTAAACGCGTCGCGCAGCGTGTCGGCAAGCCTTGTGATATCGCGCACCGCATAGTTATGCTTCGTGACGGGCTGCGAAATACCGGTTATAAACACCTCCTGAAAGCTGTCCTTGCCGATGAGCGAAGTTCCGACATTTGCGGTGATAACCACCATTGGAACGCTATCAAGATATGCCGTCGCGATACCGGTTATCGTGTTTGTAGCGCCCGGGCCGCTGGTTGCAATGACCACGCCCGTTTTTCCGGTTGCTCTTGCGTAACCGTCCGCAGCATGGGTCGCACCTTGCTCGTGGGCGGTAAGATAAAACGCTATCTTGTCCTGTCTGTGATAAAGAGCCTCAAAAATGTTGAGCGCGGCTCCTCCCGGATAACCGAACATATCCGTGACACCCTGCTCGATCAGGACCTCGACAATTATTTCTGCTCCTGTCAGTTTCAAGTCACATTCCTCCTAATATCAGTCATAGTTCTTTACCGGTATAGTGCTTTAAATCGAAAGTGTCGGCTGATAACAAAAAAAGCCCCGTCTCTTTCTTTGAATATCAAGAGACAAAGGCAAAAACTCCTCTGCGGTACCACTCTTTTTGCTCCTATATAAGGCGCTGCACTGCCCTATAAGAACCACTCTGGGACGTCCAATAACGTCTGACGCTGTAACGGGCGTTTACCGTTGTTGCTTACACAGACGGGCCTCACCGTCCTTCCGCAAACTGCTCCGGGATGATTTTCCTTCGAAACGCGGCGCTGTCTTTCACCAACCGACAGCTCGCTGATGCTCGGGCCTCGAATTACTTGTTCCCATCAAAGCATTTGAAATATCTGATTGTTTTTATGTTACATCACAAAAACACCAATTGTCAACTGTTTATTTTCCTAAATTACTTGCGTCAGGCGAAAAGAATTATATTCATTTTTGCTTTCCGCGCATATATTGGGATATCTATACAATTGCACGAAAACGGCATTACGCGAATTTGGATGAAATCATAAGGCTTTGTTTGAATTCAAAATTTTTTTGTCATACCTCTTGACAAATGCCGAAACTTCGTGTAGGCTTTAGCACAATAAATCATAAATGCAGTGACAGGGACAAAGCCTTTCAAAAACATTCAGAGAGCCGTTGTATGGTGCGAAACGGTATGTAAAGACAAGGCGATCTCACCCTCGAGCAGTCAGCTGAAAGCCCACCGGGGCCGTAGGTGCGAACGGGTTTCCTCACCGTTACCAAAGAGGCGATATTTCTTTACGAGATGTCGTAAGTGGACAGATATACTGTCAACTGAAGTGGTACCGCGGAGTTTTGGCTTCGTCTTCATATGAAGACGGAGCTTTTTTGTTTTTCAAATCGAATTAGGAGGAGCATTAAATGAAAAAAATCAAGGTGTTCGACACCACCCTGCGCGACGGCGAGCAATCCCCCGGCTGCAGCATGAACCTTTCAGAGAAGCTGCAGATGGCTCGGCAGCTCGACGCGCTAGGTGTTGATATAATTGAAGCCGGCTTTGCGATTGCCTCTCCGGAAGACTTCAAGAGCGTTGAAGCTATAGCTCAGACCGTACAGAACTGCAAGGTGGCAAGTCTCGCCCGCTGCACACAGGGAGACATTGACGCCGCTTGGAATGCCGTGAAAGGCGCGAAGTACCCGCGCATCCACGTTTTCCTCGCAACCAGTGACATACACATGGAGTTTAAGCTGAAAATGACCCGCGAACAAGTTCTGGAGAGCATCGCAAAGCATGTCGCCTACGCCAAGTCCTACTGCGAGGACGTCGAGTTTTCGTGCGAGGACGCCTCGCGCTCCGACTGGGCCTTCCTCGTAAGATGCTGTGAAACGGCCGTAGCGGCGGGGGCAACGGTACTGAACATTCCCGATACCGTGGGGTATTCCTCTCCGCAGGAGATGTTCGACCTCATCACCTATCTGCGCGAGAATATCAGCGGCGTTGAAAACGTCGACATTTCCGCGCACTGCCACGACGATCTTGGAATGGCGGTTGCAAATTCGCTCGCCTGCATTCGTGCCGGCGCAACGCAGGTTGAGTGCACGGTCAACGGCATAGGCGAGCGCGCGGGGAACGCCAGCCTTGAGGAGATTGTCATGGCACTGAAGACCCGCCGCGACTATTATCAGGCGGAGACGCGTGTCAGCACAAAGCAGATCTACAGGACCAGCAAGCTTCTGTCCACGGTAACGGGTGTTCCCGTCTCTCCCAGCAAGTCCATCGTCGGTGCGAACGCCTTTGCGCACGAGAGCGGAATTCATCAGCACGGAGTCATCGCAAACGCGCTGACCTATGAGATCATGAAGCCCGAAGACGTTGGAATTACGCAGAATACCATGGTTCTAGGAAAGCACAGCGGAAAGCACGCCCTGCGCGACCGCCTCAGTCAGCTGGGCTACGAAGTCTCCAAGGAGCAGCTCGATGAGATATTTGTCCGCTTCAAAGCGCTTGCCGATAAGAAAAAGAACCTCACCGACCATGATATCGAAGCTCTCGCTCTGGTCGACGCACATACCGTCACCGTGACGTATGAGCTTTTAAGCCATGTGGTCAGCACAGGGAAGGACATCACAAACCTTGCCTGCATCAAAATCAAAAAGGGCGACGAGACAGTCGAAGAGGTCGCGATCGGCTCGGGTCCTATCGACGCCTCGTTCAAGGCAATCGACAAGATTACCGGACTTGACGTAACGCTTGAAAGCTTCAGCCTGAACGCTGTAACTGACGGTGAGGACGCGATGGGCGAAGCAGTTGTGAAGCTTCGCCGCGGAAGCGCGCTCGTGACGGGAGTCGGTCTTTCAACGGACATAATCGAGTCCTCAATACGCGCTTATATCAACGGAATCAACAAAATAGTCGGTTCGAAAAATTAAAGTTCCCGAAAGGAAAAAAGCTATGGGAATGACAATGACGCAAAAAATACTGGCGGCGCACGCCGGTCTGCCCTCCGTCGAGGCTGGACAACTCATAAAGGCAGGGCTCGACCTTGTTCTGGGCAACGATATAACGGCGCCCGTCGCGATAAATGAATTTGAGAAAGCAGGCTTTACAAAAGTCTCGGGCGGCACACGCATAGCTCTGGTTATGGATCATTTTACGCCGAATAAGGACATAAAGGCGGCGGAAAACTGCAAAAAGTGCCGCGTGTTTGCAAAGCGCTTGGACATCGAGCATTTCTACGATGTGGGCGAAATGGGAATAGAGCACGCGCTGATACCTGAAAAGGGCCTGATAGCGCCGGGTGAGGCCGCAATCGGTGCGGACAGCCACACTTGCACCTACGGAGCACTGGGAGCTTTCTCAACCGGCGTAGGTTCGACCGACATGGCGGCGGCGATGGCCACGGGCGAAACTTGGTTCAAGGTTCCTTCCGCCATAAAGATTAACCTTACCGGAGAAATGGGGAAATGGGTCAGCGGCAAGGACGTTATACTCCACCTTATCGGCATGATAGGCGTCGACGGCGCACTGTATCAGTCACTTGAATTCTCGGGTACCGGGCTACATGGCCTTTCTATGAGCGATAGGCTCACAATATCTAATATGGCGATTGAGGCGGGCGCAAAGAATGGTATATTCTCCGTAGACGATATTACCCGCGAATATATTAAGGATCGCTTCGATCGTGAGTGGACAGCGTACGAAGCGGACTCGGATGCCGAGTATACACGTATAATTGATCTCAACCTTTCGGAAATCCCATGCACCGTCGCCTGGCCGCATCTGCCGGAAAACGCACACCCCGCAGACGAGGGCGGAGGAATCGAAATCGATCAGGTTGTTATCGGCTCCTGCACGAACGGAAATATCGAGGACATGGCCGCGGCCGCCGAGATACTCAAGGGCAGGCACATCAAAAAAGGACTGCGCGGCATCGTTATTCCCGCAACCCCCAAAATTTATATGGAGTGCATCGAGCGGGGCTATACAAGGATTTTCATGGAGGCTGGCTGTGTCGTTTCGACCCCGACCTGCGGGCCATGCCTCGGCGGGCATATGGGCATACTCTGCGCGGGAGAACGGGCCGTGTCCACAACCAACCGCAACTTTGTCGGACGCATGGGTCATGTCGAGAGCGAAGTTTATCTTGCGTCTCCTGCAGTCGCTGCGGCAAGCGCCGTCACGGGGCATATAAGTCATCCGAAGGAGGTCATGGGAGAATGAAGGCGCATGGAAACGCGATTAAATACGGCGACCATATTGATACGGACGTTATCATCCCTGCCCGTTACCTCGCAACACAAAACCACGTTGAGCTTGCCTCTCACTGCATGGAGGACATTGACAAATCCTTTGTAAAGAGAGTTAGGCAGGGCGATATTATGGTCGCGGGCTTTAATTTCGGCTGTGGCTCCTCGCGTGAGCACGCTCCTATCGCAATTAAAGCGAGTGGAATTTCCTGCGTAATCGCAAAGAGCTTTGCGCGGATATTCTACAGAAACGCGATTAATATCGGCCTTGCTATCCTTGAATGCGAAAAAGCAAGCGAGGGCATTGACGAAGGCGACGAGGTCGAAATTAATTTCGACACCGGCGTCATCCTGAACGTTACGAAAAACGAGAGCTATCAGGCTCAGCCCTTTCCCGACTTCATCAAGGACATGATAGCGACGGGCGGACTGATGGCGTCGATTGCCGGAGGAGCGAAATGATTAAGAATATCGCGATAATCCGCGGAGACGGAATCGGGCCCGAAATCATAGCTCAGGCTATAGCTGTGCTTGATAAAACCGCCGAAAAATTCGGTCATACGTTTAATTATATAGAAGCGCCGATGGGAGGGGAGGCTATTGACTGCTTTGGCGATCCTCTCCCGCAGTCAAGCCTCGACGCCTGCCTTGCTTCGGATAGCGTCCTGCTTTCGGCGGTCGGCGGTCCGAAATGGGACGGCGTCCCGAAGGAAAAACGCCCCGAACGCGGTCTTCTGCGCCTTCGCGCAGGTCTTGGGCTTTATGCCAACATGCGCCCCGCTCGGCTTTTCGACGAGCTGCGCGATGCAAGCCCTTTGAAGCCTTCGATCGTAGAAAAAGGAATAGACTTCATTGTCGTGCGCGAGCTTATCGGCGGCGCGTACTTCGGCGAGCACAGTACGGAGAAGCGCGGCGGCGAAGACTACGCTCAGGATATCATGGGCTATTCAGAACACGAAATTGAGCGCATAGCCCGCGTTGCCTTTGAAACAGCTCGAAAAAGAGACAAAAGTGTCTGCTCCGTAGATAAGGCGAACGTGCTGGACAGCTCTAAGCTCTGGCGCAAAGTTGTAACGAAAGTTGCGGAAGAGTATCCTGATGTGATACTTTCTCATATGTATGTAGATAATTGCGCGATGCAGCTCGTCCGAGACCCCTCCCAGTTCGATGTTATTGTTACGGAAAATCTTTTCGGAGACATACTTTCGGACGAAGCGAGCATGATAATCGGCTCCATCGGAATGATACCATCATCCAGCCTAGGCGACGGCACGCGCGGACTGTATGAGCCGATACACGGCAGCGCGCCAGATATCGCCGGGCAGGACAAAGCCAACCCCATAGGCATGATACTTTCCGCCGCAATGATGCTGCGCTACTCCTTCGACATGCCCGAGGAGGCGGACGCGATTGAAAAAGCGGTCAATAAGGTGCTCAAGGATGGCTTCCGCACCGGCGACACAATGAGCGAGGGAAAAGCGCTTCTCGGCTGTGCTGATGCGGGAAGAGCGGTATGTGCGAACCTGACCGTTTAACATCCACGCCGTGGCTTTGAGTGTCAGGCCAAGTAAGATGGTAAATGGAATGTATAATACAGTGGGCAAAATGTCCTATATATGGAAGCTATACAACAAGCATAAGCTCTGATGATCTTATGAGCATTATCAAGTAAAACCTAAACCCCAAGACGAAGTTGAGTTAAATCTTGGGGTTTAGGTTTTACTTATGCTTGCAGGTTTGCGATAATAATAACAATCAATATAATTGTTGAAAAACAGTCGCAATGTGTTACAATAAGCATTACAGTATTTTTTGTGAGGCGTCGCAGCTATGAGATTTGCAACTAATAGATTTACCGATGAAACTCAGCATATTCAGTATGATGTTGTCGTAATCGGTGCGGGCATCGCGGGACTATATACCGCTTTGCATATAGACGACAGGCATTCCTGTTGTATTCTTACGAAGGAAGATGCCGAGATCAGCAATTCCTGGCTCGCTCAGGGCGGTATCGCCGCGGCGATTTCACTGGACGACGCGCCAGCCTATCATTTTGAAGACACCATAATTGCGGGCGCAGGGCTTTGCGATGAAAATGCGGTCCGCGTTCTTGTTTCGGAAGGCCCTCTTGACATTCGCAGCCTCGTCGAAATGCAGGTTCCGTTCGACCTCGATAACGAGGGTGACCTTGACATAACGCGTGAGGGAGGGCACAGACGCAGAAGAATAGTTCATGCGGGCGGCGACGCCACAGGACGTGAAACCGTGAAAGCTCTGGCGCATCTCGTTTCCCTCAAACAGAACGTGACCTTTATGCCGCACAATTTCTGTGCGGACATCCTTACGGACGATAACGGTGCCGTTTCCGGCTGCGCGGTTCTGGACAAAACCGATACCTTATATATAATTGATACTCCGAACATTGTCCTCGCAACGGGCGGCATCGGTCAGGTTTATAGAATCAGTACGAACCCCTCCGTCGCCACCGGAGACGGGCTTGCCGCCGCCGTCCGCGCCGGCGCAAAGCTCAAGGACATGGAGTTCATCCAGTTCCATCCTACGGGGCTATGGTCGGACAAGCAGGAGAACAGGGCGTTTCTGATTTCGGAATCCGTTCGTGGAGAAGGCGGGCTCCTCAAAAATTCCAAGGGAGAGCGCTTCATGCTTGGGCAGCACGAACTAAACGAGCTTGCTCCTCGGGATATTGTTGCTAGGGCAATCACAAGGGAGCTGATGCGCAGCGGCGAAACTCACGCATTTATCGACATCACCTCCGAGCCTCGTGAGTACCTTGAACACAGGTTCCCCACTATTTTCCACGAATGCATGCGGCGCGGATTCGACATCAGCAAAAGCTGGATACCGGTCTGCCCCGTTCAGCACTATCTGATAGGCGGAATACAGACCGATCTGGACGCGAGGACGAGGGTTGAGGGACTCTATGCATGCGGCGAGGCGGCCTCCACCGGAGTCCACGGCGCAAACAGACTCGCTTCGAACTCGATGCTCGAATGCCTTGTCTTTGGCAGGCGCGCCGCTGCAAATATTAACGGCCGTCTCGCCGAAATGGGAAAGATTCATGAAGCAAAGCTTCCGGCAGATGACAACAGGCCCGTTGAGGAAAGAGATTTTACGGCGCTTCGAAGCGAGATACAGCAGCTCATGAACGACTTCGGGAGCGTCCTTCGCAACGAAAAGGGCATGAGTTTTGCGCTTACGCGAATTTCTGAGATTTCCGCCGAGCTGGAAAGCAGCTATTATCCCGGCAGAGAATATATCGAGACCCTCAATATCGCCGACTTGGCGGTCGATATTCTGGAAGCGGCTCTCGCAAGAAAAGAAAGCGTGGGCGCTCATTACAGGGAGGACTGAAGCCATGGATTATCTTGGACTCGACGAACTTATAATATCCGCACTGAAAGAAGACGTCGGCACCGGCGATATAACCACAATAAGCTGTATCCCAGAGGAAAACCGCTCCGAGGCTTACTTTCTAGCGAAGGATGTCGGTGTCGTCTGCGGTATCGACATCGCGGCAAGGGTGTTTCAGCTTGTCGATGAAAGGATCGTGCTCATTCCGAAGATGAGGGACGGCGATTCCGTAAAAAAAGGAGATATCATTGCCGAGGTCATCGGTCCGTCGAGAGGAATTCTAACCGGAGAGCGTGTCGCTCTTAATCTAATGCAGCGCCTTTCGGGTACTTCAACCGCGACCGCGAAAGCGGTAAGCGAGGTTTCGGGTACAAAGGCAAAAATATGCGATACGCGAAAATCAACCCCGGGTCTGCGGGTGCTTGAAAAATACGCCGTACGCGTCGGAGGCGGGCACAACCACCGTTTCAATTTATCTGACGGCGTCCTGATCAAGGATAACCACATTTCGGCCGCCGGCGGAGTCGCCGCGGCGGTAAAGACCGCCAGAGCCGCCGCCCCCCATGTTATGAAAATTGAGGTGGAGGCCGAAACGTTGGACCAGGTGCGGCAGGCGCTGGACGCGGGAGCGGACATCATAATGCTGGATAATATGAGCATCGGAATGATGTCGGAGGCCATTTCGATCATCGGCGGAAAAGCGCTCACCGAGGCCTCCGGAAATATGGGAGAAAAAGACCTTTTGGAGGTCGCCAAAACTGGAGTCGACTACATCTCAATCGGTGCTCTGACACACAGCGTAAGGGCTCTGGATATCAGTCTGAAATTCAATAAATGAAAGATAACCGACAAAAATACCCGCAGTGACGTTTTTTTACGTTTCTGCGGGTATTTTTGCTCAAAAAAGTTTACAATCTAGTAAAAAACAAGTCACGATTTATGCTTGACTGAAAAATACGGAGATTTATAATTAAAATCGCTGTATCTGTTATCAATGACAGCGCAAACCCGCATTAAGCCGGCAAATAACGAAAGAGCAATTTACGGGAGATTTCCCGTTCGGGCAGGAGAATTTTATGGAGAGCTTCGTTCATTTTGAAAACGTCTGTAAATATTACAAAACGGGAGATACGACAATCGCCGCCGCCGACCATGTCAGTTTCGATATTGGAAAGGGCGAGTTCTGTGTCATAGTAGGTCCGTCCGGCGCCGGAAAGACAACTGTTTTAAACATACTGGGAGGTATGGACTCGTGCGACGAGGGTCTGATTCTCCTCGACGGGCAGGAAATCAGCGCATATTCTCAAAGAAGGCTGACGATGTATCGCCGCTACGACGTCGGCTTCGTTTTCCAGTTCTATAATCTGGTGCAGAATCTGACCGCTCTGGAAAACGTCGAGCTTGCGGGCG
>JAYFQM010000104.1:0-1854 GCA_034927185.1 Oscillospiraceae bacterium | reverse complement strand
TGTAATTGCCCGTTTTTCGGGACAAGTATTGCAGGATCTCTTTGTCCAAAACGCCCATTTTTGCCCGAACAACTTGCTTTGACGGCGTATTTGTTATATCATACCGTAGTAAATGAAAGAAAAAATCCGGAATCAGTTAATTACAAATAAGGAAATTGCAGCCCGAATGAAAAAAGTCATTTTTACGGTTATAACATTTTGCCTTTTGGTCGCATTGTTCATTACCTTTGGTAGTCAGGGCGGCTGGGACAAGATACGAGCCTTCGGTGAAATAACCAAGAACAAAAATGTAATCCATATTGGGGTATATGAGCCTGCCACCGGTGACTACGCGCAGGGCGGTATGACCGAGACCCTAGGGATACGCTATGCCAATTTGGTTTGCCCGACAGTCGACATAGGCGGAATTACATACGAAATCGAACTCACCGATGCGGACAGCGCATTGGACGAGATTGGCTCGGCTCCATCAGCGGAAGCCCTGATTTCCGCTGATGTCGCCGCCGTACTTGGCTCATACGCCTCAAAGCCGACGGCGGCGGGACTGGCGGAATTTGAGAAGTATGGCATACCAATGGTCGGCATATCTTGTTCGAGCCAATACGCTACGGAAGCCTCCTCCGATTATTTCCGCCTGTGTGGAAGCGATGCCTTCCAGAGCGGAGTCATGGCGAATCTTGCCTATGGTATGGAGCTAAGAAAAGCCGCCGTTCTGACACAGACGGGTGACGAATACTCTAAAAAAGCCGGAAAAATTTTTGCCGAAGCCTTCAAAAAACTCGGTGGCGAGACGATTGAGTACAGCTTCCAGCTGGGCCAGCAGAATTTTCGCGCTCTCTCGGCGGATATAGCCGCTGGCGGCGCCGACTTTGTTTTTATGATCTCTGGTGCCTCCGAAGCGAATTATTTTATAAACCAGTCGCGGGACGAGGGCCTCTTATGTCCTATACTGGGACCGGAGACTTGGGATTCGCCCTTGCTCCTCAACGATGTAACATATAATTCAAGGTCCGTATATGTCGCTTCGGAGTTTGACAGCAGTTCTTCCGCCGATCCGGTTTCCCTTGAGTTTACAGGAAGGTATTCCGTGTGGCTGGAAAAGGATTTGCAGCGTATCAACCAAAATGGCGGAAACAACTATACTTCAACCGCAGCCGCGATGGCGTACGACGGGTATATGTTAATCGTAAGCGCTATAAAGGCGGCGGATTCGAAAGACCCTCAGGCTATAAAGGCGGCGCTTTACGAGCTTGAATACAGCGGGCTGACAGGAACGATTTCCTTCGGAGACAAGGGAGAATCCTTAAAAAAACAGATACTGATTAAAACCATTAATACAGGCTCAAAACAGTTTGAGGTTCTGCAAAAAAGCACTGTTGGAAAGTAAAAAAAAGGCCTTCCCATTAGGGAAGACCTTTTTTTACTTATAATTCGGCGTACTGCAGAACATTTCTGCAGACATATATTATCAGCGCAGCAATCGGGATATTCATCAGAGCAATACAAAGCACGGAGGTAACATCCGAACTTGAAAAAGATATACCGTTTGAAGTAAGAACTATGGCAAGAACGATTCCGGGCGCGGAGAGAAGCAAATCGACAAGGAAATAAATCAGTATGCCGGCGGTCTTGGAAAGCGAGCCGCCCCATATGCGCTCGATCGCTATGCTAGAGGATATGAACAGGAAGGAAAAAGACATGCGCCCAACAATGCAGAGCAGGCAGACGCTAACCGGAGCCCTGACGATAATTGAAACAGGTATAAATATCAGTGTGCTTTCCAGAAGCTCTGCAGGAAATGTCTCGGCAAGCGCGTATAGCATTTTTTTAAACGGAGGTTCCGGTACGAGATAA
>JAYFQM010000151.1:0-8439 GCA_034927185.1 Oscillospiraceae bacterium | reverse complement strand
AAGCCCCGTCATCGGCGGAACGAAGGGGGACGAGCCGGTCGCCACCAGCAGCCTGTCGTAACGCACTTCAGTTCCATCGTCAAGTTCAACTGCTTTTTTGTCTGCGTTAATCCTCAGAGCGGTTTTGCCAAAGAGTGCAGTACAGCCGTTATCGGCATAAAAGCTGTCCGGCCTGTATTTCATGCGCTCCCTGTCCGTCCTGCCCTGAAGCAGGTATGAGATGAGCGGCCTTGAATATGTGTGGTGCTGTTCGCTACATACTACGGTTATCGCGCTCTCCCTGTCGAGTGCGCGTATACCCTCGATTGCGCCGACGGCGGCTGCGGAGTTCCCGATTATCACGTATTCCACTTCGTTCACCTCTCTTCAAAGACGATGGCGTTGTTCGGGCAGCCCAGAACGCATCTGGGAGTTCCGCCGTTCGCGGTGCACAGCTCGCATTTCTGCATTACTCCGCTCTCCGTCGGCGTGACGCAGCCGTAAGGGCAGCTCAGCACGCAGGTATAGCATCCGACGCACTTGTTTCTGTCAATCTTAATCACGCCGTCCTCTTTTGTCAGCGCACCCGTTATGCAGTTGGTTACGCAGAGCGGCTCGTCGCAGTGCCGGCAGGACACAGCAAAGCATACCTTGCCGTCATCCTCGACACGGATATTGGGACGTATCTTTATGTTCATGAGAGCCGAAGCCATATCCTTTTTGCCGGAGTTTGCAAAAGCGCAGTTATATTCGCAGAGGTGGCATCCGAGGCACCATTCTTCGTTGACGTAAACTCTTTTCATACCCTTACTCCCCCGCATGAGCTATTCCGAGAACGGACAGCTCTTTTTCGTTGAGACCAACGCCGCGGAGCATAAGTCTGTTGCCGCGGAGCGCTTCAATGGAATTGATCCCCATTCCGCCCATGAGCTCCTTGATCTCGTGATTCCATGCGGTCAGCAGGTTCACAAGTCTGGGATAAGCAATGTCGGGATTGAGCCTTTTAACAAGCTCCGGCTTCTGCGTCGCGATGCCCCAATTGCATTTTCCGGTCTGACAGCTTCGGCAGAGATGACAGCCTATTGCGAGAAGCGCCGCCGTGGCTATATAGCAGGCATCCGCGCCGAGCGCTATGGCCTTTACCACATCCGAGCTGCTCCTTATGCTGCCGCCGACGACAAGGGAAACGTTGTTTCGTATTCCCTCGTCACGCAGACGCTGATCGACGCTCGCGAGAGCCAGCTCGATCGGTATGCCTACGTTGTCGCGTATCCTTGTCGGTGCTGCGCCCGTACCGCCGCGAAATCCGTCGATCGCAATAATGTCCGCACCGCTTCTGGCAATGCCCGATGCTATAGCCGCGATATTGTGGACGGCGGCGACCTTGACTATAACGGGTTTTTTATAGTTCGTCGCTTCCTTGAGCGAATAGACGAGCTGCCGCAGATCCTCGATTGAATATATATCGTGGTGTGGTGCGGGAGATATCGCGTCCGAGCCCTCGGGTATCATCCTCGTACGGGAGACCTCACCGACTATCTTTGTCCCGGGCAGGTGCCCACCGATACCCGGCTTTGCCCCTTGGCCCATCTTGATCTCAATCGCGGCACCCGCCTCTAGATAGCCCTTGTGGACTCCGAAGCGGCCGGAAGCGACCTGCACGATCGTGTTCCTGCCGTACTGATAGAAGTCCTCATGCAGACCTCCCTCACCCGTGTTGTAATAGGTCCCTAGCTCCGTCGCTGCGAGCGCGAGGCTCTTATGTGCGTTATAGCTGATGGAGCCGAAACTCATAGCCGAAAACATGACGGGGAGCTTAAGCTCGAGCTGCGGCGTCATCTCGGTCTTCATCGAGCCGTCCTCGTTTCTTTCTATGGTGCCGGGTTTCTTTCCGAGATACACCTTCGTTTCCATAGGCTCACGGAGAGGATCAATCGATGGGTTCGTGACCTGGGAGGCGTTTATCAGGATTTTGTCCCAGTATACGGGCAGAGGCTCCGGATTGCCCATGGACGAAAGGAGCACGGCTCCGCTGTCTGCCTGACGGTAGACCTCCTTGATGGTCTGCTCGCGCCAGTTAGAGTTTTCGCGGAAGCACTGCTCGGTTTTTTTGATCTTAAGAGCACGGGTCGGACAGAGCATAACGCAGCGCTGGCAGTCAACACACTTCTCTTCATCGGCAAGCATCATATCAAGGTCTTCGTCGTATCTGTGGACTTCGTTCGCGCACTGACGCTCGCATACTCTGCATTTGATGCAGCGGTTAGGGTCGCGCAATACTTCAAAATCGGGAAAAAGCAGTTGTGACATCAGATGAGACCTCCTTCCAGATTGGCTATGACAGGTTCGCCTCCGCGGGGAGCCCAGATTCTGTCCGGGTTCGGCTCCATCACGCGGATAGCACATTCCTCGCTGGCGAAAAAGACCATGTCGTCCTTTTCGGCGCATACCATCGACCTGAGCTTGAGCCTGTCATTGAGCGCCATGAGTCCTCCCTCGTAGCCCAGAAGTATCGAAAACGGTCCCGTGACAAGAAGGCTTCCGAAGGTGTTCCGCAGGAAGCTCAGCTTCTGCCTTTCCTCCGGCGGCAGGGTATCGATGACCGACCAGAACGGGGCGGCAATGACGGAAGCAGCTTCCTCAAGCGTCATTTTCTGGCGGCGGAGGAGATAATCGAAGATGTAGGTGATGACCTCCGTATCCGTTTTTAGAGTACATGTATAGCCAAACATTTCTATAAAGCGGCGGTTCGCGTCATAGGAGGAGATTTCGCCGTTGTGCACTATTGAATAGTCGAGAAGCGAAAAAGGGTGCGCTCCGCCCCACCAGCCGGGAGTGTTGGTAGGATAGCGTCCGTGTCCAGTCCAGCTGTAGCCCTCATATTCGTCAAGCCGGTAAAACTCGCCGACATCCTCAGGATAGCCTACCGCCTTGAAAACTCCCATGTTTTTGCCGCTCGAAAATACATAGCAGCCGGCAAGGTCCCTGTTGATTTTAAGGACAGCTCTGGCTATGTATTCCTTCTCGTCAAGCAGACTGTCTCTCAAGCGGTTATGTGCCGGAGCTACAAAATAGCGCCAAATCAGCGGCTCGTTTGTAATTTTCATTGTTTTTCGCGTTGGGATCTTGGAAAGGTTCACTACCTCGAACACCTCGTCAATGAACTTTTCGCATTCTTCCCGGCAGCGCATATCGTCATAAAAAATATGCAGTGCATACAGGTCTTTGTACTGAGGATAAATACCGTAACCCGCAAAGCCGCCGCCAAGTCCGTTGGACCTTTCGTGCATAACGGTCATCGACTCGACGACCTTGTCTCCGCAGATTTTTTTACCCTTTTTCGAAATCAAACCTGAAATTGCACAGCCAGATGGAATTCTTATTTCGCCTTCTCTTTTCAGCATGGTCTTCACATCCATAAACTTAAAAATACAAACAAAGGCGGTCATTTAACTTGGTTTCCCATGTAATGAACGCCTTTGTTCGTGGGATCTACTATACAGTATATTAATAATGTTGTCAATATGATTTTCGGCCGCATGTCCTTATTTTTGCAATTTCGTATGATTGAATATTCATTTTTGACAAGAATTCACATTATTGTATATTTTAATGTATGTGTTGGGTCTTGACAACAATTGCATATAGTGTTAAAGTAACGCCATGTATCAACGGCAAAGGCGCCGCAGGAAGCATTTCTGCGTGCTTTTGCCGTTTTTTATTATTGAACACTTTTTAACCATAAAGGAGAATGCAATATGAGTTCAGTAGCAGAGATATTCGGTTCAATGGTTTTCAATGATTCCGTGATGAAGGAAAGGCTTCCGAAAGGGACCTATACCGCGATGCAGAAGACGATTAAAGACGGCAAGCTGCTCGACATCGAAGTAGCCACCGTTGTTGCCAACGCAATGAAGGACTGGGCTATCGAAAAAGGCGCGACCCACTTCACTCACTGGTTCCAGCCCATGACCGGTATCACGGCGGAGAAGCATGACAGCTTCATATCCCCCACCAGCGACGGAAAAGTCATCATGGAATTCTCCGGCAAGGAGCTTGTGCGCGGCGAACCGGACGCATCGAGCTTCCCCTCAGGCGGTCTGCGTGCGACCTTCGAAGCCAGAGGCTACACGGCGTGGGACCCCACCTCCTATGCTTTCATTAAGGACGGCACCCTGTGCATACCCACTGCTTTCTGCTCCTACGGCGGCGAAGCTCTTGATAAAAAGACACCGCTCCTTCGTTCGATGCAGGCAATAAACATTCAGGCAATGCGCGTTCTCAAGCTTTTTGGAAACGATGACGTAACAAGCGTCAAGAAAACCGTCGGCCCCGAGCATGAATACTTCCTTATTGACAAGGGGGTGTATGAGAAGCGCCGCGACCTCATTTACACCGGGCGCACCCTTTTCGGCTCCAGACCGCCCAAGGGTCAGGAGCTCGACGACCACTATTTCGGCAGCATAAAGCCCCGCGTTAAGGAGTTCATGGAGGATCTGAACAAAGAGCTCTGGAAGCTTGGTATTCTCGCCAAGACCGAGCATAACGAAGTCGCGCCCGCCCAGCACGAGCTCGCGCCGATTTTTTCGACTACAAACATTGCCGTCGACCATAACCAGCTCACAATGGAGATCATGCAGAAGGTCGCGAAACAGCATAATCTCGTATGCCTCCTGCATGAGAAGCCCTTTGCGGGCGTCAACGGCAGCGGTAAGCATAACAACTGGTCTATTTCGACCAACACCGGCGTAAATCTTCTGGAACCGGGCGAAACTCCTTACGAAAATGCACAGTTTCTCCTTTTCCTCTGCGCCGTCATCAAGGCTGTGGACGATTATCAGGAACTGCTGCGCGTCTCTGTCGCAACGGCTGGGAACGATCACCGTCTCGGCGCAAATGAGGCGCCTCCCGCGGTCATCTCCGTTTTCCTGGGCGACGAGCTGACGGAGGTCCTCACGGCGATTGACTCCGGCAGTGCCTATGACGGGCATGCCAAGGAGCAGATGACGATCGGAGTCGACGTTCTTCCGCATTTCCCGAAGGACACAACAGACAGAAACAGGACCTCTCCGTTCGCTTTCACCGGCAACAAGTTCGAGTTCCGTATGCCCGGCTCCTCGCTCTCCATCGCCGGACCGAACTTTGTGCTCAACACCGCCGTCGCTGAGGAGCTGAGGCAGTTTGCAGATGTGCTTGAGGGCGCAAAGGACTTTACCGCCGCTCTCAACAGTCTTATCAAGAAAACCATCGGCGAGCATAAGCGCATAATCTTTAACGGCAACGGCTATGACGACGCATGGATCATGGAGGCTCTCAAGAGAGGACTTCCAAATCTCAAGACGACCCCCGACTGTATGCCCAGCTTCATCTCCGAAAAGAGCGTCAAGCTCTTTACTACGCACAATGTTCTTACGGAAGCCGAAATTAATTCCCGCTACGAAATTGTATTGGAGAATTACGCCAAGGTCATAAATATTGAGGCGCTCACAATGCTCGAAATGGCCAAGAGGGACATAATGCCCGCGGTTTCAGCGTATTCCATGGCTCTGTCTGATACGGCGAATTCCAAAAAAGCCTTTGTTCCCAATGTGGACTGCACTTATGAAATGGAGACGCTGAAAAATCTCGCCCGCGGAGCCGCCAGCCTTTATAATAAGACGGCCGATCTTGAAAGGGTCCTGCTTGAAGCCAAGGAGCATTCCGACGCGACAGAGCTTGCCAATTACTACAAGGACAACGTCATTCCCGCGATGAGCGAGCTGCGCATCTCCGTAGATGAGCTTGAAACCATCACCGCGAAATCTTACTGGCCATATACCTCTTACGGCTATCTGCTCTTCAGCGTTAAATAAACGTCTGAAACCAAGTTGCGGACCGGCCTTTTAGAGCGAAAGGTATTTGTCGCAACTTAATACAACTTAATCGATCCGGGGGCGGATTGAATTCCGCCCCCCAAATTTATTTTATTGGAGGAAATAAAATGTGCTCTATTATCTGCGCCGAGGATTTTGAAATCCCGCAGGGCGAGTTTACGGAGGCCTTTTTTAAGACCAAAACTCGCGGACCCGACATGACCCGTATCATTGACACACCCGCCGGCAGGCTCGGCTTCCACCGGCTCGCCATTATGGACACCAATGAGAGCGGCATGCAGCCCTTCGCCCTGAACGGTAATTTCGTCGTTTGCAACGGCGAAATCTATGGATTTCGAAATTTAAAGAAGGCGCTTTCCTCCGAGTACTCCTTTAAAAGCGAATCCGATTGTGAAATTCTGCTCCCCATGTACGAGAAATACGGACTTGAAATGTTCGGCATGCTGGACGCCGAATTCGCTCTTATAATATACGATGGAAAGAAAAACGCCTTCATCGCTGCCCGCGATCCCATAGGAATCAGACCCCTCTATTACGGAAAAGGGAAAAGCGGAGAGATGATTTTCGCTTCGGAGCCTAAAAATATTGTCGGGCTTTCGGACGATATCAAGCCCTTCCCGCCCGGACATTATTACGCGGACGGTGAATTCGTATGCTACTGCGACATCGCCGAGCGTGCTTCTTCGGTTTCGGACGACCTTGAAACCGTCTGCACCAACATCCGGCGTATGCTCTCCATGGGCGTCGCCAAGCGTCTTGACGCGGACGTTCCGGTCGGCTTTCTGCTCTCCGGCGGCCTCGACAGCTCACTCGTCTGTGCAATAGCCACGAAGCTTCTTAACCGCCCTATCCGCACCTTTGCAATCGGGATGGAAAAGGACGCCATCGACCTTAAATACGCAAAAATCGTCGCCGATTACATTCACAGCGAGCATCAGGAAATTATAATCACTCGCGACGATGTGCTATCCTCGCTGGAAACCGTCATCGCCGCCCTTGGTACCTACGATATAACCACCATCCGCGCGAGCATGGGCATGTACCTCATCTGCAAAGCTATACATGAACAGACTGACGTGCGCGTTCTGCTCACTGGAGAGATTTCCGACGAGCTTTTCGGCTACAAATACACGGATTTTGCACCCGACGCCGAGGCCTTTCAGGCCGAGTCCGAAAAACGCCTGCGCGAGCTGCATATGTACGATGTGCTTCGCGCCGACCGCTGCATATCCGTAAACTCACTTGAGGCGCGAGTTCCCTTTGGCGATCTGGAATTTGTGAAGTATGTCATGAGCATCCCCGGTGAGATGAAGATGAACAGCTATAACATGGGCAAGTACCTTCTGCGGCACGCTTTTGAGGCTGGCGCATATCTGCCGGACTCTATACTGTGGCGTGAAAAGGCGGCTTTTTCCGACGCCGTTGGCCATTCGCTGGTTGACGACCTTAAGGAATATGCCGGCAGCCTTTATACGGACGCGGATTTTACAGAGAAAAGCACAAAATATGATTTTGCGAAGCCCTTTACAAAGGAATCCCTGCTTTACCGTGAAATTTTTGAGAAGTACTACCCCGGTCAGGCCTCTATGGTAGCTGATTTCTGGATGCCCAACAAGAGCTGGGAGGGATGCAACGTCAGTGATCCCTCTGCTCGCGTACTGTCGAACTACGGCGGAAGCGGGGTGTGACCTCCCCCGCTTTATAGCCAATTGAGCTCCGCCTTGACCACGAAAACTGCAAAACTTTAATAAGAGCCGTGTCTTTGAACAGAAAGAACATGGCTCTTATTATTTTTTGTGCAGCATATACATTTTTTAACTTGAAACTTTGCAGATTTTATGAAATAATATCATTAGCAGATATATTTGAATAAAAAAGCTGTTCGGACATCCGACAGATAGCCGAGGGGGGAAGCGAACCAATGATTTTCTTTTCAAAAGATAAGCAGACAAAGAAAACAGCCGCACAAGCAATGGAACGGGTTTCATCTCCGGATAGTGACAGCGCGGCCAAGCCGTCATCCGCTCCCGCCGCTACTTCGCCTGACGAGGAGTTTGCGCTGCAAACGCCCGAGATACCCATGTCAAAGCTTGCACAGTTACTTGGTATAAGGGAGCTGGAAAATAACGAAGCGGGTTCGTTTTTTATTCATGGGGACGGACCGCTCGATGAAGCAGAGGCATTCTGGGACAGCCTTAACGAAAAGGCGCTGGCATTGCTTAGAGATATCCGCCTATCAGAAATGGTCTCCGATGATGAGCCCGAAAAGCAGGAGGGCAGCGAATATTCGTCCGATATGCGTCTGGAAACACATCTGTCCAACAACCAGATGACGGCATACGGCTGTATAATCCCGCCCATCGGCAGCGGCAGAAAGCTGAGCCTGGATGAACTGAAGGACGTAATAAACAACGCAGGGATTACATATGGTATCAATTACGATTTGATTGAAGAGTTGCTTCGCAACGGTACCGTACTTAGAATTTTCACTATTGCTGAGGGCAAGCCAGCCCGTGACGGCGAGGACGGCAAGGTCATCGAACTCTTTGCCAGAGAAAAGGAAATCAGCCTTGAGGCAGACGAAAAC
>JAYFQM010000164.1:0-14680 GCA_034927185.1 Oscillospiraceae bacterium | reverse complement strand
ACATTGTCAGTCTGTCGATTATATCAACAAGCGGTCCAATCTCTGGTTTTGTGATCTGCTCGTCAGCTCCGAGTTCTTTCCCCTTGATACGCATTTCTTCGCTGATCAGTGAGGAGAAGATAACGAGAGGGACATGCTTCAGCTTCGTATCGGTTTTGACAAGCTTTGTCAGCCTATGCCCGTCCATTAAAGGCATTTCGATATCCGTAATTATGCACGAGAGCTCGCTGTCGATATCGTTCCCCCCATCGCGAAGCTCGCAGAGATAATCCCATGCTTCCTGTCCGTTATTGACCTTTACAGTATTAATGTAACCGGCCCTATGCAGAGATTCGATAAGCATCTTTGACAGAAGCAGAGAATCCTCGGCGACGAGTATGTGCTTGTCGTTGCGTCTGGAACTTCCGAGGTCAGCAATTTCCAGCACGTTCAGCCCCTTCTCCGGGCATATCTCCGCAATTATTGCCTCAAAGTCAACTATCGTAATGAGCTTTTTCTCGTACTCAACAATTCCGGTTGCAACGCCCTCTTTACCTCCGAAAATCACGGGGTCGGGTTTTTTCATCTGAGTGCAGGAGATCCTGTCGATTCCGACCACGGTATGTACATGAAAAGCATATTCGCTGTTGTTGAACCCCGCGATAATATAAATATCCCGCTCGGGTTTTTCGGCCTCCGCAAGCCCCAGAAAAGCCGGAAGATTAATAACCGTCAGGACCTTATCTCTGGGCTTGAATATGCCTTCAATATATTCATTTGACTTTTGTATGTGCACCACGGGCTCGACTTTCATTATTTCACGGACCTTGGCTACATTGATCCCAAACAATTGTCCGTCAATTGTAAACTCCATGATTTCCAGTTCGTTGATGCCCGATTCCAAAAGTATTTCCGACTGCTTAATTTCATTCATATACAATCGACCCTTCCCAAAAAATAATCTGTTTGATCGTTCGCGTTCCGGGCACACTTCAAAATGCCCACTCTCCCATATTTACGGACTTCACTCTCATGATGCCCTCATCGGAATCAAAAAAGACCGTTCTGCCGTAGTTCTTTCCCGTATCCTCCGCAACGATCGGGATTCTTAGCCTGGAAAGCTCCTGTTTAACCGCAATAACATTGCGCTCTCCGATACCGGCAAGAGACAGATTGTTCACATTGCTGAACATCTGCGCGCCTCCCGCTATTTTGGCCCTGATGCGGATTTTCATCGAGCCCATGGCGAGCATTTTTTGAAGAAGCATCTCAATCGCGGTGTCTGCATACTTCTCGCGTACCGGAGCGGAATTCGAAAAGTCCGCAATAGTCGGCAGCATGATATGAGACATACCGGCTATTTTGGCTACAGGGTCAAAAAGGCAGATGCCGACACATGATCCCAGCGCATATGTAACAAGGACGTCGCCTTTTAGAGCAATATTCAAATCTGATATACCGACTACTATAGTCTTGTTCATGAATCCAATCCTAAACTCTCCATAATTCTTTGCAGGCTCTCAACTTCCGGAATCAGAAGAATGTGACTGGACATTTCTCTGTTCACATGACCAAATTCGTCCTCAATCATGATTATCTTATCGCTTATATTCGCGTAATAGATTGCCGGAACGCTCATCATGGCCCCCGCCATATCAAAGCACATATTAGGCACCGAAATGTCTATTTTCATGCCGGTGAGCGAAGCGATAGCGGTGACATACGATGCCGCCATAATGTTGCCGACCTCGAGAATCGCGCTTTGGCTCATATCGTCCAGACTGGACAGCTCCCCGAAATCTGTTCCCAAAAGTGAGTTCAGCACCGTATGCGCGAACTCCTTGTTAAGCAGAAACATCATCATTCCCTGAACGTCCCCGCTTAGGGATAGCAGGATGCCGAGGAGTATCGTTTCGGGTCCGCCAAGGCTCTCGACAGCCGTGTTATAGTCAAGGACTTTGATAGTCGGAACATTGATGCTGACAGATCTCTCCAGCATATCCGAGAGAGCGGTCGCGGCGTTTCCAGAACCAATGTTTCCAATCTCTTTCAGTGCGTCAAGCTGGTATTCATTCAAATCTCCATAGTCTTTCAAGGCCATATTAACTCCACCGTCCGTTCATGCAATCTTTAAGCCGTTTTTCGGCAGGCGCACTATCTCCTCAAAGAATTTATCGTCTGTTCGACCTCGTCTGCTGTCTGAACAACACGCGCACTGAGCTGATACCCTCTCTGAGCCGTTATAAGTGCAACCATTTCATCTGGCAGCGATACGTCAGACTGCTCAAGGTAACCCTTTAAAACGGTGTATACATTATTTGCTGCGGACACGGCCGTTCCTGTGTATGCGTTGGGCAAATATGTGTTTGACGACGCTGGAGTCAGCGCTTCGGGATTTGTGAATGTGAAAACGCCCACGCGTTCAAGCATGGATGCTGTATCGATCTCTTTTGATGAGGAGTCTATTGTGGCCGTTATACGGTTGCCCGATGAATCAAGAACATAAGCCCCGCTCTGGGTTGTGAGATATGTAGTGCTGCCCTCGACGCTTAACGTGAAAGCTCCGTCTCTCGTATATGCTCTTTGGCCGTCGGCTTCAACACCGAACCATCCGTTTCCCGAAACGGCAAGGTCAAATGAGCCCTGTGTGGGAACAAACGTGGCTTCACCGGAATCAATACCTGTATAGATGGTGCGTACGCCGTTTCCCACATACGGCGGATTGACATTATTATTCATTTTCGAAGACAGAAGCTGGCTGAATGACGTTTTCTGCGCTTTGTATCCTGTTGTATTGCAATTGGCAATGTTGTTTCCGATCACATCCATGCTGTTCTGGTAGGCGACCAGTCCAGAAGTCCCTGTATAAAACGCTGCTCTCATAGTACCGTTGCCTCCTTAAATTGCAGCCAGCTGCTGCGCAGCCTTGCGGTTAATTGCATCAATCGTTGATAAGGCCGAGCTACAGCTTTGGAAAGCCCGCTGAGCCGATACCAGATTTGTAAGCTCCACATTCAGATTGACATTTGATTTTTCCAAACTATTCTGTATAAGCTTATAGTTTGTAGAAGCCGGAAGAAAGCCGTCGGATGTAAACATACCGCTTTCCGTCCTTTCTAGCGAAGAATAGTCTGCAGGGGAGCTTACAAGGATTCTCCCAAGCGAGCCCCCGGAAGCGCTTGTGACAGTGCCATCGGAAGCAATGCTGATATTCGTCCCCGCGGCCCTTATATATCCGCCCGATCCAAGAACGCGTCCCACACCCGGAAGCACCAGGTAGCCCTCCGTGTCAAGATCAAAACCACCGTTACGGGTCAGATATGTCGTACCGTCTTCTCCCGTGATGTTAAAGAATCCGTCACCGTTAATGGCAACATCCAGGCTGCGGTTTGTCGTTTCAATCGTTCCGGACTGAAACAGAGTCTTTTGATCGCCGATGACCGCAATGGGAGACCCCGTTCCGTCGCCCAGGACCTTCTGAAACCCGTTGCTGCGAGCCGTCATCAGCTCCATCTCAAACGCGGAATAGACAGTTCTTTCGGCGCGATATCCGGTGGTTTCCGAATTTATTAAGTTGTTGCCTATAACGTCAAGGCTTTTCTGGTTTGCCATCAGACCAGACGCTATGCTGTAGTAACCGCTTAAAATAAAAACCGCCTCCGATCATTGTTTTATCGCCGCTTTTCCCGCGCCGTAATCCTGCATTGCTTCCTTAAGGGCGTCAAGCGCTCTGCTTCTGATTTGCGAAACGCGCTGCTGTGATACGTCAAGGACCTCGCCTATCTCGCGGAGATTCAGATTTTCATAATAGTAAAGAGAAACCACCTGCTTTTGTTTCGGGGGAAGCTTGTCGATGGCCTCCGCTAAAGCGCCGAGCAGTTCCTGCTGCATCATATTATCTGATATGTCGATATCCGATATCAGTCCGGTATTTTCTGATACACCACTATATGTATTCTCCAATAATTCCTCAAATGAAACAGTTTCGACAACAGTTATTTCAGAAATTAAGCTAATTAACTGTTTTTCTGTCATTTCAAGGTGCTCAGCAAGCTCTTTATCGGTCGGTTCACGCAATAATTCCTGTTCAAGATCGAGCCTTCCCTGCGAAATTCTCTTTCTTGCCTCCCACACCCGGTTCGGCAGCCAGTTCTGCTTTCGAAGATATTTCAGTATCGAGCCTCTGATCCCCATATAGCTGTAGGTGTCGAAGCTCGCCCCGCGCGAGGGGTCATAGCGCTCAATACAGTCTATCAGGGCGATTATCCCCTGATTGAAAAAATCATCAAACGGTATATTGGAAAGCAGGATCGAGCGCATGCTGTAAATTGCGATGTTGACATACTGCAGATAATGCATCACAAGCTGATTGCGAAGCCCGATATCTCCCGTTTCCTTATATCTGAGCATAACTTTTTCCGGGTTCTCGATTTTCTTTTCTTTTATTAATCTGCTTTCGTTATTAGACATATACGCCTCCCAAGAGAGAATGCCCGCTCATATTTTTATAACTCCCAGGGACTGTACCTGTACAGACGGGTCAAGGTCGTTAAAGGACAAAACCGTAATTCTCGGATAGAACTGATCCAACAGCTTTTTAAAATATACCCGGACAACCGGAGATGTCAGGATTATAGGTTCCTGAACGATTTTGCGCATTTTTTCAATCTGTTCCTTTGTCCCGGACATAATTTTCTGTATCAGATCCGGTTCCAGCGTCAGATATGCGCCGCCCTCCGTGCGCTTGATATTTTTCAGAATGGCATTTTCAATTTCTCCGTCCAGCGTCAGGACCTTCATGTGCGAGCCAGATGAAAACCTGCTCGTTATCGTACGCTTCAAGGCTTGCCTAACGTATTCGGTCAGCATATCTGTGTCTTTTATTTTGGGAGCGTAATCCGACAGGGTTTCGATAATCAGCTCCATGTCGAGTATCGGTATGCCTTCCCGAAGAAGATTTTTCAGCACATGCTGAAGCTCGCTTATCGTAACCAGCTCCGGTATGGCCTCGTCCACAATGCTGACGCCCTGCTTTTTCAGATTCTCAAGCATATGCTTTATTTCCTGTCTGCTGAGAAGCTCGTGCGCCTGGCGTTTGATTATTTCGGAAAGGTGGGTGATGATTACAGACGTAGGGTCGATAAGCGTATACCCGTTCATCTCGGCTTTCAGCTTATTGCCCTCGCTGATCCAGACGGCCGGCATACCGAAGGCCGGCTCCGTAGTCTCAATTCCATCCACTGTGTTTCCCGGAGCAAGATCGTCGGGCACAAGCCCCAGAAAGTAATCCACCAGAACCTCGCCGACGGCGATCGATTCTCCTCTAAGCAAAATTTCATACTGATTCGGGTTAAGGCGGCTTGAGTCCTTGAGCCTGATGGAGGGTATGACCATTCCCATTTCGTCCGCGAATTGCTTTCTCAGCATGACGATACGGTCAAGGAAATTTCCGCCGCTCTTTTCATCAACAAGAGGCAGAAGGCTGTATCCAACCTCGATACCTATGGCATCGACGCCCAAAAGTCCATAGATATTATCCATGTTCTTATAGTAGCTTACCTCGCTTGTAACCTCTTCAACCTGCCCTGGTCCGGTCGCCTCCGCTTTCGTCGCTTCGCTGCCGCGGCGCATGATGCTTATTCCGAGTGTCAGCAGAAGCGCAGATATAACAAGTATCTGTACCGGCGGAAAGCCGATTATCATCAAAGCCGGCATTACGCAGCCCGCAATTATAAGCACTCTGGGCTGTGAGGTGAACTGCTTTATTACATCGCTGTTAAGGTCACCTTCCGATGCCGATCTTGTAACTACCATACCTGTCGCGATTGAAATCATGAGTGCGGGAATCTGGCTCATCAGTCCGTCGCCGACCGATGCGACCAAATAGGTGCTTACGACCGAGCTGAAATCCCCGCCCTTGATAAGGCCTACGGCGAGCCCGCCTATGAGGTTAATTAGCGTTATTACAATCGAAATTATCGCGTCGCCTTTTACAAACTTCGAGGCACCGTCCATCGAGCCAAAAAAATCCGCCTCGCGCTGGATTTTTTCTCTCCGCGTCCTTGCCGTGTTCTCGTCGATAATTCCTGAGCTCAGATCTGCGTCTATTGCCATCTGCTTGCCGGGCATCGCGTCCAGCGTGAATCTTGCCGAGACCTCGGCAACACGCTCGGCACCCTTCGTAATAACGATAAACTGAACCAGAACAATAATAAGGAAAATCACGAGCCCGACGATTACGTCCCCACGGATTACAAATTCTCCGAAGGTCTTGATAACCTCTCCGGCATATCCGTCTCTGGTAAATATGGAACGGGTCGAGGAAACGTTGAGGCCCAGCCTGAGCAGTGTCGTCATAAGGAGCAGCGACGGAAAAATCGAAAACTGGAGCGGCTCCTTTATGTACATCGTCATCAGAAGTATGACGAGTGAAAGAGTCAGATTGAGAATGAACATAAAGTCAAGAATCTGCGTTGGCAGCGGTACGATCAGCAGCGCAATTATCACGATTACGAAGACCGCGACGCTGTTGTTCAAAAATTTAAAGTTCATTCTATTTCAATTCCCTTTTCTTAAGGCTGTATACGAATGCCAGCACTTCCGCCACGGCTTTATAAAAGCGCTCAGGTATTTCGCCGTCAAGCTCAACGGATTCAAAAAGCGCGCGGGCAAGTGGTCTGTTTTCCATGACATAAACGTCGTTTTCCTTGGCTACCGCTATAATTCTCAGCGCCAGGCTGTCTGCTCCCTTCGCGATGACCCGGGGAGCGGCGTTTCTGTCCTGATCGTATTTCAAGGCGACGGCATAGTGAGTCGGGTTCCTTATAACGACGTCGGCTGTAGGCACGCTCTGCATCATGCGATGCTTTGCGCGCTGCTGCTGAATCTGCCTTATCCGGCTCTTGATCTGCGGATCTCCTTCTGTTTGCTTATACTCGTCCTTGACCTCCTGCTTGGACATACGAAGGTTCTTTTCGTATTGCCACCATTGATACAGGTAGTCCGCCCCGGCCACGAAGATGAAAGCCATTCCGGCCTTCGTCACGATCGACATAATTATCGACCCGATTTTCGAAAGCGCCTGCCAAAAGCTCATGTCCATCATACGCGGCATCAGGACAAGCTCGCTTTTTATAACGGAATATATGACATAGAGGACAATACTGATCTTGAGGAGTGATTTTAAAAGCTCCACAAAGCTCCGCATTGAAAAAATCTTCTTCATCCCCTTCAAGGGGTTTATTCTCTCAGCCTTGAAGGAGAACGCCTTGGATGAAAAGAGCATTTTTGTCTGAAGCATTGTCGCTATAACGGCGGCCAGGCCGCAGACAAGCAGCGGCACCAGGGCCGTTTTTGCGAAAACAACCATCAGATTAATAAACATCTTGTTGATATCGGCGTATGTTAGCTCTGAAAACGAAGCCGCCAGCGTGCTGAAATACTTGACGCTATCTTCCCGCGTTGTCATAATCGAGGGCATCATCAGCTTAAGACAATAGAACGTAGCCAGAAGGGTAAAAATAGTTACAACTTCCTGGCTCAGGAAGACATTTCCCTTTTTTCGCTCGTCCTGTTTTCGTTTTGGGGTTGCTTTTTCGGTTTTTTCTCCGGCCACCGTATCCCCCCCAAAGCGCCCGCCGCGTAGTAATCTATTTTAAGACGCCTATCAGGTTCTGCATCTGAACAAAGAGCTCGTTTATGTACGACTGGACAAATTCAGTCACCGGCATGGCAAATAAAAACAACAGCCCAAGCCCCAGCAGGATTTTAAACTGAAAGTGTATCGAGAACACATTTATCTGCGGAATAAGCTTCATAAGAACGCCCATGCCGATTTCAAGGACAAACGATGCAGCCATAAACGGAAGCGCCAAGTGCATGATCAGAGCGAAGGCCGACACAAATTGAGTGAATATAAAGCTGCCAACATCCGCGCCTATGCTGGCTGCCCCGAGTTCGATAAAATCAAAGGTTGATACAATAAGCCTTACGAATATTAAGTGGCAGTCGGTGATGAAGAAATAAACAACGAACAAAATCTGAAAAAAGCCACCCGACAGTGACGTCTGGATATTGGTTGAGGGATCGAACACCCTCGCCATCGAAATTCCGAAGCCCATATCTATTACGTCGCCCGCAACGAACACCAGATAGTAATATATCTGAAAAACCGTTCCGAAGCAGAAGCCGACTAAGAGCTCTTTTATCAGTGCGAAAACGAACGAAAAGCCCTCAAATCCGGCTTCGGAGACGGCTGGAAGAGTCGGAATCACAAGCAGCGACATGCCGAGAACTAAGGCGATCCGAAACTGTGTGGGAACATTTCTGCGGTTGAGGATCGGGTTAAAAAAAACCATACCGCCGATTCTGGTAAAAACCAGAGCAAAGATGTTAATGTTGTTAATAGTTAAGCTAAGCATACTTAAAGCCCGCTCATAAGGTTAACAAGATAAACAAAAAAATCGGACAGATTTGTCAGCATCCACGACCCCATCACTATAAGCAGTATCGCGATTGCGACGATCTTTGGCACGAACGTCAGAGTCTGTTCGTGTATCTGCGTAGCCGCCTGAAATATTGAAATTATCAGACCGATGAGTATGCTGACGATAAGAAGAGGCGCGGAGAGCTTTAGAATCATCCACAATGCATCTTTAAATACTGTCAGTATTTCTCCCTGCGTCATATCTTCAACTCCGATTGCTTCGAATTTACGGAAAATGTTCAGTAATGGAAGCTCTTGATCAGCATCTCCATAATTAGGCTCCAGCCGTCAACGACAATAAACAGCATGAGCTTGAACGGCAGCGAAATAGTCGTCGGCGGGAGCATGACCATGCCCATTGACATGAGGGTGCTTGCCACGATCATATCAATTACAAGAAACGGGAGAAAGAGCAGAAAACCGATCAGAAAAGCTCTCTTCAGCTCGCTGGTGATAAAGGCCGGAACAATGACCTGAAGCCCGAGGCTCTTCAGCTGATCAATGTTCATTTCGGTTATAGTATTATCCTTATCCGAAATCGACAAAAACAGATTGAGGTCGGCGGTCTTCGTCTGTTTCAGCATAAATTCCTTAAGAGGAATCTGGACTTTTTCAATTGCTTCCGTCTGAGTCATCTCACCCTTTGAAAACGGCTGAATAGCGGTATCGTTCATTTGCGTGAAGGTAGGGAACATGATGAACAGGGACAAAAACAGCGCAAGTCCTATCACTACCTGATTTGGGGGAGTCTGCTGAAGTCCAAGGGCGTTCCTTAAAAACGAAAAAACGATTACAATCCTGGTGAAGCTCGTCATCATAACAAGCAATGACGGAGCGAGAGCAATGAGCGCAAACGTAAACAACAGCTTGAGGCTGTCCATCGTGCTGCCTTCACCATTTGTATTAAGCGAAAAATCAATCGTCTGCGCAAAGGCGCGGGAGGAGAGAGCAACGCAGAAGACCAGCAGAAGCAGTCCTGAGAAAAGCGGCTTGATCCACTTTTTTGTTTTGCTATGTACTTTCATTGAAGACTTTTTAATGACACGGGTCTGTGCGTCCATCAGTTTTCTTCTCCATCGTCAGTCCGTTTGAGTTTGCTCTTGACAACGCTGCGAAAAGTAGTGATAAAGTCTTTTTGCGGAGCTTGCTCCGTTTCGGAGGCAGCCTCAAATTGCCCTGCTTCCAATTCGCTCAGAAGCGTAAATTCATTTGGTGTCGAGCCGATCAAAAGGGCCTTCTCTCCGACCTTGACAAGTAAAAGGGATCTGTCTTTACCGACAACTGCGCTGTCGATCACGGAGATGTTCTTTGAAAGGCCGAAGCTGGGCTTATAATGTTTTCCTACATATTTCGACACAAAATAAGCGGCGGCAAAAACAGCGGCCATAAGAACCAGCGTTCCAATTATCGATAGAACCTCCGTCCAACCTTCCAAACCTTTCTCACCTCTCTTGCCCGACCGTCATTTTTTCTAAAGCGGCAAAATCTTACTTACAGTCTGAATGATACGTTCCGCCTTGAAAGGTTTGACAATGAAGTCAAGCGCCCCAAGACTGATTGCTTCCATTACCATTGCCTCCTGACCCATTGCTGAGCACATGATGACTTTTGCGTCGGAGTCCCCGGCCTTGATTTGGCGTAGGGCCTCTATACCGTCCACATTAGGCATGGTAATATCCATTATCACCAGGTCGGGTTTCTCCGCCCGATAAATATCAATCGCACGCTGACCGTCTTCACCCTCAATAAAATCCGTGTATCCGGCCTTCGACAGATGCGTCTGAACCATTTTCCTCATGAATCCGGCATCATCAACAATCAGAATCTTATACATCGCTCATTTCCTCCTCAAATGATTACTTGTTATTCTTTTCAATAGAATCGATCAATTCCTTTGTTCCAACTATTTCAGTAATGCGGATTCCAAAATTATCGCCGACAACGACGACATCGCCATATGCGATGAGCTGCCCGTTTACTACTATTTCAGCGGGGGAGCCCGTCTGTCTGTCAAGCTCGATAACCGATCCTTGCCCCAGATCGAGCACATCTTTTATCTTTTGCTTTGATCTGCCGATTACAACTGAAACCTCCAGCTGAACACCCAAAAGCATATTCATGTTTGAAGTGAAAACGGGAGCAGGCTGAATGCCTCTTTGCGAAAAGTCAGGATATTCCGGCTGTTTTACGTTCAAGGAAGGCATTACATAACGCGTATTCTGCTGTTGGTCCTGATACTGCTGCCCATACTGCGGATACTGCCGGGCCAAAGCTTGTCCATAAGGCTGCTGGTACTGTTGGTATTGATAGGCTGGGTCAATCGGCTGCTGGAGAGTCTGTTGATAAGGATACGGGTTTGCCTGGTTAAATGCTGAAGGATTGAACTGAGGGTCGTTAGGCGGCATCCGAAAATCCTGCTGCGGCGGCACCTGCTGAGACGGCATCTGCTGCGGCGGCACTTGTTGCGGCGGCAGCTGCTGAGACGGCATCTGCTGCAGCGGCACCTGCTGCGGCGGCACCTGCTGCGGCGGCACTTGTTGCGGCGGCATCTGCTGAGACAGTGAAGCGGATTGGTCCGGTTTAGGATTCTTCACTTCCGCAGGCGCCTGTGCCGGCTCTGCCTCATCAAGTTCACCGTTTACCGACTGAACAATAGCTCTGGCGAGAGCCAGTGGCATAACGCTGCTGAAGGTCGTATCAAGCGTCTCCTTAATCGACATTTTGAAAGAAATTTTAACTACACTTTCTGTTTTATCGATATTGTCAAAAACCTTTTGCGCTTCAATGGAATCTTCAATAAGCATCGCCTGCGGCGTCGAAATATTAATCGGCCTGTTTATCATTTCCGACATTGCCGTAGCCGAAGAACCCATCATCTGGTTCATTACTTCGCATGCGGCACTCATGCTCATTTCATCAAATTCATACTCGTCGTTATTTGAAAACTCGTTGCCCATCAGCAAATCGAGGATGATGCCCATGTCTTTGCGCCTAATAACGATTATATTCGTGCCGGACAGACCCTCTATATAATTGATCTTTACAACGATTGCCGGCTCAAGCTCGGAAAAATCGACTGCCTGGAGCTCATTTTGTGTTATCTGAGGCGTTGTTATAACGACCTGCCGCTCCAGCATAGTTGAAACAGCGGTTGCAGCTGCGCCCATACTGATATTGACAATCTCTCCAATAGCGTCGAGTTCTTCATCGGTCAGTATTCTTCGATCTGTATTCACCCGCTATCCCTCTTTTCTGTCATCTAATGAGTTCTCTGTGTTGACAATTCTTAAGGCCATTTTTGCGTCAATTTCACCAAGTCTGGCTTTATAGCAAGGAATACCCTCAACACTGACCGAAATATCTTCGTTTATCCGTTTATTCAAAAAAATAACATCGTTTACCTGAAGCTGCGCTATTTCCCCCAAGCTCATAAAGCAGTCGTCCAGATGTGCTTCGAGATTTATTTCCGACTGCTTGAGATAATCGAAAACCCTGTCGCGCTTCTGCTTTTCTTTTAATGCGTCCTGCTTCTTCATAGCGTGATTATACTTCACACTGAGACTGCTTATTAGCTCTTCCAGATTTTCAGCCGGCATGCATATGTTTGCCGCAGTTTTGCAGTATTCATCATCAATGTCGAACGTAATTATTACGACTACATCCTGCGGCGCAAAAGTCTGGACAAACCTTCCGTTTGTTTCAATCGTCACGAATCGTGCCTGCAGCGGGAAAAAGCTGCTCCACGCCTCCTGTAAATAATAAGTTATCTTGTTCATAACCAAGTCCAGTAATGAAAGCTCGATATCAGTGTAGTCGCGGTCCAATGAAACAAGCTCTGCGGTTCCACCCATCAGCCTGTCGATGAGCAAAAATCCAAACACGGTCGAGAATTCGATCATCATTGTGGTTTCGCCGTAGGCGCTCTCCTCAGGTTGAAACGTAAAGATACCTATCAAGGTGCTGTCCGGGAGTGCGTTTGTAAATTCATAATACCTCTGCTCCTCGATTTGACTTATGGTCACTTCACAGGCGCTTCTGAGAATGCTTGTAAAATACGAGGAGAGTATTCTGGAATAATTCTCGTAGAGGTTATTGAGAGATTTGAGCTGATCTTTCGTAAACTTTTTCGGTGAGGAAAAATCATATTCCTTAATTTTCTGCGCAGAATCGCGCTGTGGTTTTTCAACGCTGCCCGTACGCATTTTATTTAATAGTTCGTCAATCTGACTCTGTGACAGAGCTTCGGCCATGATAAAAACTCAACTCCTTTGGCTGAACGGAAACAATTAAATTAGTCGTATGGTGAAACGCCGACCTGAATATCGGGGCTAAGACTTTCATTCCCGCCGCTTTCAGTCGGTGGTTCGGAGGCATTCCCGACGTCCGCTCCTGAAGCATCAGGAGTTGGAGAGGTTTTTGCGGTATCTGTTCCCGTTGCTGCTGAACCGGAGTCCGAATTGTCAACCATACTGTAGATTTCTCTCAGGTCCGAGTAGGGATCGAATGAAATATCGCTGTCTTCTCCGATAATCACAATTTCGACTCTACGGTTCTCCTTGCGGCCTTCTTCGTCGTCATTGGACGCGATCGGCATGTTTTTGCCGTATCCGAGCAAAAGCATCTTTTTGGGGTCCATCTTTTTTTCGTCCTCAAAATACTTTGCAACGACCGCGGCTCTTTCACCGGATAGCATCCAGTCCGAAACGGAAGAATCAGAGTTATCTGGCACCGTAGCCGTATGTCCACATATGGAAACAAGATTGATCATCGATTCGTATTCCTTGATCCCGTCTCCGATAAACGAAATGACTTCCTTCGCTCCGGACCTCATTATATATTTGTCCGGTTCGAAGAAGACCGAGCTGTCAAATTTTATGAATATGACCTGATCCTTTTTACTGACGCTGACGGTATCGTCCATTCCGTTTTCCTTGACATACTCGTTGAGCTTCTCGTATAAGTCCGTCATTGCCTGCGCCGCAGCTTCCGCAAGTGTATCGTCCACTTCTCCGGGGTCTACGGCGGGATTTGTTATCTCATCAATAATTTCCTGAGGAAGATTGGAAAAAGACCTGACGAAAGCGTTGTATTTTTCCTGATTGACCGAAGACATGCTCAGCAATACAGCAAAAAAGGTCAGCAACAGCGTAACCATATCCGCGTAGGTGTTAAGCCAGGAATCTCCTCCGCCCTCACCCCCGCTTTTTTTTCGTCGCATATTAACCTCCATACATACCGGACGGTATCAGATACAAAGCAAGCCGGTATTCTCAGCCCTTGTTCACATATTGTTCAGCTTGAATCCGCAAAAACCATCATAATCGAGTTTGTATTCTATAGAAGCGCAGAATACAAGGTTTACAAAATAGAAGCCTTATTCTTTTTTGTCTTTGGATTTACCAGCTTTTCCTTTTGCTGGAGCGGCTCCGCCCTCTGTTGACATGAGTGCCTGCTGCCGATATTCAGGCAAAAGATGAATAAGCTTCTCATTTATCAATTTCGGGTTTTCACCCGACTGGATAGCCTGAACACCCTCGTACACTATCTGCATGCATAAATATTCCTCGTCATGCCTTACACGCAGTTTGTTCGAAATCGGAGAGAACACAATATTTGCGAGTACAGAACCGTAGAAGGTAGTTACCAGCGCCACAGCCATATTAGGCCCGACCGTAGAAACGTCCTCAAGGTTCTTAAGCATATTTATAAGGCCTATCAGCGTTCCTATCATGCCGAAAGCGGGAGCTAGCTGCGCGCCCTTATCATAAAATGAGCGTTCCTGCTCGTGACGCCCCTCAATGCTCTCCGCCCATGATTCCATCTGGGCTTTCACCTTTTCCGGGTCAATTGAGTCGACAATCATCTGGAGGCTGTTTTTAAGAAAATTGTCACTTATGGCATTCGCGTCGTCTTCAAGGGCAAGCAGACCGTTGATCCTTGCTTTTTTTGCACATTCGACAAGCTTTGTTATGTATTCTTCCGCGACAAATTCCTGAGGCATGAAGATTATGCGCAGATGCTTAGGTATCCTTGTAAACTGGCTCAGAGGAAATGAAAGCATAAGCGTTGCGAATGTTCCGCCCACAACAATGGCCAAACTCGGAAGATCCCAAAAGCTGCTGAGACTTATCACGAGGATTTTGTATCCTCCGCCCTCGTCAGCCGGTATTTTTGTAAGAATGATTCCCATAATAGTCAAGGCTATCGCAAGTGTAA
>JAYFQM010000116.1:0-4811 GCA_034927185.1 Oscillospiraceae bacterium | reverse complement strand
AACCGGCAGAGGCTTCTATAGCTACGCTGGCGGAACGAAGATTCCGGTCGACGAAATCTGATAGAAGCCCTGAGTTAAGGCCTTATTATCTTATTGAAAGGAAGAAAAGATATGAACTTTAAATTTAATGCTGAGGAACAGGAAATTCTGGAGATGCTGCACGATTTCTGCCTTAAGGAGATAAAACCTCTGGCGGCGGAGCTGGACGAGCAGGAGCGTTTCCCAGAGGAAACATATCATAAGCTCGCGGCGATGGGCATGATGGGCATTTCCGCTCCGGAAGAGTACGGCGGAGCGGGCTTGAGTTATCTGAGCTATATTGCAGCCTGCGAAGATATTGCAAAGTACTGTGCGGCGACGAGCGCCATGTTTTCGGCCCACAGCTCTCTTTGCGCATGGCCTATAAATGAATACGGCACGGAGCAGCAGAAGGAGAAGTACCTTACGCCTTTGGCAAGCGGAGAGAAGCTCGGAGCCTTTGCTCTCACAGAGCCCACAGCTGGAACCGATGCCGCGGGGCAGATGACTACAGCGGAGGATAAGGGCGACCATTGGCTTATTAACGGCAGCAAGATATTTATTACAAACGGCAGCTATGCAGAGGTTTATATTGTTTTCGCGATGACCGACAAGGCACTTGGAAACAAGGGTATCACGGCTTTTATACTCGAAAAGGGAATGGAAGGCTTTACTTTCGGAACAAAGGAAAAGAAGATGGGCATACGCGGCAGCGCGACGTATGAGCTTATTTTCAACAACGTAAGGGTACCGAAGGAAAACCTGCTCGGCGAGCTGGGTAAGGGCTTCAAGATCGCCATGAACACTCTCGACGGCGGACGAATAGGCATCGCCGCTCAGGCGCTCGGTATAGCGCAGGGAGCGATAGATGAGACTGTAGAATACGTGAAAGAGCGCGTTCAGTTCGGCAAAAAGATATGCCAGTTCCAGAACACGCAGTTCCAGCTTGCCGATATGCAGACCAAGGTCGATGCGGCGCGGCTTCTTGTTTACCGTGCGGCTCAGGCAAAGCAGGACCATGAACCCCACAGTCATCTTGCCGCGATGGCAAAGCTTTTTGCCTCTGAAACCGCGAGCGACGTTACCCGTCGCTGCCTTCAGCTCTACGGCGGCTACGGTTATACCCGCGAATACCCGATCGAACGTATGATGCGCGACGCAAAAATCACCGAGATTTACGAGGGCACCTCCGAAGTACAGCGCATGGTCATCTCCAGTTGGATGGGTCTGAAATAACGGCCGTAGTTAAGGTCCGGGCTTGCGTGCGCTAAGAAGCGCCGCTGATCCCAAAGAGACAGATAAATGAAGGGAAAGAGTTATGAGCCTAAAAGAGACGTATGAAACAAAACTGACTACACCTGAAAAAATAGCGGATGAGATAAAGCCCGGTTGGACATGCGTGTCGGATATCGGCCTCGGCGTCCCCAATGCCGTTTGCAAAGCCCTAGGGGAAAAAACAAAGACTGGCCGGCTTTCAGGAGTTACAATGCATATGATGCTGGATACGCGGCCCCTGCCGTTTTTCAGCGAAGAGTTCAGGGGAAAGCTCAAAGGCGTTTCATGGTTTTCGGGAAGCGGGATGCGTAAAGCCGTAAACGGCGGTTACGCGGACCTTATGCCAACCTATTACCGCGACGCGCCTTCTCTCATGACCGAATATATTGATGCGGACGCGTATCTGGCGGTTGTTTCACCAATGGACAAGCACGGCTATTTTTCAACCGGCTGCGCCGCGTCCATCAGCTCAGCGCTGATAAATAAAGCAAAGCGCATATATTTGCAGGTGAATAAAAACATGCCCCGCGCTCTGACGGCTCCAATGATACATATTTCTCAGGTGACGGCACTCTGCGAGGTAGATGAGGAGCTTACTACTCTGCCCCCCACCGTGCTCGACGACGTAAGCATCACGATAGGAAACCTTATCGCGCAGGAGATCCCGGACGGCGCGACGATTCAGCTCGGCATCGGAGCGATTCCCGACGCCGTCGGCATGGCGCTTAAATCCAAATGTCACCTTGGCATACACACCGAAATGTTTACCGACAGCATGGTCGAGCTTCTTGAATGTGGGGTCGTGGACAACAGCATGAAGCCGATTCATCACGGAAAGACCATTGCCTCATTCGCGCTGGGTTCCAAGCGGATGTACGACTATATCGATGATAATCCGGGCATTGACATGTTGCCGGTGAACTATGTCAACGACCCGGCGGTAATTGCCCAGCATCCGAATTTCATGTCGATCAACGCGGCGCTGGAGGTCGATTTCTACGGGCAGGTCTGCGCAGAGTCGATCGGAACCCGCCATGTCTCCGGAACCGGTGGACAGGTGGACTATGTGCGGGGCGCGGTAATGTCAAAAGGCGGCAAGAGCTTCCTTGCGTTCCCGTCGACTGCGAAGGACGGAGCGGTGAGCAGGATAGTTCCGACGCTGACGCCGGGTGCGATAGTCACTACCAGCAAGAACGACGTGGACTATATCGTGACCGAATACGGAGTAGCAAAGCTCCGCGGAAAAACGCTCAGCCAGCGCACAAAAGCGCTTATAGCAATTGCACATCCCAAGTTCAGGGACGAGCTTACCTTTGCGGCGACGAAACAGAACATTATGATTTGAAGCGAGGTTAACACACTGCTCTTATGGCTTAGCTGTGAGCAGGAGGAATGAAAACTGAAATGAACGAAATTGAATTGAAGGAAGAATGTAAAAAAGTACGCCGGCATATCGTCGGCATGATAGGCGAAGCGGGGTCCGGACATCCGGGCGGCTCGCTGTCCATGGTTGAAATTTTGGTCGCTCTCTACTTTCGTCAAATGCGGATCGATCCTAAGAATCCGAAAGATCCCGGTCGCGACAGATTTGTTCTTTCAAAAGGACACGCGGCGCCCTGCCTGTATGCCGTTCTTGCCGAGAGAGGATTCTTCGACACCGCGGAGCTTATGACTCTCCGCAAGCTGCACAGCCCGCTTCAGGGACATCCCGACGCAAAAAAATGCCCGGGCGTAGAAGCTTCCACCGGTTCGTTGGGCCAGGGAATATCTATCGCCTGCGGCATGGCGCTTGGAGCGAAGCTCTCCGGAAACGGCGCAAATGTTTATACTGTATGCGGTGACGGAGAGATGCAGGAGGGGCTGGTATGGGAGGCTGCCGAGGCCGCAGCCCATTATCGACTTGATAACCTGACGGTAATCGTCGACCATAACGGCCTTCAGATCGACGGATGTAACTGCGATGTTATGGATGTGCGCGATCTTGGTTTAAAATTCCAGGCGTTCGGATTCGACATTGTCCGTGTTAAGGACGGTAACGATATCGGGCAGGTTCTTGAAGCGTTAGCTAAGCCAGCTGCTCCAGGTAAACCGAAAATGATCCTGGCCGATACTGTCAAGGGTAAAGGTGTTTCCTTCATGGAAAACCAGGCCGGCTGGCACGGCAAGGCACCGAATTCCGAGCAGTGTGCTCAGGCTCTGTCGGAACTGGAGGCGTTGATATGAAAGAAAAGAAGGCAACCCGCGCCGCATATGGCGAATATTTGGTCGAACTGGGTCAGAAAAACAAAAAAATTGTGGTTCTGGATGCCGATTTGTCTGAAGCCACGAATACTAATAAATTCTGCAGAGCTTTTCCAGACCGCTTTTTTAACTGCGGTATTGCCGAGGCGAACATGATCGACATGGCGGCTGGGCTATCTACAACGGGTTTAATACCGTTTGCAAGCACCTTCGCAATTTTCGGTGCCGGACGGGCGTATGAAAGCATTCGTAACGGCGTTGCATACCCTGGCTTCAATGTAAAACTAGCCTTTACGCATGCAGGTATTTCTGTGGGTGAGGACGGCGGAAGCCATCAGGCCATTGAGGACATTGCGCTGATGCGCGTAATACCCGGAATGACCGTGATCGTTCCATCCGACGCAAACGAAACAAGAAAAGCCGTTGACGCGGCTATCAATATTGACGGTCCGGTTTATATCAGGCTGTCGCGTCTGGCAACTGAAACTCTGGGCGAGCAGCCTTTCACGCTGGGTAGGGCCAATGTTCTGAGAGACGGCTCGGATGCCGTACTCTTCTGCTGTGGCGTCATGGTGGAGAACTGCCTGAAAGCCGCCGAGCTGTTGGGTGAGGCCGGCGTCTCAGCCGCGGTTGTAAATATGCACACGATAAAGCCTCTGGACGAGGAGATAATCCGCGCGTATGCGGGTAAGTGCAAAAAAGTTATTACCGTTGAAGAGCACTCGGTTATCGGAGGCTTGGGCGACGCCGTTGCGTCTGTTCTGTGCGGGCAGGGCAGCTTCCGCTTCCGCAAACTCGGCGTTCAGGATCGGTTCGGTCAGTCGGGAAGACCGCAGGAACTGTTTGAGGAGTACGGACTGTCCGTCGGATGCATTGTGAATGCAGTTAAGGAGCTTTGATTCCAGCGGGTCATCTGAGCGCATCAACTGTTGCGGTGTTGCTCCAGTTCGTGGAGATGAATTATACAACATTTTCGAGGATATTGAAAAAACTCCCAGCCGTATACGCTAAGGTAATGACATAAACGATCTGATGGGGTAGGACTGAGAGATGAACATTATTCGCTTCAGCGCTAATATCTTCGTATCGTTATTAAAAATCAAGCGTACCTAAAAATTGCGCTTGAGTAAATACTTGGAGGAAGAATTGTGTTTAGAAGAACACTACACGGAGCACAAGTGCCGCACCGGAAGAACACGGCGGGAAGTAAGGCGGAGAGGCTGCCGATACCCGCGATGGTCACGATCCCGATGTCGATGCATATAGGTGCCCCGGCC
>JAYFQM010000004.1:0-68516 GCA_034927185.1 Oscillospiraceae bacterium | reverse complement strand
CGCCGTGAGCTGCTTATTATCAATATAAAGCGTAATATACCGGATGCTATAGAACTAATTCAACTCATAAACGAAAAAACCTAATGTGAAAAAGGAGGTGTGACAAAATTGGATTTGCGAAGAAAGCTGTTTCTCCAGAAGAATCCATTTGATGCGCAACAAACCGGCAACTTGTTTCTGCAAGCGGTCAGAAACAACGTCATATTCCATATGGAAAACTGCCCGGAATACGCTCAAATACTTAAATCATTGGACTTTTCGATTGATGAGATTGATTCGGAGGACAAGCTCTATAAGATACCTGTAATTCCGACGCTCTACTATAAACGAAATTACCTCTGCTCGGTGCCGGAGAAGAAGTTAGCGATAAAAGCCACCTCTTCCGGCACAAAAGGAACGCAGAGCAGGGTCGGATTTGACAAAAAGACGCTCTTTTATGGTATTCTAATGATGCTTAGATATCTTTCATACCATAAACTGATTTCACTTCTTCCCACAAACTACATCGTGCTCGGGTACGAACCGAGCAAGCATACACAGATGGGCGCAATAAAAACAGCTTACGGCATTACGAAATTTGCACCCGCGCTTCACAGAGAATACGCGCTGAAGGATACCGGCACAGAATACAAATTAAATATCGAGGGCATCAAAAAAGCATTGATAGGCTATTCCAGAAGTCGACTGCCGGTGAGGCTCGTGGGCTTTCCCTCGTACATGTATTTTCTGATCAAAACTCTCAAGGAGAATCAAATCTCGTTAAAACTGAGTGGCAATTCCAAAGTTCTTTTGGGTGGGGGGTGGAAGCAGTTTTCTGAAGAAGAAATTGATAGAGAGCTCTTTTATGAGTTGATACACGACACTTTGGGAATCGAAAAACACAATTGTTTTGAGTTTTATAGTGCGGTCGAGCACCCTTTGCCCTATGTAAAATGCAAAAACGGGCATTTCCATCTTCCTATTTACAGCAGGGCAATAATTAGAGACGTGAAAACGCTTGAGCCTGTACCGGAAGGAAGCTTAGGCCTCCTGAGCTTCGTGTCTCCGCTGGTGTCCAGTATGCCGCTCACAAGCGTAGTAACCGACGACCTTGCCGTGTTATACGATGGTGAAAGCTGCGGATGCGGAATCAGTACCCCCTATTTTGAGCTGAAGGGCAGAGCGGGTGTAAGCCAGATAAAAACCTGCACGGCAGAAGCGGTAGAGTTGGCCCAGGGAGGTGAGCGATGAATCTGATATCAGGAAAGCTGATGAATGACAAAGAGAGCCGCGCGGAGCTTGAAAGGCTTGATACTCTGATACTTGAGGCGCGTGAAAAGGCACCGTTGTCTGTTACTGCGGTTATTGATGCTTGCGATACTTTTTCCCAGGTTATCAACGAGAGTGAGCATCTGCATATTTTGCTTTCGCTTGGTATGCCCGAATATAAGGCGCGCAGAGAGCTCCAGACGGTCAAGCAGATGACATCTAAAGAATACCTTGTGAACAGAATAAAAATAGAACTTGGTTCTTCTCTTGGTAGCTTTACTCCATACGGTGAGAATACACCTGTGCGGCAGGAATGGAAGCCTCTTGGCGTTCTCTTACATATCGCCGCGGGAAATGCTGACGCGCTGCCTGTTTTCAGTGTTATTGAGGGCTTGCTTACGGGCAACATCAACATTTTGAAGCTACCGGGAAATGACGGTGGATCATCTGTCCGTATACTACAGGAGCTTATCGCTATCGAGCCTCTCATCGCGGAGTATGTTTACGTATTCGACTATCCTTCGCACGACACTGAGGCTATAATGAAAATGGCAAGCGTAGCAGATGCAATAGTAGCCTGGGGAGGCGACGCCGCAGTATCTGCTGTGAGAAGCATGGCGAGCCCGGCTACACGCATAATCGAATGGGGACACAAAATTAGTTTTGCGTATATCTCAGGCGATGCGCCGGATATTGATCTGGAGGGAATCGCCTACAATATATGTGATACCAACCAAATGTTTTGCAATTCATGCCAGGGATTATTTATTGATACGGATAACTTTGATGAGGTTCTGCAGTTTGCGGAGAGGTTCGCGCAAATCCTTGAGCGTGTGGCAGGTGCAATGCCAATGAGCGATAATCCATATTTAACAGCGCAAAAAACGCTCGAACTGTACACAGAAAGGTTAGAATCCGCAAAAGACCGAAAGAGGGTCTTTTCCACAGATAATTGCAGCGTGACCGCATATGACGATATGACACTTACGCCGTCATATTTGTATCGCAACTGCTGGGTACGGCCGCTTCCGCGCGGAAGGCTTCTTAAGGAACTCAGCTGTTATAAAAACCATCTTCATACAGCTGCGCTAGTCTGCGATGAAAAAGACAGAACTGCTTTAGAAACAATACTGTCAAAAGCAGGTGTTGTGCGTATTACGAGCGGAGCACGCATGTCCGTTGGCTATTGCGGAATGCCCCATGACGGCGAGTTTTCTCTCAGAAGGTATATGAAGATCGCCTCCTATGAGTATTGAGGCAGCCAATATCACTTAACAAAATGAGCATATTCTTCGCATTATGCTACAAACAAATTTGGTTTAATGTTTAATGAACGCCAAGGCAGTTGAATACCGGTTAGAAATAGGTAACTAAAGCGCGCATAACTTTGGATATCTCTATCAAGGTACATGAAATTACCACGGGCGGTGTAAAAAAGGGCAACTCCCCCAGACCGGACAGTTTGCAAGTTGGCATTTGAAAACTCAGGAGCATAGTCTGCTTTCTGGGATTATGCGGCATCTGTATCGGCGTCGTATACAGCTAAGATATATACAATATTGGCATGGTTCCTAGTTGGTTTGACAGTTTATGGCGCAAAAAGGACTCGGCTTCTAAGCGCATATCATTTCGGTAGCAGTATTTACCGCGTCCTCGTCCGGTCATAGACTCCCGATTTAAGAGTTGTTCGGCGCCGGGAAACGCGTCCGTATTGATAGCGTTCTGTACAAAACTATAGGTCATCAGTATGATCTCGATAAATCCCGTTTGTTTGACCTTTTCGCTGAGCTCATCCGCAAGCTGTTCTATCAAATTACTGTATTGCCGTTTCCAATCCTGAAGCAGAATTACGGGGGCTATTAACAGCCCCACTGGATATCCGGCACTCGCCACATTGTTAAGCGCTTGAATTCGTGCGTGTAATGGCGAGGTACCAAGTTCTATGCGGCGTATGATATCCTGTGGGTTCACGCTCATACGAAATATTGTCTTACCCCTGTGGTCAAGAATCAGTAACGGATTAACCATTTCAAATTTCGTTGGAAACGTTAGACGCCCGCGGCCTTCGCGTCCAAAACGCTCAATTGTATAGCGCAAATTACCTGTTATTGTGTTTTCCAGCACTAAATCGCTGTTGCTACCAATCTCAAAGGTTTGCGGGAAAGGAGCAGCATCAGCCTTTTTGAGTAGTCCGTCAAGCATCTGTTCACGGTTGACAAACAGGCGGAGATAAGCGCATTTGTTGTAACTACATACCAGATAACAATACAGGCACATAGCTCTGCAGCCTGAAGATGTATATGGTACCAGCCAGTCGGAGACCTTGTGGTTTGGTACGTATTTATGTGTCTTTCTAACACCAATGATGAGATGAGTTTTTAGCTTTGGGAAATCCCGGTTGTCCGCTGCTGTCAACTCAGGTATGTGGTTGTGATTCTCGATTTCTATCCAAGGCAAGTTTGCATATTCAGACTGAAGTATCTTTCCCAACTCATAGTTCAGTGTATTCGGTTCGTAATAAACAGCATCAAAGCTCATCTTCATTTTGAATCTCTCCTAACGGAAATAGTCAATCTCAAATGGTGTGCTTTGATAGTATGGATTTCCATTTGAACATTATCCACAGGAGTAGCCATAAGGCTTCAGGCCATCCGGTTTACTAATGGTACCCAATACGAACTTCGCTTAATGTTTATATTTACTAACGGGAGCTTCAATGAAAATACTTATAGATGCCGATGGTTGTCCAGTGGTGGATATTGCCGTACGGACGGCAAAAGATTTCAATATAGATTGCTTTATTCTCTGTGACACATCTCACGTTTTTGAAAAGCAAGGGGCAACTACGCTAACTTTTTCAAAAGGTGCTGACAGTGTTGATTTTGCTCTGGTCAATCGCGTTTTAGCAGGCGATATTATCATTACTCAGGATTATGGTCTTGCCGCAATGTGCATGGCAAAAAACGCTGTAATCATCAATCAGGACGGAATGGAATACACAACCGATAACATTGACGCACTGCTGCTTGCACGCCACACGGCCAAAAAAATACGCAGCTCCGGCGGCAGATTAAAGGGGATGACAAAGCGAACAGCTATGCAGGATGAGCAATTTCAAGCAGAACTGACCCGTCTGCTGAACAGCAGGAGGAACATATAATGGAAACTGGAAAAGCTGCCAGATATTATGCATATATGCTTCGCTGTGCCGATGGCACTATTTACAGTGGATATACAACTGATCTGTATCGACGTACCGCTGTGCATAACAATGGCCAAGGCGCAAAATATACACGTTCCCGTCTGCCTGTTGAACTGGTTTTCACGGAGAGCTTTGCAACAAGAAGCGAGGCACAAAAGCGTGAAGTAGAACTCAAGAAGCTTACTCGTGCCGAAAAGATATTACTGATTGAGCAGCAAATTAACTTGTGAATATTTGGGGCTGACCTTTCTGAATTTTTGGAGACAAATAAATCGACAGAAATACAAGACCAAACATTAAAATGGGAGCGCTGGTAGATATTGTGCTCAAAAAAGACCAAGTCACGGGCGTACTAACAAGGGGCCGCGTTAAGCGAATACTAGACAGTAGCGCAAATCATCCACATGGTATAAAGGTCATGCTTGAAGAAGGAAATATGGTAGGCGGGGTAAAGGAGATTTGAGTTGCCTTAAAACTAACGTACTGCTTGTTATCCATACATTACAGGAAGGTGGAAGGCCTAATTGAAATTTGATTGCATTGAAAAAAACGGAGTAAAGGTCGTCATTGTAAACAGCGAAAAGATGGTGATCTCCGACGCGCAGTCAGCGCTTGATTTGCTTGCAACGGTAAGCTATGATTACGATTCGACCCGAATCGTAATCAACAAGGTAAATATTGTGGATGCTTTTTTCGTCCTGAGCACGGGCCTTGCGGGCGAAGTGCTTCAAAAATTTATAAACTATCATGGGAAAATAGCAATTTACGGAGATTTTTCACGATATACCAGTAAACCTCTCAAAGATTTTATTTATGAGTCAAATCGCGGAAAAGATGTTTTCTTTGTTTCCACGAAGGAAGAAGCGGTTGAGCGGCTGGCAGGCTAGGTATAACGTCGACTTTGCCTTAAAGGCCGGCATGAGCAAACCTGCAGGGACTGAATGAGCGTCACATTGTGTTTATTACAGTCCATTGAAATTAGAGATAGACAACTTTGTTGTCTATCTCTAATTTCATCAACTATCTCCCCATCATGTTGGGCATGACGAGGTCGTGGTTACGGTAGGATGGCATTTTTCGCCGATGAGCGAAGCGGCAAAATTGAGTGCTTGCCGAAGCGGCGGTGTATATCCTAACGCGGTTTAGAGCTTTTCGTCTTTCTCCGCCTTGCGCATGCCTCTGCTGCCTGACTCTTAATTTCTTAGGAATACTTGCTGTTATTACTTAGCATGGTTTCCTCCTACTTTTCTGCCCATATGATGGTATGAAAAACCACTGTCATTTTTTCATCGCAGTCCTCAATTCGTCTGGTCCACAAATTGCGCAATTGGCGCGAAATGATTTGGACTACTCGCTGCAGGATGTGTATGCTATACTCTGATTAAAGCTCACATATTCCTACAACGAAAACAGAAAAAACTAGTAATTGTGCATAATAAGATTGATTTATTTTTGGAACGACAGCATTATACGGTTCAATATGTGTAGGAGAATGTGCAATGACAATACGACAAATTTCAATTCTAAACAAACTCCGGACAAGCAAGGAGCCTTTGCGGCAGAAGGATCTTGCAGGCATTTTTTCGGTGAGCCTAAGGACGATACAGAGTGATCTGAAAACCATAGGCTTTTATCTGAAACTTTCGGGAATCAACGGACTGGAGAATCATTACGGCGAGGGATTGATTCTTAAGCTGACGCGTGAGGAGAATAAAAAGCTCGATAAGCTTATCAGCGGCTTTTCCGGCCAATCCGAAGCCTTTGATGTGGAAGTACGCAGAGAGCATCTAGTCAAGCTGCTCGTAGTAAGCGGGGAGTTTATTACAATTGCCGAAATGGCGGAACGCATAGGTGTCAGCCGGGGCACAATCCTCAATGACCTCAAGGCCATACGAAATGAGCTTAAGGATAAGGATATCCAATTGATTTCGCACCCGCGGCACGGTAGCAAGCTCGAGGGCGAAGAAGGCGCGGTGAGGGAATACCTTTTGAAAAAATATCTTGCCAATGTCAACGCCTCCTGCCTTTCCGGTATAGAGAATTATCATCGGTCAAGCATAGTAAACAGATTTTTTGAAATAAGGGATATTACCGATACGGAGTTCGTTTTCCATCAGGTTGAGCAGGCGGTCCGACAATCAAAGCGTATGCTTACGGGAAACGCATTTCTCAACATTATAAGCAGGCTTGAACTGGCAATTGAACGGATACGGATAGGCCGGATAATCTCTTTCTCCCCTTTTTACCTCGAGAGCGTTTACGGAACCTGGGAATACAAGGTCATTTATGAAATGACCGACAGGATAGGCAAAAAGCTCGGCATTGCCTTTGCGCTCGAAGAGGTAGGATATCTTGCGTTTTTGCTGCTGGGCAGCAATATTGTGAGCGTTCAGCGGACAAGCCGCGAGGAAAACTATGCCGAAATGCAGGTTGCTGTTTTTAATCTGATTCGATCCGTTGAGGATGAGCTGTCAGTTGATTTTTCAGGGGACGCCTCAATTTACAATGATCTGGTTTACCATATACGCCCGGCCGTCTTCCGAATTAAAAACGGAATCATGCAGAAAAACCCGCTGAAAGAAGAAATACAGAAAAAATATCCGGATATTTTTGACTCGGTAAAACGCAATGTCCGGCCGCTTGAGGCTTACATCGGCGTGGCGTTCCCTGACGATGAAATATGCTATATAGCAATTCATTTTGCTGCTGTAAGGGAGCGGCAGATAAAAAATACGATTGAGAGTCCGAATGTCCTCATAGTATGCGATTCCGGTATTGGGACATCAAACCTTTTGGCTTCCAGAATTATGGCTATATATGACGTCAACGTCGTGGACACCGTCGCCTACTATGAGCTTGAAAGATCGCTTGCCAAATACGATGTGGAGTATATCGTATCGACCTTGGATTTAGATTATGAGGGCAAAACGGTCATCAGGGCCAATCCGCTGATCTCCGGTAAGGATATGGAGATGCTTAACCGCTATTTCAGAAGGCGCAGGCATATAGAACTTGACGAAGTGCGCTTTTTTGAGGTCTTGGAAAGGCACTGTATTATCACGAACAAGGAGGATATGAAAAAAGACCTGTATAGGGAATTTTCTCTTATTTTTAAATCAACCAAGAAAGATACTGAGGGTGAAAAAATGCTAATTGACGTCATGCATAAAGACATGATGGAGCTGGACTTCCCGGCTAAGGACTGGGAAGAAGCGGTAAGAGAGTCAGGGAGGCTGCTTATGAAAGGCAGCTGTATCGATCAGGAGTATATAGAGAGCATGGTAAATACCGTCAGGGCAATGGGCCCCTATATCGTAATCTCAGAGGGTATTGCGCTTCCTCATTCAAGAAGCGGCGAGCATGCCTATAAGGTGGGAATAAGCCTTCTGAGGCTTAAAGAACCGGTTGTTTTCGGGCATCCCGAAAACGACCCCGTGGATTTGGTTTTCGGTCTTTCGTCTATCGACAACAAGGCGCATCTGAGCGCGCTGAGAGATTTCTCAAAAATCCTATCAGACCCGCAGAATGTCGAAATCCTGAGAAAAGCAGAGACAACTGACGATGTGTACAATTTTTTGATATCGATGGAAACGGGGGCGAGAGGCTGATGGACAAAAAAATAGAAGAGCTTATAAGTACCGCGAAAAAGCTCAAATCTGTCGGTCTTGTAACTGACGGGGTCAATAAAGGCAGCATTTCCTGCAGATATGACGAGGACAGCTTTCTAATCAGCCCAAGCAAGCTCTCATATGATAATCTCGCCGAGGATCAGGTCAATATAATGAGACTTGACGGAAGCTATGCGCGAAAATCCGCGCCTACATCACGAGACAGTTATTTTCATCTCAAAATTTATAACGCACGTCCCGATGTGAAGGCCATCATACATACCCATTCTCAGAACGCGGTTGCACTGTGTCTGGCGGGAAGGCCCTTGCCATTTATAACCTATGGGATGAAGTTTCACTGTGCGGGTTCGGTGGACATGGCTCCATTCGCTCTCCCGAACACCGAGGAATGCAATGATTTGATAATAAAACATCTGGGAATGAAAAAAGCGGTTCTTTTGCAGAATCACGGACTTATCTGTGTTGAAGGCGGGCTTCAGGAGTGCTATGAATCCGCTGAGTTTATTGAGTCTCTTTGCGGCAGTTATCTTGCCGCTTTGCAGATAGGAGAGGTAAAAGAGATTATAGTGGGGAAGGAGGATAGCTATGGCAAAATATAAAATAGCGGTATGCTGTACATTTGGAGCGGGCAGCAGCCTCATGCTGAAAATGAATTTGGACTCTGTTTTTTCACGCATGGGTATTGAGGCAGTTGTGGAAGTTCAGGACATATCCAGCATATCCGGCGTCGTGAATACGCTTGATGCGGTCTATACGAGCACCGCATTAGTAGCACAGATTGAGGATGCCGTAAGAGGGACTAAAGCGGTAATTGTTCCTGTTGTGAACTATTTTGACCTAAAAGGGCTGGAGGCTCTGACAAAAGAATATTTGCTAAAGGAGTAAAGGTGTGGAAGTACTGAAGGCTATCTTGGATTTCTTTACCACCCAAATTTTTAGAACCCCGGCGTATTTTATGGGGCTGGTGGTACTGATCGGGTGCATTTTCCAGAAAAAAGGCGCCAAGGCTACCTTGGTATCGGTCATTAAAACAATTGTTGGCATGATGATCCTGAATGTCGGAGCCGGCCAGCTCAAAGCGGCTTCCGAAAGCATTATTCAGATATTTACTGCCCGTGTCGGCATACAGGGTGTCAGCACGGATATGTGGACGGCGGTATACGCCTATGTGGACGAGCTTGCTGCGATAAATATGCAAAACGTGGCGACTGTAATGATTACGGCATGGGTCATCAACCTGATTCTCGCCAGATTCACGCCCATAAAAACAATATTCCTAACAGGCCATGTTGCTTACTGCGACAGTGCGTTTATTACATTCTTCATCTGGCGGATGACGGGACTTACCGGCGTGGCGCTTTTTGCCAGCGCAAGCTTCGCCTGTGCGATATACTGGTGGCTCTTCCCCTATCTGCTGCGTAAGTTCCTGAACCCGCTTCTCGGCGATACGCCCCTCACGCTTGGTCACAACCTCTGCGTCTCCGGTATTATAACGACACAGCTGTCCAAGCTCTTCGGCAAAAAGGAAGACAGCGCCGAGAACCTCAAGCTTCCCGGATGGCTTTCAATATTCAAAGATTCCGTTATCGCATATAGCCTTATCATGGGCTTTATCTATCTTGTCATCGTAATCATAGCAGGTCCCGAGATCGTTGCGGAAAAAGCCGGCGGAACAAACTACGTTATATATGGCATCAATCAGGGCCTTACGATGGCTGTTGGCGTTTATGTCCTGCTTGCCGGTGTCCGCATGTTCCTCAACGAGCTGCTTCCGGCCTTCAAGGGCTTCTCCGACAAGCTGATTCCCGGCGCGGTTGCCGCCGTTGACAGTCCTGTATTTTGGTCCTACGCTCCTACCGCCGCACTTCTGGGCTTCCTGTGCACAGTAGTCGGCCAATTCGTGGGTGTAGGAATACTGGTTGCGGCTGGCTCGTCCGTCATTGCGATTCCGAGCGTTATTCCGCTGTTCTTCGGTGGCTGTACATTAGGAGTATTTGCAAACTCTACAGGAGGCTGGAAGGGAACGGTCATCACTACCTTCATTATGGGAATTGTCGTTATCTGCGGCAGCTCCGCCCTGGCAGCAATTTTGAACTACGGATTTGTTCCCGGTCATTCAGACTGGAGTATTCTGTTCGTTGCGGTTCTGGGGATTCTCCGTCTCATATTCGGCAGCCCTGCGGCATTGCCCGCAGCCTAATACGCACGAATCCGGCTTAATGCCTGGAGCGAGGACGCCCTTCCTCTGGTCAGAGAGGCGTCCTCGCCATGTAAGAAAGCTTCCATATTAAAACACTGTAGCTTAGAAAATGTGTTTATATGACGGGAGGCGGGTTTTTACCGAATCGCTAAGCTGCAGATTCTGATTCAGAGAAATAGATAAATCTCTCCCATCGCAAGCGAAAGGACACTAATCAATATGAAAACTATCAAAACAGTAAACGGGCCTATAGCGCCTGAGCAGCTCGGTTTTACCGATATTCATGACCATGTCTGGAAATTTGGAGGAATGGAGGTCCTTGAGGACAAAGATTTCGGTATAGACAGTGTTGAAAAATCGAATTCGGAATTGAAACGCTTTGCCGCGGCCGGCGGAAAAAGCCTTGTGGATATGCAGCCGATCGGTGTCGGCAGAGGTGTTGAACAGCTCAAGGAAATCGCCCGGGACACGGGAGTAAATCTCATTGCAATTACCGGCTTTCACAGAGGCGCTCTTTATGACAAGGCCCATTGGGTCAATAAATATTCCATCGACCAGATCGTTGAGATCGTAACCTCTGAGGTTGAAAAAGGGATTGAGATCAATGACTTCTGTGGTCCCTTTGTCAGGCATTCCGATGTGTTTCCCGGTGTTATAAAGGCAGGAACAAGCTATTATAAGATCACGCCGCTTGAGCGCAAGCTTATGGAAGCAGTTTCCAAGGTTTCGGTGAAAACGGACATTCCTGTTATGACGCATACTCATGTGGGAACAATGGGGCTTGAGCAGGCTCGGATTTTTAAGGGCCATGGAGTCGATCCCGAGAAGGTCTGTATCGGACATCTGGATAGAAATGCCGACCTCGTATATCATCGCGCTGTCCTCCGCGAAGGTGTCTATGTTCAATTTGACTGCGTAGCCCGCGTCAAATACCATCCGGTTAGCGAGACGATGACGCTGATTAAAACGCTCAGCGAAGAGGGTTATGCCGACCGCATCATGATCGGCGGCGACTGGGGCAGAGCCTCATATCTTCAGGCATATAACGGAGAGCCGGGCCTCGAATTTATCCCCAAGTACCTCCCCGAAATGATGCGTGAATACGGTATATCCGATGAAATAATCCAGCAGATATTTATTGAAAATCCAAAACGTTTCCTGCCATATTAATATGGGCTCCGTTATGAATACAGCCCGCAATTTCAGAAAAAACCCTCTGGCCGACAGACAGCACGGGGAAAAAATATCGCTGTTATCCTTTGATCTGGACGGGACACTTTTAAACGGCGCACTTGATATTACACCGAGAACGCTTGAAGCCATCTGTAGGGCCGCTCAAAAGGGCGTAAAGCTGACGATTGCCTCAGGCAGAGCGCCGCTCATGATGGCCCTGTATGCAAGGCTCATTGGGCTGGAGGGGCCATACATATCCGCAAACGGCGCATTGATCCAAACGATGGACAGGCAGGTCTTATACCAAAGCCCGATACCGGAAACAGAGGTCTCGGCCATTTGCAGATTTTGCCGGGAGAATGAAATACAGTTTGCCTTGCTTTGCGAGCGGAGCGCCTATTTCACAAGCGGAAATCCCCGCATAGCTTTCTTTGACAGATATGCGGCTCTATGCCGGGAACACGTTTTTCCTGTTCCGGTTTGGAAATCGATTGATTGGAACCTCGCGGGCTACACAGGGGAGAACGTTTATAAAATTCTTGTGTGTCCTAACGACGATAATCAGTCACGTGCGCTGATGTGCCATTTGGCGTCGGACAGCGCCGTGACATATGTATTCAGCGGGCGCGGGCTGCTTGATATAACGGCAAAGGGCATCGACAAGGGTGCGGGTCTGAAACGGGTTTCGGATTATTATGGCATTCCGCTGGACGAGGTCTGCGTATTCGGAGACTATGACAATGATATTCGGATTTTTGAGCGCGCTGGAATATCCGTTGCCATGGGAAACGCGTCGCCTAAGCTTAAAAAACTCGCGGATTTTCATACTGCGGGAAATGAAGATGAAGGAATAGCGCTCGCGCTTGAGTCGCTGGAAGAATATTATCAGTAATTAATATTGAGGGTTAATCATGCGATTAAAAGGAAATCCCGTATCAGAGGGAATTGCCATCGGCAATGTATATATATACAGAACAGTTTCTCCAGTCATAGAGGAAAAGCATATTTCACCAGAGGAAGTCCCTATGGCCGAAAGCCGCCTGGAGCAGGTAAAAAAAACTTGCAAAAAAGAGCTGGAAGAAATATTGATGCAGATGACCGACAGGGACAAAGCGAAAATTTTTGAGGCGCACATCGAGATTATCGAAGATGAGGTTCTGTTTGATGAAATACAGGATGAAATAAGCCTTAGCCTATGTGCGCCGGATTATGCCGTTTACAAAGTTTTCGGGCAGCACGCGCAAATAATCGGCAAGGCGAAGGATCCTATCATAAGGGAAAGAGCGGCTGACCTTATAGATGTAAGAAACAGGATATTGAGGGAATGGAGCGGAACCGGAGAAAAAAATCTTTCCTGCCTTCCCGAACCTAGCATTGTTGTGGCGGGAGACCTTTTACCCTCCGATACAGCGACGCTTGACAGAAAAAACGTTCTTGGCATTGTAACCGAAACGGGCGGAGCTACATCTCATACGGCGATAATCGCGAGAAACTACGGAATTCCCGCTATTCTTGGGGTTGCTGACGCGATGAATCTGCTGCATGGCGGCGAAATCATCGCGGTGGACGCGGTCTGCGGAGAAGTATTAACCGGCTTAAATGAAACCGAGACAGCGTTTTATCAGAACAAGCGTGCAGAGCACTGCAAAGCAGTTCATGATATCGAGCGGTATCTTTCCGCAGAGGCTGTTACGAAGGATGGTATTAAGGCGGATATCGGCCTGAATATCGGATCGGCCGATCAGCAAACGCTTGAAAAGTGCAAATATGTCGATATGGTAGGCCTTTTCCGCACTGAATTTCTGTATATGGAATCAGATGTGCTTCCGGATGAGGAGACTCAGTTTGAGGCGTATAAGCGCGTTCTGCTGGCTCTGGGAGACAAGCCTGTTATCCTGAGGACGCTTGATATAGGCGGAGACAAAGTGCTGCCGTCGCTGCCGTGCTCGAAAGAGGAAAATCCCTTTTTAGGGGTCAGGGCGCTTCGCCTTTGTTTTTCGAAGCCGGAGGTATTCAGAACGCAGCTCCGTGCAGCTCTCAGGGCTTCGGTTTATGGTAATCTTTGGCTGATGTTCCCGATGGTCGGGAGCCTTGATGACCTCCGACGTGCAAAGCTTAAGCTTGCGCAGGTCATGGACGAGCTTTCCGCCGAAGGGGTTTTATTTAACAAAGATATCAAGCTTGGCGTTATGATTGAAATTCCTTCAATAGCGCTTATGGCGGATATCGTGGCACAGGAAGTTGATTTTGCGAGTATAGGAACAAACGACCTATGCCAATACACTCTTGCAGCAGATCGGGTTAACCCCGGTGTCTGCGATTATTACCAGAGCTTTCATCCAGGCCTTTTCAGGTTAATCGGATATGCCGCCAAGGCATTTGCGGATGCAAAAAAGCCAATCGGCGTATGCGGAGAGCTGGGAGGGGACCCGTTAGCCGCCCCGGTGCTGTTCGGACTTGGTGTCCGGGAGCTGAGTATGAACATGTCGGCTATTGCGAAAATTAAGAAAATCCTTTCGGAACTAAGTCTCCCGGAGATGGAGAAGATGGCGCGAAAGGTTCTTTCAATGGATACGGAACAGACAGTAAAACAGTATTTGCGAGGGGAGCTGGCTTCGCTCCTCTAAGGGAGATTTTTATGTACGAAAAGACAGTATTGATTCGTAACGCCACCGGGCTTCACGCACGTCCCGCAACAGACTTCGTGAGCGCTGCCAAAGGCTTCAAAAGCAAAATTGTTATCTCGTGTGAGCAAGATGGCGAAAGTATTTCGGCAAACGCCAAATCCATCGTCATGCTTCTGTCGCTGGGCGCGGGGCAGGGAACTGCTGTGACCCTGGCAGCCGAGGGAGAGGATGAAATTGAAGCGGTTGATACGCTGGCAAAGCTGATCGACAGCGGATTTGGAGAGCTATAACTTTTGGGAGGACTAAAATGAAGGTAACGCTGCTTTTGGAAAACACCAGCCTGTTCTGCAAATACCTCAATGCCGAGCACGGTTTTTCAGCATGGATAGAGGATGAGGACATCAAGGTGCTTTTCGATTTCGGGTTTTCAGATAAATTTATCAAGAACGCAGAGGATATGAACATCGATCTGAGGACGGCTGATTATATTGTTCTATCCCATTGCCACAGGGATCACTCCGGCGGCTTGAAGTATCTGCTCAAGTATTATCGGGACAACGCCATGGCGAAACGCCCCGTTTTCTTGGTATCACAGGAAGGAATATTTGCCAAACGCTGGAATTTTGAAAAAAACCACAACTCCGGAATGGATGTGGATCGAGCTCTCCTGGAGGAAATGTTCGATTTTCGGATTGAACCGGGTCCGCTTAACTTGACAAAAAACCTTATCTATATGGGTTTGACAGAGAAAACCAATGATTTTGAGCATATTTACCCCCAAAAGGCCAAAAAGCAAGTAGATGGGGCATGGTGCGATGATGCTGTTGATGAGGACACGCAGCTCTGTTACCGACATGAAAACGGTACCGATGTCAGTGTTGTGGCGGCATGCGCGCATTACGGCATATGCAACATCATGGAATACGCAAAAAAACTGACAGGTGCCGGGCACGTTCATACCTATCTCGGTGGCTCTCATCTGAGAATCGATGAGGTGCCTCAATCCCAGCTCGACAAAACCTGCGCTTATGTTAAAGAACAGAAAATCGAAAATTTCTATATCTGCCATGATACCGACCTTCACTGCAAACAGGCGCTTTGGAACGCGACTCCCAGCAAGGAAGCCGGCGTGGGCCTGGTCGTTGAATGCATATGAAAAAAATAGAAGGTACCCTTAGGGGGGCCTCAGCTTGAATACAAAAGCACCTCGGTTATGGTATAAAAAACCATAAGAGAGGTGCTTTTGATGTACGTAAAACGAGAGAAAGAATAGCTGAAACATGCACACTTCCTTTGCCTGGAGGATTTAGTGCCAGATAACCATCTGCTGCGGGAACTAGACGGCGCAATCGACTGAAACTTCATATATGACAATGTATGGACTATACAGAGAAGAAACAGGAACCAAATCGGGAATACGGTGCTGTTGACTGCTTTTAGAAGCTCGTGCATTGATATCATACCTTATTATAATTTTTTATATAGTAAAGGCGCTGTCCGGTTAAGACAGCACCTTTACTATATTCATGTGTGTTGATTACTCTGAAACACGCGATAAATGCCGCTTTGCGCCGTTAAACCAAAAACTCACTTAGCGCGGCTTGATGAAAAACCGTCTTCTCCTGGTCTAGTCCATTGCGGCTAGAGGCTGAAGTTCTGCCTTTCGTAGCCGCACATGCGACAGACTATAGTTGCTACCTCGCTACGTTTTATGTAGTCGTTCGGTTTGAAATTTCTTACTGAATCACTGCCGGAAAAAATACCTGCGCGGTAAAGGGCGTAAATCTCGCTTGCGTAATCCGAATTCATCGGCACATCCGGTATTGAACCGTCTGAAACGGTATTTATAGCTTCATAATAAAAGCTCTGTGGAAAGGCCGCAAAAAAGATGTGGGCATACTCTGCTCTTGTAACTTTCGCGTTGTAATCGGGGTAGGCACAGGGAATTCCGTACTGCGCGGCATAATTAAGATAAGTCTGGTACCACGGCTTACCGCTTATCTGTTGAAATGTGTAATTCTTGCCGCCCTTGAGGCGGACACTGATTCTCGCGGCAAGCGCTATTGCCTCTGCATAGGTCATGTTATCGTCAGGAGCATAGCTGCCGCCGCCCTTTCCGTTCATCAGTTCGAGAACATTCGCTGCGTAGTCTACATAGGTGTAGTACCATAGGCCGCGCGCAACGTCGCCAAACCTTGTCGGCCTCCAGCCGCCCAAATTCTCCTCATACTCCTCGGACTGCTGACCACTATTCCAAACAAGCTCGGCGTAAACATTGTCCGTATCTTCCAAATCAACGAACATGTTTGCGCAAGGATAGCCGTCTTTTAAATAAGTCTTTAAATCTGAGAGGGAATACTTATTGAACACATAGGCATCGCCGACATAAGTCCAAGTTTCGAGAACAGGCTGCGTTTCTTGCAGAAATGCGGAAAAGTCCGAGGCGGAAACATTCCACGGAAAACCAAGCTCCACGGTAAGCCTCAACCCGCTTGAGTTTTGAACCGATGAAAAACTGACGACAAGGGTTTGCTTCGGCATGCCCTTCAAGGTCGGTACTTCCGCGAGCGCGGTAATACTGAGTAACTGAAACACAGTTGCGAAAGTGATAATTATTGCCATAATCTTCCTGAATTTCAACATAGCTGTTCTCCTTTGTTTTTCAATCATACAAACTATACACGTTTTGACAGGTCCACCATACGCGCGATTATTGCGGCTGTCTGACTGCGCGAAATATATGAGTCGGGGGAGAAGGTTCCGGCGGAATCATTGCCGGAAAGTATTCCCGCTCTGTAAAGGGCATAAATCTGCTCGCTGTATTCGGTTGAAGCGGACACATCGGGAATAGAGCCTATGGGCCATTCGTGCGTAGTTTCAAGCGCCTCCGAGGGAAGCGCGCCGAAGAGGATATAAGCAAACTGGCCTCTGGTCGCCTGTGTATTTTTAGCCTTGGCACTATCAAGGAGAAAACCGGGCGGTACAACACCGTTTGCGTTTGCGTAACTCATATAAGCGGCGAACCAGTCGCCTTGTGACTGTTCAATGCTGTCCTGCCCCGAGTAATAGATACAATGCAGTCGGCAGGCAATAGTAACGGCCTGAGCGATGGTAATCTCCCCTGTCGGGTCAAAGCAGCCGTTACCGATACCATTCATAAGCCCCAATTCACAAGCCGCTTTAATCGAGCCCTGTCCGTTAATTCCGTACCACTTATTCTCGTCAACATCGGAAAACTGTCCGCTTGTATAAGAATTAACTTTTGAGAAATTATTAAGCCCCGATTCAGGTGCCACGCCGCCGCCGGGACTATCCGAGCCGGATTGCGCAGGCTCTTCATCGATTATAGGCGTTTCCTCCGGCTCAGGCGCGCTGACTATTGGCGCGGGGCTGGCCGACGCGGTGCTTTCGGTTACCTGTTCCCATTGTGCGTAAAGATAAACCTGACCGCCGTAATAGGAGCTAAGCTTTGTAACCGTGGCGCCGGGCTGCATAAGACTTTTTTTGTAGCCGCTGCCTTGCACATTCTCGACGCACCAGGCGTTTGTCGTACCGTTTGAGTACAGCCACTTATGATCCGACGGCCGATAAATATGCCAGCCCGTAAAATGATAATTTTTGCGTGTATAGGTACATTTGCTCAAATAGTTGCTTTTGCCGTAAAAGCAAACTGTGTTCTCCATCTGTGTGCCGCTGCCGCCGTTTTTAAGATAAACAAGCTGATACCCTTTCGTGGTATAATCGCAGGCCGAAAGCAAAACCCAGCCGCTCTTTCCATTATAAACGGTTTGCCCGAATTTTCCCGTAACGGCAGTTATTCTAAGAACAGTTTTGCTGGGAACCGCGCTGAGCTTTGTAGAAGAGGACGAGGCGGAGGAATAAAGCTTGATGCTGCTGCCGTCGTTTTCCACCGTATATTCGCCGATTTTATATGCGCTGCTGCTGACGTACCAGTAGCAGTCCAGTATTTGAATTATAGCCTTCTGTGTTTTGCCGAGCGTACTTTCCTTAAGCATAACTTTGCCGGAGGGTGCTGTTTTTGCTGGGTCCATGCAATAAAAGGTGTCGCTTGTCGGATCGTAATCTGTTAGAAAAACGGCATGAGTTTTAGATTTAGAGTATATTACTATGCCGCAGGGAAACTTATCCAAAAGGGCGATGAGCTCCGCGCAGATTTCAGAATATGTGTCGCCGCTGAATGCTTTGCAAACCGTCTTCATGCCCTCGTAAGTGAAGCTGTTTCTAAGACCTGCATTTTCCACCCAAGCTGTACTTTTCATACTACTTTCCGTAATGCTGCTCCAATCAGTTGCGCCGTTCATGATTGCTCTTCGGCGCAGCAGCATGGCCGATGAAGCCAGAGTGCAGGTGTAATCGGTTTTTTGGCGAAGGTATATCTCCTCGTTGTTATATGAGATATTGGCCGCTGCAGCTGAAAGCCGAAGACCTGCAATTACGGACACGACGAATGTCACGGCAAGTATTGCTGAAATCAATTTTCTCATACTCTGTCCATCCCTTCCTCCTCGGCATAGAACAAAAAAGGTAAAATGTGGGCGATTAAATTCTACCATATTTTGTGCTTGCTTTCAAGGTAAAACATTTGCAGTAAGTGTCCTAGTAATCCTGGATGTTGACCAGTTACTTTTCCTCGAATAGCTGCTTTTTTTAGTCCGATGACGTTATAACAGCAAGCTAAAATTTCCGCAATATCCAACTATTCATTTATGGTAAAAAGCGTAAAGGAAAACCTGTTCGGGTTATCCTTCACGCTTTTTTTCTGTATTTTGAGGCTACACTCTGTAAAACTGGCTCTTATGAATCTTGCCGGTCTATGCCTCTGTTCTCACGTCTACCAGACCGGTCTTCTGCAGCAGGCGGAGGATGACGGTCGCGCTCTCGGCACGGGAGATGCTATCGTTGGGGCGGAGCAGGCCGCTGTAGCCGACGATTAGACCACTACCGACGTTCCACTTTGCCGCGCTCTGCGCCCATGTACCGACGCTGGCTGCATCAGTAAAGCCTTCCAGACTGCCGACTGTTCCCGTATATCCGGTAAGCTTAGCTGCACGCTGGAGCATGGTCATCGCTTCCTGCCGAGTGATATAAGCATCGGGGGCAAACCTGTTGTCACCCTTGCCGGTAACCAAGCCATACTGAGCTGCTGTCGCCACCGTGCCGGAATACCAAGCGGATGCGGAAACGTCGCTGAAGATACTCGTTCCGTCGGCGGAAAGCCCCAGTGCACGGACGAGGATGGCCGCAAATTCGGCTCTGGTGATGCTTAGGTCGCCTGCGAACATGTTTTCGCCAATGCCGCTTAGGATTTTACGGCTTGCCATTTCTGCTGCAACGGCTGCATACCATTTCCCTGTGGTATCGGTAAAGCTAGCGCTGTTTTGAATTAAAGCATATGTCGAGTTTGTCATAGAGTTTACTTTGGCATACCACTTGCCGCCCTTTGAATACACTTCGGTCGGAACGTGGCGCTCGGTACCGTTCTCTTCCATTACCACAGCGGTTGTAATTGTTTTCGGGTCAACGCCGCTGGGGATTTCAATAACTCGCTGAACATAGCTTTCAAATCTGCCGATATCAACACTCTTGCCGTTGTAGGTGGCCGTTATGGTGAACGCTATGGGCGCCACCATCAGGGTACCATCTTTAATCGTAACAGCGTCATCGGAAAGCTTGCTGATCGTGACGTTAAGCGGCACCTTTGATGAGTCGGATGCACCCAGATTTTTAAGAATATCCGCCGTATCAACCGATCCGGAAGGTATTTCGTAGCTTATGTCATTAACCTTTACCGTGAGTGTCATACTGCGCTCTGCCATATCCTCAACATTCTGTACCACAAGCTGAGCCGAGGCAGTATCGGTCTTTGAGGTGATAGGAATAACCACGCTTTCCATGGCGTTTTTGAGTTGTTCACTCATCTTATTTTGGTCAACAGTTACGGTGGTCGTTCCATCCTTGACCTCAGTTGTACCCATATCAACTGTTTTACCGTCTACGATGACCGGTGTAGAGGCATTGGCTTCACCGCTGGACGGATAATAAATAGTCAGCGTAACCGCCTCACTGGTGGCTGCCGCATAGTTTCCGCTTGCTGCGATATTTGCCTTCACATAATACGTACCAGTGGCTTTGGGGGCACCGCCTATGGCTTCGGCACCAGATTTATCTGTGCTCGTCTTATCAGCGTCTGTGCAAGTGTCTTTGGTATAATAGGTGTAGGTAATAACGCCGTCCGGTGTTGTCCCTCCTGTGACGCCTTTCACGGTTGCCGCATCAATCTCAATATTCTTGTCGGTATAGGTTTCTATCTTATTCTTAAGTGTGATTGTCGGCGTAGCAGCAGTGATGGAAGCTGTACTTATGACAGTGTTATCTGGCGCTGAATAGTTCCCGCTGTCCGCTCCGTCTATTGCGTATGTGATTGTCAGCGTTTTATCACCGGAACCAACATCCGCCGTGTAATAAGCTGCGCTCTGCACCGATACGCTTACGGTATCCGAACCCACTTTGTTTGTGATGCCGCCAACTATAATACTTGATTTATCATAGTCGGTATCACCGTTATAGATTTTCGTCCATCCTCCTGTGGCTGAGGGTGTATCAACTGTAATAAGCCGCTTTGCAGGAGTAAAGGTATAGGTGTCCGTTACGGCATTGGTATAGTTGCCGTCGGCTGCTTTTGTGGCGGTGATGGTGGTTTCGCCTATACCTGTGATTGTAACAGCACCGGTGTCCGTGTTCACATCTGCGGAAGAGCCGCTCGTCACAGACCAGGTCACAGTGCCCTCGCCGCTACCGCCCTCGGCGGCAAGCGTGAAGGTATCGCCATAAGTAATGCTGGCAGGCTTATTCTTGATTGAAAGCGATGCTTGCGCGACCTTCGCAATGGTAAATTTCCAGGCGTCGTCAGTGACGGCGCTTGCCGCCGCGTAATTGCCGCCCTGTGTAAGGTCGATGTTTACCGTGTAAGTACCGGCAGCCTTGGGGGTGGCTTCGACTCCGTCCAGAAAATACCGCACCGTAACGGCGCCAATACCGGAAATGCCGGCTTTTGCCGTTACTGTCGCGGTCTTAGCCGTATCGCTGAAATCAAGCGACGCCGGTGCGATGTAAGTAAAGTCTGCCGCTGTGGGTGCTGCACGATTGACAGTCAGGGAAACAGTACGAGTAATGATGACCTTACCATCACCGTCAATTCCGTAGCCTTCAATGTCGGAATAATCCACCGTATCAGTGTCCGCAGGCGTGTAAACCGCGCTGTAGCCGCTGTTTGTCACCGTGGGGACAGTCTCAGAATCGCTCCAAGCCCAGCCGGTCAGAAGGGAGATATCCCCCAGAGTCTTGCCGGGGCTGTAGGTCGGCGTCACTGAAATGGTGGGCAAGGTGAAACCCACGCTTCCGTCCGACTTTGTTCTGATTGTTGTAGAATACGCTTCAGAAGCAAATGAAACGCCGCCGCTGCTCACCGCCTTCACTCTGGCGTAAACAGTATACTCCGTATCGGAAAGGACTGTGAAGCTTCCGCTGTCCTGCCATTCGCCGCTTCCGATCTTGTATTCCTGACCCGCGACTGTGGTGATCGTGATACTGTTTTTGGTTTTATCGGCCGTGATGGCTGTGGGTGTTGCAGGGCGTGCAGGAATCGTAAAACTTACCGCCTCGGACGCGGGAGCGCCGCCACTGATGGCTTTTACACGGACGTAATATGTCGTGCCGGGTGTCAATGGCGCATTGTTTTCCACAGCCGTGCCGGTGAAGTCGGCATTGGTGTTTACCTCGTAGCCGCTGCTGACGGTTATGATTTCTTCAGCGTAGTTAATGCTGTAGCCTGTACCTGCGGCAGGCGTGGTAGGCGGCGTGTATTGCGCCACATAAGCGGACACAGACGGCATGGCGTTCTCCGTTTCAGAGACACGGACATGTATGTAGTACTGCGTTGCGGGACTTAGGCTATCAAACGTGTGCGTCCCGCTGATGCTTGCCTTAAAATAGCCGTTGGGCGCCCCGCTCCAGTCGGCAGTGGCGCTTTCTGAAATATAATACTCGTTGCCTGCCGCCGTACTGACGGTGATGCTGTCGCTGGTGGGCTTGTCCGAACCTGTGCCGATAACGGGCGCGGTGGGAACGGAGATCGATGCCGATGCAATCTTAGTAGTAACAGACTGAGGGTCGGAAGGATCGCTTGCCGAGAAAGTGTCTCCTGTAGTCACCGCCGCCTTGCGGCAGACGAGATTATAGGCTTTGCCGGGTTCCAATCCGTTAAATGTGTAGCTATCGCTTGCACCGCTGTACCAGCTTCCGCCGACGCTGTATTCATAACCTTCTTGTGTTGTAATGGTAAGGCTCGTGTCCGTCTTTGCCGTCACGATGGAAGCATCAGGTGCCGAAGCGGGTTTATCTGCTTTCCAGTTGGCTGTGTAGGACTTATTGTCGGTGCTGCCTGTTGGAATGCTGACGTTTGTCTGCGCTGTTGCACCGTTGCTGCCCGTCCAGCCCAAGAAGGAATAGCCTGAGCGAGTAGGGGCGTTCAAGTCAATTTTGGTGCTTTCAACAGTATAGCTCGTTGGATTTGCCGTGGTAACAGCACCACCGTTCAGCGTGTAGGTGATGGTATATTGAATCGGTGCTGCGGTGGCGGTCAGCGTGATAGCAGCCGCGGGCATCGTGATGCTGACAGATTTCGTCGATTGATCGGACAGCAGCCCTGTGTTGCTGCTTGCCCATTTGCTCCATTGGTATCCCGTATTGACTGTGGTATCAACAGATACGCTTTTTCCGGGCAGATAAACGCCGCCGCCTGTTGGCGAGGCAGTGCCGGTGCCTGCTGATAAGGTAAGTGTGTAGTAATTCATTGAGGCGGCGTTGCTTCCGTCGGAGCTTACCGAAATTACGACACCGGTATTAGTCGTTCCGTCATAGATGTAGTAAGCTCCCGACAAAACAGAAGCGGTTGCGGTGAAGCCGCTAACGGTTAAACCGTATTTTACGCCGCTTTGATAAAGGGCAAAGCTCTTTTCGCTGTCTGACCATGGGCTTCCGTCCTTGTACACCGTCACCGTGGCGGTGTAGGCTGGGGCTAGGGTTGCGGCATTGCTTGCAATAGTGCCCGCATAAGTTGTGGAGCCGATAGTGACGAGCGCCTGCATTTTCCCGGACGGCAGATAGACATACAGCTTGCCATTCGCGTCGGTTTGCATGTCGGTTGTGCCGTAGGTGTAGCCAAGGTCGGACATTGTCGTCAGGCTCGTCACCGCAGTATTGGGTACGGAAACACCGCTTCCGTTGGTAATCGTGAGGGTGTACAACTCGACAGTCGTCTCGCTGCCGTTTTTCACTGTGCCGCCGATATTCGGATTTGTATTGCCTGCTTGACTCAGATAAGTATTCACACTGCCCCCGGTAATGGCTACCGTTCCGTAGGTTCCAATGGAATCTTTGCCGTAGCCAATGCCGCAGCCCCAGTCTGACTGCGCATAGACCGTGCCGCCTGAGACGGTGACGTTGCCGAAGCCGAGATTAGCTTTGTAGCCGCCGCCGATGCCCGCACCGTAAAAGCTGTAGGCGCTGACCGTGCCGCCGTTGATCGTAATCGCTCCGCACCCATAACCATAATTTCCCCCGATGCCCGCGCCTTGGCCGTAATAGGACACTGAATTCTTTTGGCAGCGGGCGTCCAGAGAGCCGCTGCCAAAGATGGTAAGTTTCGCCGTGGCAAGGACGTGCAAGCCGGCATTTCTATAATTTGCGGAATAGAGCTTGTTGTTGCCGGAAAGGGTCAGGTTCACCACTGCGTTCGCCTGAATATCAAAGGGGGAGATGGCACCGTTAAGAAAATTGCCCGTGGCTGTTGCGGCCCCGATGGAGCAGTTCGATAGGGTGATATTGTGGGTGCCGCTTAATACGACCACCGTATTTGTGGTCGCAGTATCGCTGGTGCTGCTGCCCGTGATGGTAAAGCTGCCGGTGTAGCTTATCCAGTCTGTATTATTGGTAGAATATTTTGTTCCATCTCCGTCGTCCTTGAAGTAAAGGCTGCTGTCAGCGATGCTTTTTGTGGGACTGTTATCCACCGCCAATGCTACCGTTGGCAGCAGGGTCAGCACCATGCATGCCGTCAGCAAAATACTTAAAAGTCTCTTTTTCATGTTGTCTCCTTCTCCTTCATCTTGCGTAACCTACATACGCCTTTTTGCGTGGGGTGCTCCGTGTATATTCCGAAATCCCCATACTTGCAATACCAGCACTCTCGGGCGGAGAACAAGCGGCCCTCGTCCTGCTCAAAAGCGTCGCAGAAGTCGCCCCGCGCAATTTCATGTTTGCCGGGGGCCTCCGCTTTTCTGTCGCCGGGTTCTCTCATCTTAAAAATCACTTCCCCAAAGCCAATTTCTTAGCATGGAGTATATAAGAAAACCACGGCCAAAACCGGCCGTGGCGTAATTGCAGAATATTTGGCGTAATTGTTGAAAAATGTAAAATTCGGCTTTTATAAGTGGAGAAGCACACGCGTCCTAAACACACCGTCTTGCGCGGTAAACTCCACCATGCCGTTATAACGCTCGGCGGTGTAGCTTATGCTCCTTGTCCCGGTCCCGCCGCCTGGCTTCTCCGATATTGGGAAACCGCTATCAAATACGATGTTATCCGCGCAGGTGTTTTCAAATACAATGTGAAGCTTTCCGGCTCCGTTATAAACGGAAAAAGCGATATTAACGGTGATAAATCTCTCCGTTCCCTCAGGCGTGCGCAGGCAGCCCTCCACCGCATTTTCAAAAGAGTTGGCAAGAATGCCGGCCAGTGCGACCTCATCCATAGGAAGATTTGAGGGAATGCCCGCGTCTATTTCAGTTTTAATGCCGCTCTCTCTTGCACGAGCCGCCCATCTTGACAGGATGGCATTCGCCGCGGGATGCTCACAAACACCTGCGAGAGCCGTGTTTTCCGTTCTCCGCGTCTGAGTATTTAAATAGGAAACCGCTTCCTGCGTTTTTCCGCCCTCCAGCATAGCTAAAAGCGTATCGTAGTGATGGCGAAGATCATGACGGTCACGGCGGGCGGCATTGACAGCATTTTTTTGCTCCTCTATCTGTTCTTCCCACAGCTTGTTTTGCAGAGACAGGATTCTCTCCCGCTCCTGAACCTCATATTTTTCCACAACTGCACCGATTGACTGAAATATCAGCCAATAGACACCCAAAAACACAAGATAAGAACTTGCGACGAGATACCAGCGGTTGTCTGCCTCATACCAGTAAAAACGCGGACAATATAGAATAACGGCTTCCAGAACGTAGAAGAGGAAGGCTGCCAAAGTGATTGAATGCCATACTTTTCCAAGGATATCTACCAGTCTGCGAAAGCGAGGGCGCAGATATTTGAAATTGAAAAACAAAAGTGCGCCGAACAGCACAGTTCGGAAGATAAGATACTGGATCTGATAGCCGAGCAGCGAGGTGTCAGTGGCGCACACATCCGAAAGATAACATATCCCAAGATATAAATTGAACATAGTGAACATGACAAAAAGCGATGTTGCCCATTTGTCCGTGGAACAGATGAAAAGCAGAATCAGACACAACCCGATTTCGACGGGTACAATCAGACGTTCCGCAAGCTCCTGCCCATACACAAGCAGAAAGGCAGAATATGCCCCCGCAACCAAAATGTAAATCGCAACGGTAATTGCAACCCGTTTCCTTTTCGGCTCCTTCAGCTTTATGAGCGAAAAGAAAAACAGACTGATATAAGCTGCCGTCTGTAAGAATCGCAAGAGTACCAATATACCTAAAAGTATTTGCATAAGGCCATTCCCCCTTCAGAAGCGGCAGCTGTAATCCATGTACAGTTTTTTTAGCTCCATGTATTTTCGGCTAAGTATCGGAATCCTGGCACCGGAAGAAAAGGCCACACCTTTGGATGAGAGCTCTACAATGTAGTCCATATTTATGATATAAGTACTGCCGCATTTGTAAAAACGCGGTTCGTCTTCGAGTAATTCGAATAGCTCGGTTGAGGATTTGCGAACACTGATTACTCTGCCGTCCGACAAATATAATTTCTGAATATGGTTATCTGTTTCAGAGTATACTAGCTTGCTCAAGGCCACGCGGCTGAGCCCCTCCGTTGATTTGATTGTAATGTAGGGGTCGTCATTTTTTGTAAGCTTATCCATCACCTTGTCAAGCGCCGCAAAGAACTCCTTTTCGGAATATGGCTTGACCAGATAATGTGCGGCGTCCAGAGAAAAAGCGTCTATCGCATAGTCACGCGAGGTGGTCAGAAAAATGATCTGGCACTTGTCACCCATATCTCGCAATTCCCGTGCTGCATCTGTGCCGAGAATACCATCCATGTAAATATCAAGTAGCAACAAATCAAATCCTCCATTTGCCGATACAAAAGAGAGCAGCTCTAACGGAGCAGCAAAGGAATGAATTTTTATTTCATATTGCGGGTGTTCAAAAGCATATTGATTGAGCAAGCTCTCAGCTCGCTCAAGTTGCTGCAATTCGTCGTCGCATATTGCAATACTGATCATCGGTCTGCTCCTTTATTCAGAAAAGGCTGCTTGAGGATTGATAAATAATTTTAACATAGGATATAACAGGTTACAAACAAAAATTGGATTCCGTCGAAAGAGTGAAAGTGGGTCTGATAGGGCATATGCATAGGAATTTGTAGTTGTTCGCCAAACATCTTGATGCATCTTATACGGTAAAATTGTCACAAATTGTGCCCAGGTATCAAACGAATGCGGGTTCGACCGTGTAGATATCCAAAACCGTAGGTCGAGGATTCGATCCCTTCTGCCCCTGCCACAAAAAATCCGCAAATCCTCAGGAATTCCAAGGGTTCGCGGACTTGTGCTATCTGCAGGCAAAATGTAAGAAGTGTTGCAGTTTCAGGATTAGTACGGTTATTTACCTGCTTTTACAGCGAGTGAAACATCTGATAGTATTTTGAAGGAGGGCATATTCGGTCCTCGAAATTATTATGAAAAGATCTGCGCTGGGTATCACAAAGTGCCAGAGATAAATATGAGTGGAGTCCGGAAATAGTCTGCTCAGCCTTGCAAAACCGTATCTATGGATGATATGGTGCGTGGTATGGGAATCCTATGTCGACTGCATTACTTATGCCGAATATAGAGCGCCAAAAAGCTGGATTGCGGAGGAAAGATAAGATACCCGCAACAAACAGAAATGCTGTCAGCGCCGCTTAGTATTTTCCGTCTACTTGCTCAAAGTGTGTGGGCGCTGCAATTGATTCACCGCCCGATTGTATCCATTCGGCCTGCCAGCGTATCATTTCATCAAGAGTAATAGAGGGCGTTCCAAGCAGCCCACCCAGTTTTGTCGTGTTGCTGAAAATTCCGAAAGGGCGCTCTTCGCTGATGAAGAGAGGCTCTTTGCCAAATATTTCTCCGAACTTTTTGGCAGTCCACTTAGTGGAAATGCATTGCGGTCCGGTCACGTTAAGGGCGCAGGGCGGGTTTGATGTATGCCGCAGACTTCGGATGGCATACTCACAGACATCGCCTTGCCAGATGCAGTTATAGACGCCTCTGCCCAAACTGACGGGATTTCCGTTATAAACGGAACTTGCAATATCAAACAGGACTCCATATCGCAACTCAATGGCGTAGTTTAACCTGAAAAACAGCGACTTCTGACCGCTTTTTGTTGCATAATACTCAAATACACGTTCTCTCCCCAGACAGGTCTGACCGTATTCACCGTCAGGATTCGGTGTATCGCCTTCTGCGGAGCCGCCCGACAGTATCGGTACGTCGCCATAAACATTTCCTGTAGAAAACACGACAAAACGGGAGCTTGGGAAGCGCTCGCAGATCCTTGCCGGCAGAAGGACATTTACTGCCCAGGTAAGCGCCTGGTTACCCGAGGTTCCAAATTTTCGGCCCGCCATAAAAATAATATTTGGGCAATCGGGTAAAGCGACCAGCTGTTCAGGGTCGAAGAGATCTGCCTCAAGTACCTCAACGCCGTAGCTGCGCATAGCCTCAACCGTGGCCGAACTATCGAACAGAGAAACAGCCAGCACGCGCTTTTTTATGCCCGCGTCCTTACAGGCGCGAGCCGCCATAACGGCCAAGCTGGGTCCCACCTTGCCACCGGCACCCAGAATCAGAATATCCCCATCTATTTTTGAGATATCCTCAACCAGCCGCGTGCTTGGACGAGTCATAAATTCCATGAGTTCTGCTGAAGTATTCATATCTTTCACATCTTTCTGCCGTTTGAATCTTTTATGAAGTGAAAGCAAACGGCTTGATTTTTTTATACTTTTATAGTAACATAACAGTAAATTTGCAAGATATTTTCTGAAAACTGTAGGAGGACCTTAGCCATGGGGGAAACGCGAGCAACAATTAAGGATGTAGCTGCTTTGGCGGAGGTGTCGGTTGCAACAGTGTCGCGGGTACTCAGCAACGCAGACTACCCGGTTTCGATGGAGCTCCGCACCAGAGTTGAAAATGCTGCCAAAGACTTGTCCTTTGCCTATACTGTAGCACCACGTCAGGCGCGCGGACATGATTCACGTGAAATTGCTCTTATTATTCCGAACATTTCAAATCCCTTTTATATGCAAACCATTCAGGGCATCAGTGCCGTATGCTATGAAAACGGATACCAGCTTGTACTGTGCAACACCCAGCAGGATGCTGCACGGGAAGCGCACTGTCTTCAGGAGTTGTACAACAGCAAAATATATGGAGTAATTATTTCTTCTATTGCGGAAAGTCCCAATATGCTGGCAGGATTTGCCGAACGCGGTATGGTTTTTATTCAGCTTGACCAGCGCTTTGATGACGATGGAGGCGGCTTCAACATTAACTATGATTCCCGTCATGGTGCGCGTATGGCCGTACGTCATCTTATCGAAAACGGACATAAGAGGATTGCTTTTGCTTCCACGCCACTAACCCGCTGGACCCGTAAAGAGATATACAAGGGCTATATCGAACAGCTAAAAAAAGCGGATATAGAGCCTGACGAAAATCTGGTGTTCATACGCGGCAACGAAGGAAACGGTGAATCGGAAAACTATGAAATTCCGGTCGGTGAGGCCTTGGCTGCCCAACTCATAAATAGCTGCTGCGGCGCAACAGCAGTGCTGTGTGTCAACGATATGGTTGCCTTTGGTATGATCCACGGGCTGTATAATCTGAGAGTTTCCGTGCCGGATGACATATCGGTTATGGGCTTTGATGACATTCCTTTTTCAGAGTCTTTTGTTCCGCCCCTCACTACCATCCATTGCCCCGCCTATGAGACCGGACGTATTTCGGCCATGATGCTAATCGATCGTCTGCAAAGCAGCAATGCGGCGGCGGCAACATTAAACATGCATATGCAGCCAACATTGGTAGAGCGCCGTTCGGTACGAAACCTCTATGAGTAGAAAGTCAGCGCATCAACCCTGTCGGAGCGAATTAGTCTCCGGACAGGGTTTTTGTTATGTCGTCAAGAAGACGGGTGGAAAACAGCAGCCTTTCAGGATGGACGCTTACACCGTCACGCAGCATAAGCGAAAAACGCTCCATACCAAGTCGATAGCACCTTTCATAGTCAGAAACTTGAGTTTCGCTGATGCTGCCGTCATCACCTAGGACGGTGAAAACAAGATCTTTCTGTTCGGGGGAGGAGGATAGGCGCACCAGCAAATCTTTATAGTGTACAAGAGCCTCAACGCATCGTCCGTATTGCTTGACTTCAAGTCCAATCGGGTCATGGCCCGCTATGGCGGCGCAAAGATCCGTAAGGTGGCTCCCGTAATAGCGCCAACCGCCGTAGGGCGAATCGGTGTCAGCAGTGAAGCTTATGGTGATTTCCTTTGCTTGGCGCGCCATATTTGCCACCTGCGCTACTTCGGGGAGCCAGCATAAGGTGGATCCACCCATAACCGGCACATTGCAGCTTTTCGCGCAGGCCAGTATGGCTGCTGCGTCTTTCGATGTACCTGCGAAGGGTTTATCTACAAACACTGCCTTTCCGCGCTTTAAGCAGCTTTCGGCCATTTTTCGGTGTGTACTGCCGTCCCTCAAAAGAATCATTACCGCATCGCTGACATTAAGAAGCTCGTCCATAGTGGAACAACTATCCGCCATTTCACCAGCGGCAAGACGAGGCAGCACAAGATGCGGAGTATCGGGAGCCCACAGGTGCCCTGACGCCGAGTCAAGTCCCGGTACGCCGGCTGACAGAACTGCTCCGAAATAAACTGCGTGCATACTCTGCGCACCAATGAATCCTATTCTCTTCATTATTCCGCACCTACTTGTAATTTTATGTTGAGCCGGTCTTCTTGTTTATTATAGAAATATAAATGAGTCTATGTCAACTGTTACAGTAATTTTCTTTAATTTTCTGTAGAAAACTATTGCATTTACTCTTTGACGGCGGTAATATCTATACAAATAATTGTTCTGATAATACATGTTTGTGTGAACTGTGCACAGTTTGAAATTAATAATATTGTTAATTATGCTTTTCGCCCCTCCGGATAGAATCATTTCAACCTATGTTTGATAGAAAATTTCTATAGGCACTTTGATCCTGTTTACCTGGACAGCCGGCATTATACGCTGTATGATGTTTGCTATAATAAGTAAGACAAATAAAAGGAGGAAAATTATGAAGAAAAAGATCTCTCTTGTGTTGGTACTGGTCCTCATGATGTCACTTGTCCTTACCGCCTGCGGTAACGGCAATGACACAAAGGCTCCTGCCGAGTCCAGCACACCAACTGATGCCGCAAACTCAGAATCTCCCGCACTTGAGGGGGAAATTGTTATCGGCAGTATTCTGGACACCAGCGGCGGAATGGCCGCAGCCGGTCTTGCCACCGTATGGGGCGCTGATTATGCAGTAAATGAAATTAATGCAAACGGCGGTATCAATGGCAAGAAACTCACAATCATCCACTACGACGTAAAGGGCGACCCGAACGAAGCAATCAACGCCTATAATCGTCTTGTTGACGAGGACGGCGCTGTTGCGGTCGTAGGCCCCGGCCTGAGCAACATCGGCATTGCCGTTGCACCTATTGCCGAGCAGAAGAAGGTCCCCATCGTAGGTCACTTCATGGATGAGCGCTGCACCACCAATGAGCAGACGGGTGAAAAGTGGAACTATATGTACCTTGCGGAACCCAGCTGCAACCAGCAGGCAGAAGCAATAGCTTCCTACGCTGTTGAAAAGCTGCCCATCGAAACGGTGGGTATACTATATGACAGCTCCAACGCATACTCCGTAACCCATGCCGAACCCTTCGCGGCATATTGCGAGAAGAACGGCGTTAAAGTTGTCTCAAAGGAATCCTTCGGCAAGGATGCCAAAGACTACAAGGCACAGCTCTCCAAGATTATTGCCCAGAACCCCGACGCAATTTTCGTGCCCGCATATGTGCAGCAGAACGCGCTGGCATATGTCCAGATACGTCAGCTCGGTTATAAAGGCATTGTGCTTGGCAACAACACCTATAATACTCCCTTTGACACGCTGGTAGAGGGAACCCCAGTTGAGAACCTTTATTTCCTGTTTAACGTTGATTACTCCTCCGAGTACACAAAATTCCTTGGCGATGCCTATCGCGCCGAAAAGGGTGAAGAGCCCTTTATCAACTCAGCCTTCGGCTATGACGCCGTCACTATTATCGCAAACGGTCTGAAAAATGCTGAAGACGTTACGAGCGGCGAGTCCGTCTCAAAGGCCATCGAGACAAAGACCGTGGACCTTATGACATCTTCTGGCCCCATCACACTCAATTCCGACACTCACCGCCCCGAGGGCATGGGTGTGTATATTGCCCAGTGGGCGCCCGACATGAGCAAGGTGAATCTGCTGGAGTACTACCTGGCTAAATAGACATAAACCAAGAGTTGTTTTTCAGGCAACAGCCCGCGCTCATGCGTGGGCTGTTGTAAAGATAACAAATCTGATGGGCAGCCTTCGAGCGCATAGTAACCTATAAATACAAATGAGCAGCCCCGAACGCTGCTTTTCCAGCGGAGGATAAACTATGATGTTTTATGTACAGCAATTTGTCAACGGCCTGTCCCGAGGAGCGGTCTATGCCTTAATCGCTGTTGGCTTTGCGTTAATTTTCAGTGTACTGAAGTTTTCAAACTTCGCACACGGAGGACTTATCAGCGTAGCGGCCTATGCGGGGTATTATTTCAGCTCCAAATTCAACTTTCCACCCGTGCTTGCCGTTGGATGCACCGCGCTTGTGGGCGCGGTGACAGGAGTCATTCTGGACACCATCGCATTCCGCAGCCTGCGGAAGAGAAACAGTTCCAATATCTACTATTTTGTCAGTTCCATAACCTGCGGCATACTTTTCATGAACTTGCTGACTTTAGGCTTCGGCACTACTTTTTATACAATCAAGCCATTTTTTAAAAACCCCATCTGGCAGATTGGCGACCTTATAATGCTCAAGATGGATGTGACCATATTCCTCATTTCGATGGGACTTCTGGCTGCACTGATGCTCCTGATAAATAAGACTAAAATGGGGCTTGCCCTGCGTATCGTTTCCATCGACAGGGATACGGCCTCGCTTATGGGCATCAACTCCAATGTTATAATCACTGTCACATTCATGATAGCCGGTGGACTTGCCGGAATAAGCGGAATACTGCTTGGCTCAAACTTCACCATCGACCCCTTTCTGGGCAATATGGTGGTTAAGGGCTTTGTAGCCTCGGTGATCGGCGGCCTCGGGTCCCTTCCAGGAGCAATCATGGGCGCCTTGCTGCTGGGTATCATGGAAGTTGTATTCACTGTTATGGTTGGCGATATACTGTCACCGGCCGTTATATTTGTCATCACGCTGGTTTTCCTGCTGCTGCGTCCTCAAGGCATAAGCGGAAAGTTCATTGCAGAGAAGGCTTAGGAGGAAAATAATATGAATGACTATATTGCCTCTCTGATACAGACTACCTGTATAACGATGATCGGTGTAATCAGTATCTTTCCTTTGACCGGAATGACGGGGCTTTTCAGCTTTGGACAGGCTGCCTATATGGCTATTGGCGCCTATGTTTCCGGCATTGCCGCGGTTAAATTCGGACTGCCGTTTTGGGCGTGTTTAACGCTTGGTGTTTCTGTGTCGGGTATGATGGCAATCATCATAGGATTTCCGACCCTCAAACTGCGCAAGGACTATTTTGCACTTATGTCCCTTTGCCTCGGCGAGGCGGTTACGGCGGTGCTTAATAAGTTCGGTTCCATCACCGGCGGCGCAGCGGGACTTAGCAATATTCCCAAAAAAGCCAGCATGGCAATGATTGTTATATCCGCCATCGTTGTTGTAGCAATGGTTGGCCTTTTCAAAAATTCGCGCTTCGGGCGGATGAGCCTCGCTATAAAAACGGATGAGCTAGCCGCAAAATCCTTTGGCATTAATGTTTTTGCACACAAAATGAAGGTATATATCTTTACATCAATGATTGCAGGATTTGCCGGCGTGCTGTACGCGTTTTATCTTACTTACCTCGATCCGAACCTCTTCGGCTGGACGCGCTCAAGCGAATGGGTCATTTTCCTCTTCTTCGGCGGAGTAAACAGCCTTACAGGATCTGTCATCTCAACAATCTTTCTCACTACCCTCCCAGAGGTTTTGCGTTTTGCATCCTCCGCAAGAATTGTAATGTATACAGTTATGATACTTCTGGTCATTAATTTCATGCCCAGCGGGCTGCTCGGGGAAAAGGAATTCAGCATAACGGGCATTGTAAAGTTCTTTAAGGGACTTTTTCGCAAAAAAGCCAAACTCGGGGGTGAAGGCTGATGGCATTGCTTAAAGTGGAAAACATAGGTAAAACCTTTGGCGGTGTATGCGCGGTTGACGGCTTTTCCATGGAACTCGACAGAAAAGAGGTCGTCGGCATTATCGGACCCAACGGTGCGGGAAAGACCACAATTTTTAACCTGATATCAAAGGTCTATAAAACGGACTGCGGAGGGCTATGGCTCGATGAGGCCGACATCAGCGGATGCACGCAGGAGCAGGCCGCGCGAAGCGGAATCGGCAGAACCTTTCAGAACATACGCCTGTTCACCGGACTGAGCGTTCTGGACAATGTCAAGGTTTCCTGCGATTACAAGCCCAGATATTCGCTTCTCGAAGCGGTTCTCTCTCTTCCGAGAGCCGTAAAGGGAAAGAAAAAGACACAGTCCGAAGCAATGGAGTGTCTGAAGGCCGTTGGTCTTGAGCGGTTCGCAAACGAGCGTCCAGGAAATCTGCCGTACGGTATGCAGCGCAGGCTTGAGATCGCAAGAGCCCTTGCATTGAAGCCCAAGGTTCTCATGCTGGATGAGCCGGCAGCCGGACTTAATCCCGAAGAGTGTGTGGAGCTCGTGTCATTCCTTAAGGATGTAACACAGAAGTTCGATCTCGCTCTTATAATTATTGAGCACCGTATGGATGTTGTAATGAATCTATGCGACCGTATTTATGTTCAAGATTTCGGAAAAAACATAGCTGTTGGAACCCCGCTTGAGATTCAGAACAATCCGAAGGTACTCGCAGCTTATCTTGGAGAGGGGGACGATTAAGTGCTGAGTGTAGAAGATCTGACACTGTTTTACGGAAAAAACCGAGCTCTGCACAACGTGTCCTTTGAAGTGCAGAAAGGCGAGATAGTCAGCATCATCGGCGCCAACGGTGCCGGAAAAAGCAGCCTGCTGAAATGCATATCCGGCCTAGTGAAGCCTGATGGAGGAAGTATCTGTTATGAGGGCAAACCGCTTCCCTTCCAGACGCACAGGGTCACGGCATCTGGAATTGTCTATGTACCCGAAGGCCGCAGAGTTTTCGCGCCATTAACAGTTCGGGACAACCTGCGGGCCGGGGGTTATCTTACAAAGAAAAGCAAGGAGCTTGAAGATGAGATGGAGGAACAGTACAAGCTATTCCCCCGATTGAAGGAGCGTGAAAATCAACATGCAGGTACGCTTTCCGGCGGTGAGCAGCAGATGCTCGCAATTGCACGGGCGCTGATGAGCCGCCCTAAGATGATACTGCTGGACGAACCTTCCCTTGGCCTTGCACCGCTGGTCGTAAAAGAAGTTTTTCGCATAATCGACCTGATCCGCAGTCAGGGCGTGACTGTGCTCCTTGTTGAGCAAAACGCGCAAAAGGCGCTGAGTATCGCCGATCACGCAGTGGTACTCGAAAATGGCGCTGTTAAGAAAAGAGGTACAGGACAGGAGCTCCTGTGCGATCCTGTAATAAAGGAAGCATATCTCGGTACCGGACACGAATGAATTATTTCATCGTTTATATAAGACACGAGGAGAATCGTAATGCCAATACTTGAAAAGACAATAGGAACACTACCCGTATATGTTTTTGAAGACCGCAAAGAAATGGGTATCGCCGCCGGAAAAAGAGCGGCTGAAATCATCAGGGAAGCCATCGCAAAAAAAGGCGAGGCAAACGTAATTTTTGCAGCCGCTCCCTCTCAGTCTGACCTGCTGGACGCTTTGCTCAAAGAAGATGTTGACTGGACAAAGGTCCGTGGTTTCCATCAGGACGAATACATAGGCCTTGCCGCCGATCATCCCGCCGGTTTCGGAAACTTTATGCGCCGATATATTTTTGATAAACGCCCCTTTATGGAATTGCACTATCTGCGCTGTGAACCGGACAAGGCCGAGGAAAAAGCAGAGGAATACTCCGCGCTGCTGCGTAAATATCCCCCTGACCTGATATTCCTTGGCGTAGGTGAGAACGGACATTTGGCCTTTAACGATCCGCAGGTAGCGGATTTTGAGGACCCAAGACAGGTGAAAACGGTTGAACTTGATCTTGTCTGCCGCAAGCAGCAGGTCAATGACGGCTGCTTCGGGAGCTTGGATGAGGTACCTACGCACGCGCTTACTCTTACGATGAGCCAGATTCTTTCTGTTCCGAAAGCCATTGCCGTTGTACCTACCGCGCTTAAGTCCGATGCAATAAAGCGCGCTCTTAGCGAAGAGATTTCCACCGAATGCCCTGCAAGCGTCCTTCGCAGGTACAAGGGAGCCGAGCTCTATTTGGACAGGGCCAGCGCTCAAAAGGTTTTTGATCTTTGATTTGAGAAACTGCAAAAAAGCGAATTTCAAGGAGGCGCCATATGTTAACTTACGATATGACTGCTGATGAGATCGTAAAAAACGACCCTCAGCTCGCTATTCTGCCTCTGGCATCCATCGAGCAGCACGGACCCCACCTGCCCGTGGCCACCGATTGGTATATCGCCACGGCTCTCGGGCAGGGTGTTGCGGAGATGACGGGCGGCTTTCTGGTGCCCGCCTTACCCATTTCAACCTGTCGGGAGCATATGGGGAAAAAAGGCACGGTGTGGATGGATCCCGACGTATTCTACAACATGATGATGAGCGTTCTGATGAGTCTCAAGGAACAGGGCTTTCGCAGAGTTGTTACGCTTCAGTGTCATGGGGGCATATTTATGATGACCCCCGTGGCACGCCAGCTGAACGCCACGCAGAATCCCGATTTCATGCTTGCCAATATTGACGTGTGCAATCTCTTCGCCGCCTATACGGCAGAGGGCATTGCCGAAACAAACACTGAGCTGCATGCGGGCGAAATCGAAACCTCCCTTATGCTGCATCTGGCTCCGGAGACGGTGAAGATGAACCTTGCAGAGGATTTCGTACCTACAATCCCCAGACCTTACCTTAATTACGGCTCGGTCTTCAGAGCCTCACCGAGCGGGGTTTGGGGCGAGCCGTCCAAGGCTACGGCCGAAAAGGGCGAACGCATGCTTAAGCGCGGTGTGGAGCTGGCTGTCGAGGATATGAACAGGATTTTCGCCTATATGCAGGCGAAGGATAAGTTTGGGTACGCCAATTTTTAGCGCCGCCCGATAAGGAGTATTCTATGAATAAAAAAGTTAAGATACTGCTGGCGGGGGCCGCCTTTGCCGCCGACCTGCACGCGGACGCTTATTCCCGTATCAGGGACAAGGCTGAAATTGTCGGCATAGTCGATAAGAGCGCAGAGCGCATAGCAGAGCTCGCCGGGCGCTACGGCTTTACAGGGTATACGGCATATAACGATATTGACGAAGCCATAGCCAAGGCCGACTGCGATGTTGTCGACATATGCCTGCCAAACTTCCTGCACGCCGAAGTCGCGGTCAAAGCGCTTAAGGCGGGCAGACACGTTATTAGTGAAAAGCCGGTTGCCACTACCGTCGAGGACGCGCAGATGGTAATTGATACCTCCTCACAGTGTGGGAAAAAGGTGTATTACGCCGAGGACTGGATGGGGTCTCCCGCCGTCAATAAGGCTTTGGATCTCATCGAAAAAGGCGGTATAGGGGAGCTGAAATTTGTCCGTGTAAGGGAGTGCCACTCGGGCTCCCATTCTCCCTTCGCGCAGACAATCAAATTCTGCGGAGGCGGCGTAATGATGCATCTTGGCATACATCCCGTCGGTTTTATGCTGGCAATAAAGAACAACCGCTGGACGACGCTTACTGCGCTCACCAGCGGAGGTGGTGAAAAAAACCTCGTCCACAAGGGCATGGAGGGAGAGGACTGGGCCGGAACGCTGATGCGCTTTGAGGACGGAACGACAGCAGTGCTGGAGGCAAACTATGTGACCAGCGGAGGCATGGAGGATGTCCTGGATTTTTATGGGACAGAAGGCTGCCTGCACGTTGACCTGACCTTCAGCAGCGCATTGAAGGGCTTTTCAATTCCTGGGTTCGATTACACTGTCGAAAAGGCCGAAATGACGGCAGGATGGTCACATCCCTCCGTTGACGAAAGGTATAATCTCGGCTACGTTTCCGAGATTGCGCACTTCGTTGAATGTGCGTCCAAAAACGAGGACGCACGGGTAGGACTTCGCGGAATTGACGGGCTGGAAGCCGTAAAGGTGATAAACTTAATCTATAAGAGTGCCAGAGAGGGCATTTCGATACACAACACTGCTTTGGAGGTTTAGTCATGGCAGATATACGAATCCCCGTAACTGTTGGCGGCGTTACCTTCAAAAACCCTTTCTATGTTGCATCGGGACCAACCACAAAAACGGTTCGCCAGCTTGTGCGCATAGAGGAGGCGGGCTGGGCGGCTGCCAGCATCAAGCTGAGTATCGACCCCACGCCGTATATTAACCGCAAACCCCGGTACGACTTATTTGAGGACAGAAACGCCCTTGCATTCACGACGGAAAAACGCCTTACCTTTAAAGAGGGACTGGCTCTTATCCGCGAAGCTAAGAAAAAACTGCACGACCTGATTCTGTTTGCAAACATCACTTATGCCGGCGACGACGGCGTTGACGGCTGGGTAAACATGGCAAGAGAGTTCGAAAAAGCCGGAGCGGACATTATTGAGCTGAATATGTGCTGCCCCAACATGTCCTTCAACGTCTGCCTGACTACTGCGGGAGCCGAATGCACCGTTAAACAGACGGGAGCAAGTCTGGGTCAGCAGGAGGATGCTGTCGCTGAGATTGTTCGGGCAATAAAAAAAGAGATAAGCATTCCGCTTTTTGTAAAGCTGACGCCCGAGGGCGGACGTATTGCCCAGATAGCCAAAACGCTTTACGCTGCCGGTGCGGATGCTGTCAGCAGCACCGGTAACCGCATGGGAATTCCGCTGCTCGATATTGAACACCCCGAAAAAGCCATCTATCACCTGCAGGAAGAGGTAAGTATGAGCTGCCACAGCGGTGCATGGCTCAAGCCTCTTGCCCAGCGTGACACCTATGAAATGCGCAAGCTGTGCGGAGAAGAAGTCAAAATTGCGGCAACCGGCGGTATCACAAACTGGCGCGACGCGGTTGAAATGATACTCTGCGGCGGCGACCTTCTCGGCATCTGCGCCGAAACTCTAATAAGCGGTTACGATTTTCTGCGTCCTATGCTGGAAGGCCTCCACGGCTATATGCAGGAACACGGATACAAGAATGTGGAGGACTTCCGCGGTCTGATCGTACCACAGATGAAGACAGCTCAGGACGTTACGCTCTACAGCGGGTACGCCAAGATTACACAGCCTAAGCTGTCGGGGCCCTGCAAGGCCGCCTGCCCCTACCATGTGCCCGTTCAGGCATATGTGCAGAGCGTCGGACGCGGCGATTTCAGGACGGCATACGATATCATCACGGAGAAGGGACTGCTCCAGGGCGCCTGCGCCTATGTCTGCCCTAATCCCTGCGAGGATGCCTGCGTCCGCGGGGCTTATGGCTCTCCGGTACGTATACGGGAGCTGAAGCGCTATGTGCTGGAAAAAGGTAAAAAGGAGCAGTGGCAGACAGAGTTAAAGACCGCGGATCCTAACAGCCACCGTGTTGCTGTGGTCGGAGCCGGTGCCGCGGGAATCGAAGCCGCATCCAGATTGGCACAGGCCGGATATAAAGTCACAATTTTCGAAAAAGAGCCTGAAATCGGAGGAATTCTCAGAGCTGAAGCCGCGGGCGGACAGCTTCCCTCGACCCTTCTGAAGGAGATGTCCGACAGCTTGTCGGCGCTTGGAACAGAAATCAAAACCGGCATGAAGTTGGGGCGTGATTTTACCTCCGAGTCTCTTATGGCACAAGGTTTTGAAGCTGTGTTTCTGTCTTTCAGAATGGCTGGAGCTCTCGCCCTGCCCGAAGACATGCAGGGAACCGAGCTTGTCAGAAGCGCAGATGAGCTGTTTGAAATGACAGACGCGGCAAAGGGAAAGCGCGTCGCCATTATGGGAGACGGGCTTTTCGCTCTGCAGGCCGCAGTAATTGCAACAAAAGCGGGAGCAGAGAAGGTTTTTCTTATAGGCAAGCTCAACCGCAAACAGTCGGCGGTACGCAAGCTGCTTGAAAAAGCCGCCTCGGAGATAACTGTGCTTGAGGACATGGCTCTTCGGGCTGTGGAGCAAAAGAACGGTCAGGTCTGCACCCTGCATCTTGAGGGGGAAGGCGGGATGAACTCTACGCTTTCCTGTCAGGCTGTATATGCCGTTCCCGCGGCGGATGCGCCCTTGTCAGACAGTGAAGCCGTATTTAGAGCGAAAAGCGGTTTTGCGGGCGGAGCAAATGTTATAGCTGCCGCGGCAGAAGGCGCAAGAGCTGCCGTTCAGATCGATAGATATGTGAGAGGCGAAGAAGCCACACTTAAACCCGTCGAAGACGTCGTACCCGCAAAGCGCCAGTCTGTCCTAAAGCGCACGGGAGCTCTGCCATATGAGGAAGCAGTTTCCGACGCGCCCATAAGCACGGACGAGGAAGCAATTATGGAAGGAAAGCGCTGCCTCGGCTGCGGCTGCGGCGAAGGGTGTCAGCTCTGCAAAACCATCTGTACGGACTTTGCCCCCCATATCGCGGCACGCGACGAGCTTTTCATCGAGCCTTCCGAGTGCGTAGCCTGTGGAATGTGCTTCAACCGCTGCCCCAACGGGAATATAGAAATGGTTAACACAGGGGAAAAAGTTTAATAGCGGAGAGTGAATAAAATGGATTTTGAATTAAAAGGCAAGGTCGCCGTCATCACGGGCGCCGGCGGAGTTATCTGTGGCGTGATGGGCAGGGAGCTGGCAAAGCAGGGAGTCAAGGTGGCGCTTCTGGACATAATGAAAGAGAACGCGCAGAAGGTAGCGGACGAAATAAACACCTCTGGCGGTGAAGCCATCGCCGTAAAAGCCGACGTGCTTGACCCTGCCAGCCTGGAGGATGCGAGAAAGACCGTTATGGACGATTTCGGCACAGTCGATATTCTGGTAAATGGCGCCGGCGGAAATAAAAGACAAGCCACGACAGGCCCGGACATTGACTTTTTTCATCTGGAGCCGGAGGCCCTGCGCTGGGTTTTTGACCTGAATGTGACTGGCGCGGTGCTCACAACTCAGGCCTTCGGTGCCGAGCTTGTCCGAAAAGGTAAAGGAAATGTAATCAACATTGCTTCAATGGCAAGCTATCTGCCGCTGACAAATACGGTAGCATACAGCGGAGCAAAAGCCGCTGTGGCTAATTTTACTCAGTGGATGGCGGTGCATTTCAACCAGAACTACAGCTCGGATATTAGGGTTAACGCCCTTGCTCCCGGTTTTCTTCTCACGGAGCAGAATCGCTTTCTGCTGACCAACGAAAATGGAACCGCCACGCCGAGAGGCGAAAAGGTTCTAGCTAAAACCCCTATGGGACGCTACGGCAAACCCGAAGAGCTCTGCGGGCCGCTAATGTGGCTTTGCAGCGAGGCGGCCGCATTTGTTAACGGCGCGGTTGTTCCGGTTGATGGCGGATTCTCGGCCTATTGGGGAGTTTGAGGATAGGGACGGACTTTGTTTATCAGCCCGCGATTTAGAAAGGTGTTTTTTAAAATGGCAAAGATAAAACTTGATGATTTGAAGGCTTTTTGCGCCGCGGCGCTCGAGAAGGCGGGAATGAAGCCGGAATACGCAAAGCTGACGGCCGAGGTTCTCAGCGAAACCGACGGCTACGGCACTCACAGCCACGGTACTAAGAACCTACATAACTACATTAAAAAGGCCCGTGCAGGCGGGCTGGACATAAAGGCTGAACCGGAAGTGGTAAAAGAGGGCCCTGCCTTCGCGGTAATGGACGCTAAAAACGCCATGGGAATGGTATCCGGCGTGCTGGCGATGGAACTGGCCTGCAAGAAAGCCGCGCAGGCGGGTATCGGTATAGTCACCGTAAAAAACAGCTGCCATTTCGGAGCGGCAGGCTACTATGCCAACATGGCCGCGCGTAAGGGTATGCTGGGACTTGCCGTAAGCAACGTAGATCCGAACATGAACGCCCCAGGAGCGAAAGCCAAGGCTTTGGGCAATAATCCTCTCGCCTACGCAAGCCCTTCCAAAAGCGTGCCCTCTGTTTTTTTGGATATTGCCATGAGCAATGTGGCCTCGCTTAAGGTTTTCAAGGCCCGCGCCGAGGGAAAGCAGATACCAGATAACTGGATAGTCGACAAGGATGGACTGCCTACCACAGACCCCTCTCATTACCCTGAGGAAGGCGCCATGCAGCCGATGGCGGCGCACAAGGGCTACGGTCTTGCGATTCTTGTTGATCTGCTGACCGGAGTTCTCAACGGCGGAGCCACCAGTATGAGCGGTAAGATTGGAAGCTGGGTGGTCGAACTGGATAAGCCCAATTTAGTCTGCCATACCTTTGTAGCCATAGACGCGGCTCAGTTTATGGACTCAGAGACAATATCTGACCGCACAGAGACGATGGCCTCACAGCTTAGAGAGCTGCCTAGGGCTAAGGGCTGCGAGCGTATATTTACCCCTGGCGAAATCGAGTGGGGTAAGTATCAAAAGGCGGTGGAAGGGGGTCTTGAGCTGCCGGCGGACTTGCTGGAGAGCCTCAAGGGACTTTCCGATGATATGGATATAGAACTGCCTGTTTATTAGCAGGAACAAAAAAGATATCTGACGGAGGGAAAAATAATGGATGTATTGAAGCGTATCGGACTCTGCGGAGTTGTACCTGTTGTTGTAATAGAAGACGCTAAGGACGCGGTGCCCACTGCAAAGGCTTTGCTGGCGGGCGGCGTGGACATAATGGAGATAACCTTCCGCACGGCTGCGGCGCTTGACGCAATCCGCGCGGTGGCTGAGGCCTGCCCGGAGATGTGCGTGGGAGCGGGAACAGTCCTCTCGCTTGAGCAGGGCAAGGCGGCGGTCGAGGGCGGAGCAAAATTTCTCGTTTCGCCGGGTTTCAACAGTTCTCTTGTAGGCTGGTGTGTAGAAAACGATGTTGCCGTGACTCCCGGCTGCGTGACCCCGACGGAGATAACAGAGGCCCTTTCAATGGGACTCGAGGTTCTTAAGTTCTTTCCCGCCAATATCTATGGAGGGCTGGACGCCATGAAGGCTCTGGCTGCTCCCTTCGGCAAAGTGAAGTTCATTCCCACCGGCGGCGTGTCCGACAAGAATCTTGCAGAATACATGGGCGTGCCATACATACATGCTGTAGGCGGAAGCTGGCTGTGCGCGAAGGCTGATATCACCGCGGGCAGGTTTGACAAGATAACCGAGCTGTGCAGAAAGGCCCGTCAGGTTTCTCTTGGGTATGAGATTGCCCATGTTGGTATCAACTGCGACAGCAGCGAGGCTTCAGCGGCAGTATGCAGTCAGTTTGAAAAGGCTTTCGGTTTTGAAACTAAAACCGGCAACTCCTCAAACTTTTCTTCTTCGGCAATTGAGGTAATGAAAGAGAATTACCTCGGCGCGAACGGGCATCTGGCCATCCGAACATCTAACCTTGACAGAGCTGTCGCCGATCTCGAACGCAAGGGCTTTACCGTCGCCCCTGAGACCGCAAAGTATAAGGGCAATACCGTGATAGCTGTTTATTTGAAGGAAGAATTCGGCGGTTTCGCCGTTCATCTTTTGCAGAAATAGGAGGGTGAATCTGTGAAATATCTTACTTTTGGAGAAATAATGCTGAGGCTAAAGGCGCCCGGTGTAGAGCGCTTCTTCCAGAGTCCCGTACTCGAGGCTACTTTTGGAGGAGGAGAAGCAAACGTTGCTGTAAGCCTTGCAAATTATGGCTGCGATGCCGATTATCTGACCGTTTTGCCCAATAACGCCATCGGCGACGAGTGCGTTAAAGAACTCCGCAGCTTCGGTGTATGCACCTCAAAAATACAGCGCGGTCCGGGGCGCATGGGCATTTATTATCTTGAGGGCGGAGCCAATCAGCTTCCCAGCAAGGTTGTCTATGACCGTGAATACAGCGCCGTTGCACTCGCAAAGCCTGGAGATATAGATTGGGACAAGGCTTTTGAAGGCGTAAACTGGTTCCACATCACAGGCATAACCCCCGCCATCAGCAAAAGCGCAATGGAACTGAGCCTTGAAAGCGTCAAAATTGCAAAGTCGAAGGGCGTGACCGTCTCCTGCGATCTCAACTTCCGCAAAAACCTTTGGAAATACGGCAAGACAGCTCCGGAGGTCATGCGCGAGCTTACAAAATATGTGGACGTAGCTATCGCAAACGAAGAGGATGTTCAGAAATCCCTTGGCATCACCACCGATGTACACGTTGAAGGCGGGGAGCTTGACCGTGAGAAATACAGACTTCTCTCCGGTGCGGTGCTGATGGAATATCCAGACATGAAAATGATAGCCATAACTCTCAGAGAGAGCAAGAGCGCAGACACCAACGGATGGGCCGCTTGCCTGAACGACAGAGAAAAATTTTATGTCAGCCGCAGATATGAGATAAACGACATTGTCGACCGTGTCGGCGGCGGAGACTCCTTTGCTGGGGGACTTATCTATGGGCTGAACAACTATGAGAGCAGACAGCAGGCTCTTGAGTTTGCCGTAGCAGCCTCTTGCCTAAAGCACTCCATTTCAGGCGACTTCAACAGAGTTTCACTTAAAGACGTAGAGTCACTAGCCGGCGGAGATTCCTCAGGGCGCGTTCAGCGGTAAAGAATGCGATAGGCGTACCGCCAGCGGGATGTTATTACGATGATAACTGTAAATGATAAAGGATTATACTTTACCGTCCGCATATTTAGAGAAAGAAAGTTATTTTAATAAGGCCACAAAATTATAGGCGCACTCTTTTTTTGCTTGCATAAAAACTTGCGCCTAAACACACTAAATGTCCGCAAATCCTTAGAAATACCAAGGACTTGCGGACTTGCGTAATTTGTAAGCTAAGTGCTCCGCGATGCAGGAAAGGTGGAGCCGCAGTTACATTTGGGCCGGGCTTTTTCTGCGTACTTCGATTGACAGAAATTAGTCGGCAATGGTATTATATTAAAAATTGAATATACATTCAGCAGTGTTCGCACAGGCGTAAGGCTTTTGCGAAAGAATAGGGAACCGTGTGAGAATCACGGACGGTACCGCCGCTGTATGCGCTTATGGCCGCGTTCGTTGACGAAAGTCAGTCATTGGGGAAACCTGAGAAGGCAGAACGTGTGCGAGGATTTGTTCCGCAGGCGCAAGTCAGAAGACCTGCTCTGGATTGTTAAGCTTGGCTCCGCCGCGTTATTTCGGCAGAGCCTTTAAGAGTGCTTTTATTCAGGTACCATTGACTGTAAAGCGCTCTTTTGAAGCGCAAGCGCCAGCAGGGTGACGCTTGCTTAGATAATAGCGCAGAAAGACGGCTGCGGCGAAGTAATTCGCCGCAGCCGTCTTTTCGTAAATATGGGAGGGAAAATGATGAAGAAGAGATTATCCGCACTGCTGCTTGCGTTAGTACTCGTTATTAGCCTGCTGCCGACGGGAGCGCTGGCAACTGGCGAGCCTTGGGACGGCAGAGCCAAAACCATGCCTGCAGATGTTGAAGGTGTCTATCAAATCGGTACGGCGGCGGAGCTTGCGTGGTTCGCACAGCATGTAAATGAGACTGCCGCATGCGCAGACAGTGCGGTTCTGACCGCGGATATTGACTTGAACGGCAAGGCGTGGACGCCTATCGGGACAAAGACCAGTGTCGCGGAACAATATAGTGGAAACTTTGACGGCAACTATCACATGATCAGTGGCTTGTCGATTACGAAGGCCACAGCGAATCAGGGCCTTTTCGGATTGGTAAACGGTTCCACCGTTCAAAAGCTTAAGGTGGAAGGCATAATCAGTTGCGGAACCAGCAACTATATCGGCGGTATCGTTGGGAAAATGCAGGCCGGCAGCATTATCAACTGCTCTTTCTCCGGTTCCGTAACAGGCGGATATGCTGGCGGCATTGCCGGATATGCAGGGAACACAAGTAATCCAGCCGTTGAAATTCAAGGCTGTGCAAATTCAGGAGCAGTACAAGGCACCTACGCCGGTGGTATTGTTAGCTACGCGAAATACTCCACCATCAGCAATTGCTATAACACGGGAGCCATTACTGGAACCTCACGCGCTGGCGGCATTGCCGGACAGCTTCAAAATAATTGTACGGCGCAGTATTGCTATAATAGGGGTACAGCTGCCGGAAGTACAACGGCGGCGGATATTTCTGACTTTTTATATACATCGTCTAGCCTATTAAATTGCTTCTATAGTGGTGCAAAGGTTGTTGGTGCTAAAAACGGCACGGTCACAGACTGTGATAGAATTACGACCCCGGAAGTTCTTCTCGGCCTGCTTAATATCGATGGTAACAACGCTTGGGCTGCCGACACCGCCAACATTAACGGCGGCTATCCCATTCTGAGCTGGCAATCCGCCGCGCCTGTGGAGAAGGTTCCTGTGACGGGCGTCAGCATTACGCCGGTGGGTTCGCCGCGCGCCGGGCAGGTGCTCACCGCCGTCGTAAGCGGCACGGGGGGCAAGACGCCCACGGGCCTGAGCTATCGGTGGATGCTTGGCGACAGTGCGTCGGGTGATTTTGCCGCCCTGTCCAGTGAAACCAAAAAGACACTGACCCTGGCCGACGCCCATATCGGGAAATACCTGTACCTCTATGTGGTGGGCGACGAGGGCTCGGAAGCCCGCTCCGCCGTGCTCGGCCCCATACTGCTGAGCGAAACGGCCGCTGTCGAAGCGGACAAGGCTGCACTTCCAGAGCTGCCTGCTTGTATTCGGGCAAGCATCACGCTGACGCTTCCCGTTACCGGAGCAAATGGGACAAGCATCATATGGAGCAGCAGCAACGAGAATGTTATAGTTGAGAGCGGTTCTGTTACGCTTCCGGAGACAACTGATGCTTCGGTGACGTTAACGGCCACTGTCCTGTGTGGCGATGCGCGTGATAATAAAACCTATACACTTCTTGTCAGATCCTCTGCTACTGTCTCTGAGGAGTTGGCTGATCCAAATATATATCTCTCAAATGCGGTAGCGGCGCTGCAATGGTATAATCTCAAACCGACGTATGGAATGGATACAAATGTTTGCGTAGCATTGAAGCAAGCGCTGGAAAACAGAGGCTATGCTGATTTGACGGTGTCCCTGAAAAGCGCCGACAATCCCGTAGACGGCGCAGCCGCTATTTCTGTCGAAGCTGATCGCAAAGGTGATATCCAGTATTTCTATGCAGACCCAAGCGGTACACGGGGAATGTGGTTTTCATCAATCGCTGTGGTTTTTACACTGGAAAAAAATGGACTGAGCAAAGACTATGCCGTTAACGCGGTAATATATTGGGATGGCGAAAAAGCCCGGCAAGCGCTGAATGAACAGGTCCTGTCAAAAATACCTGTGCCCTCGGCAGTCAGCGACAGCCTGTCTTTGCCGCACTATGCCTATACGGGTACTTCAGATACTCCGGATTATGGCGACTATACGCAATTTTTAAGCTGGGCCACGATCACATGGACATCGTCTGATCCGAGCATTGTCAGCATTGGCGCGGCAGGGAGCTACCCCGATACATATGGACCTTATACAACGAGCATAAAAAGAACAACCGCGCAGCAAACGGTGACACTGACCGCCGTCGTGACGCTAAACAAGGGTACGGACGCTACCGGTGCGGTTGTGCCAGTCACGGTCTCCAAGTCTTTCACAGTCACTGTGGACCCCATGAGCCAGGCGGAGTTTGAGGCAGCTCAGGCAGAACTTATGGCCAAGCTGAACACAGGACTTACCTCGCCGGGGCTGACGGACTATGTAACTGGGGAATCGCTCGACAGAAGCGCGGTCGTCAACGACATACAGTTCCCGACCACGCGCGACTACGGTGTGGACGGCAAATACTACCCCGTCATCATCACCAGCAGCAACGAGGATGTAATCGCCACTTCGGGCATCAACAACGCCGCGCGGGTCTATGTGTATCGTCCGCTGCCCGGCGCGGAGGCGGAAACCGTGACCCTCACGGTGACCATTACGGAAAAGGCCAGCAGCATTTCGGCACAGAAGTCGTTTGACATCACTGTTCTGCCTCTGACACAGGGGGAAATTAACGCGGAAATTGCCCTGATGGCGCAGGTCAAGGCCAACTACTTCAACGGCATCAAAAATGCCAACAGCTCCGCCGACCAGATCACCGGCGACTTGCACGCCTTTCAGGAAGCATATCTGAAGGACGGCAATCCGACCTTTGTTTACGACTACAAGGACCGCATGAATCACGGCATCGTTCCCGTCGCTATGGACGGTTGGGAAACGCTCGAGCAGTGGCGGACCTTCCGCTCCAGCAACGCGGCGGTGATCAGTCATGAAAACCTGCTGGTAACGCGCCAGACAGAGAGCAAGGCCGTCACTCTAACAAGCTATCTTTCCAGTGAGACGCTCGGAAAGTATGCGGAAAAATATCCAACCAACGCGGACTTCCAGAAGCTCTATTACCAGCCCGTTACTGCGAGCCTGATCGTAAGAGGTACTAACCCCACAAGCGATACGCCCGTTATTGAAGCACTGAGCGTTTCCTTTACGCTGCAAAGCGCCGACAGCACTTGGATATCTAAGAACACGATTTCGGGTGTAGCGGAGGGCTCTACGGTCTTTGACCTGTTCACAAGTGTTCTGAGGGATAACGACTATACATTCAGCGCCAGAGGCAGCTATATTGACACCATCACCACGCCCGGCGGCAAAACACTCTCGGAGCTGGACGCGGGCGGAAACTCAGGCTGGATGTATAAAGTCAACGGTGTTATTCCCAGCTCCTATATGGCTGCGTATCCGCTTAGAAACGGCGATAATGTCATTGTGTTTTTTACAAAGGACTTTACTTCTGAGACCGGATACTCGAACTGGGGCCAGAATGAAAGCAGCTCGCAAACACCTGGAGGTATTGCCCCGGCAGTGACAGCGCAGAACGGCAGTGCCGACGCGGCGGTCAGTGCAGAAGCGGTTACAAGCGCCATCGCTGAAAATAACGGCAGGGTTGTCATAGCGCCCCAGGTAACGGGTTCGGCAAGCTCCGTATCCATGTCTCTGCCGGCGTCATCCGTCAGGGAAATCGCCGAAAGCCCCTCGGGTTCGCTCAGCTTTGAAACAGCCGGCGGCAGCGTAAACATTCCTAATGCGGCGCTTGCCGCCATAAGCAGACAGACCGGCGGTACGGAATTGAAGATGACCGTTGCGGCGAGGTCCGCGGAAGATATCAGCCTGCCAGCGGAGGAAACGGCAAATGCCGTAATAGTTGAAATAAGCATAGGCTCCGGGGACAAGAAGATAACTAGCTTCGAAGGTGCTTCACTCAGCGTGGCTATTCCCGTCACGGGAGCTTTTGATGAGGGGGCAAGTTACAGGGTTATTGTTATCAGCTCAGACGGGACCTCAGAGGTGCTGACGGGAAAAGTTGTCCTGTCGGGCGGGAAAAAATTCGTCGAGGTAGGCGTAACGCACCTTTCAACCTTTGTTGTCACGACCGATAAGGCATCCGCATACGACGACGTTGAAAACGCCGTTTGGTATTATGATGCGGTACAGTATGTTTCACTGAACGGGATCATGACAGGTACGGGAGAAAAAACGTTTTCACCGGATTCAAAGCTGTCCCGCGCTATGCTCGTAACGGTGCTCTACCGTATGGCGGGCAGCCCCCCGGTCATAGGTACGAGCGGTTTCAAGGATGCCTCGGACAGCGCTTCATGGTACTATGACGCGGTTGTGTGGGCTTCAGCGAGCGGCATTGTCAACGGCTACGGGGACGGAAGCTTCGGCGTAAACGACAATATTTCGCGGGAACAGATGGTTACGGTATTCTACCGCTATGCAAAATACAAGGATCTTGACGTAAGCGCTGGAGAAAATATGAACATTCTCAGCTACAGCGATTCGCTCAAGATCAGCGACTGGGCTTATCCAGCGCTGCAGTGGGCGCTCGGAGCTGGCATACTGACCGGCACCGGTCCCGGCACGCTCTCACCTTTCCTAGGCGCAGCAAGGTGCGAGGCGGCGGCCGTAATTACACGGTTTGCTGAAAAAACCAAAGCATGATTTCGGACGTAGTAAAGCATAAAAAACGGGACTTCATATAAAGGAGCTTGATCGGGATATGAAAAGGGCGGCTGGCATTATTCTGGCGCTGATTCTAATGCTTAATCTGAGCGGCGACGTCTGCGCCTCGGCGGATACGAGGCTTCAGAACGCATACAACTGCGCAGCCGATTATTACATAAAAGCGGCGGCGCCAGCCTACGGAAGCGAATGGGAGGTGCTTGGACTTTGCCGTGGCGATGCCGTGCTGCCGGAGGGCTGGCTGGACGCTTACTGTGCGTCCGTGACTGATATAGTAAAAGCCGCCAGAGGGGTGCTGAGTGAGCGCAAGTATACCGAATACTCCCGCGTAATTCTTGGTTTAACCGCTGCGGGACGGAACGCCGCTGATGTGGGCGGCTGTGACCTTACGCTCCCGTTGGGCGACTACGACAAAACGGTCTATCAGGGCTTGAACGGACCTGTATGGGCGCTCATCGCGCTTGACAGCGGCCGCTATGAAATGCCGGAGAATAAGAGCGCCGCTGTGCGGGCTACGAGGGCAATGTATGTAGAATATATTCTCTCGCATGAGCTTTCGGGAGGAGGCTGGGCGTTTTCGGGTTCGTCCGCCGACCCCGATATGACAGCTATGGTGCTGTGTGCGCTTTCAAAGTACAAGTCGATGAACGGCGTTCAGGAAGCGATCCTGAGGGCTGTCGCGCTTATCTCATCAATGCAGAACGGGGACGGCACCTACACAAGCGGCGGTACGGAAAGCTCCGAAAGCTGCGCGCAGGTCGTCATCACGCTTTGCGAGCTGGGAATAAGCCCCGGCGACGGGCGCTTTTCAAAAAACGGAAAAACTCTGATAGATAATCTCCTCACATATCAGCTTTCCGACGGCAGCTTTGAACATGTTAAGGGCGGGGGCTCCAACGGAACGGCAACCGAGCAGGCGCTGCTTGCGCTCGCGGCCGCTCTTCGTACGGATAGCGGCAAGGTCAGCCTTTACAGGCTGGTGAGTTTTTCGGACCTAAAGGGTATTGCGGAGCGGAATAAAATTGAGGTTCTTGCAAACGAAGGACTAATAAGCGGCATGGGCGGCGGGCTTTTCGCTCCGGACAAAACCATGACGCGGGCTGAGTTCTGCGCGATAGCCGTCAAGGCACTTGGGCTTGAGAGGAAAACGACGGATAAGTTTTCGGATGTGTCGGAAAGCGCGTGGTTTTCCTCATATGTTGGAGCTGCATACGGGGCCGGTATAATCAAAGGAAGCTCCGCGACGACCTTCACTCCCGATGGAACAATCACGGATGTGGAGGCCCGAATCATGCTTTCACGCGCCTCAATGCTGCTGGGACTGCGTGATAAAGCGGACGAGGACTGGCAGCCGTCAGACATCTGCATAACGCGCCGGGAGGTGGCGTCGCAGATATACGATTTGCTCAAAGAGGCCAGGAGGGTATGAATCCGAAAATAAAAAGGCTAATAGCCGTTCTTATCATTGTTATCGCGCTCGCGGCGTCCTTGCTAATACAAAACGGGCCGGTTTCAAAACCCAGCTCCGCCGTTCCGTCAAATGAGGCCGCTTACTCTGCGGCTGAAGCGTCCTCGGTTCCGCCTTCGGGAGAAATATCACAGTCAGAGCCGCCGCCTCTGTCAACGGACGCTTCTGGACAGCTAAACGACCGGCATAACACTTCGCCGAAGCCAGAAAAGCCTGCCGCCACCGGTTCCACCGCGCAGACGGCAGCGCCGGAAACGAAGACTTGCGTCTGTTCGCTGATAATAAGCTGCAATACGATTTTAGACAATATGGACAAGCTCGCGGAGGGAAAAGAAACTCTCATTCCGTCGGACGGCTGGCTGCTGAGTCTAAAGGATGTTGAATTCTCTGAGGGAGATACGGCTTTCGATGTGCTGCGGCGGGAGCTTATAGCACGCAATATGCATCTGGAATTTTCCGTATCCCCGATATATAACACCGTATATATTGAAGGCATCTGCAACATATACGAGCTTGACTGCGGCGAGATGTCGGGCTGGATGTACACGGTCAACGGGGTGTTTCCAAACGTCGGCTGCGGCGAGTACAGGCTGTCGGACGGCGATGCTGTTTCGTTTGTCTATACCTGTGACCTCGGCCGCGATGTGGGGGAGGCGAGCGCGGCGTGAACGACGCTTTTTCGGGCTATCACCCTGTAGTCAATTTCATATGGTTTGTGGCCGTTATAGCTTTTTCAATGCTTTCTATGCACCCGGTCACGCAGTTGACAGCTCTTGCCTGCGCCGCTTTTTACTCCGCGCGGCTCACGGGCGGAAAAGCTGTGAGGGGCTCTCTTAAATACCTGCTTCCGCTGATGCTGCTGACGGCGGCGCTCAACCCCATTTTCAACCATGAGGGCGCGACGATACTAGTTTGGCTTCCGAGCGGGAACCCGCTGACGCTGGAGGCCATACTCTATGGGCTTGCAGCAGCCGTCATGCTGGCGACGGTCGTGGAATGGTTTGTCTGCTTCAACCGGGTTATATGTTCGGATAAATTCGTGTACCTATTTGGGCGCGTCCTGCCTGTGCTGGGCTTATTGCTTTCAATGACCCTGCGCTTTGTTCCCTTTTTGAGCGCGAGAATCAAGGCCGCGGCGGAAGCGCAGAAGGCACTCGGAAGGGACGTTTCGTCAGGGAGCTTACTAAAACGGATGAGGCTTGGGCTGAAAATTCTCTCCGCCGCCGTCACATGGTCGTTGGAAAGCGCCATTGAGACGGCGGACTCGATGAAAAGCCGCGGCTATGGCCTGCCGGGAAGAACCTTCTTCTCCGTCTTCCTTTTTGAGCGGCGCGACGCATACGCTCTTTGCTTTACACTTTTCTGCAGCGTATACATCTTTACCGCGGCGGTTACGGGCGGCATAGACTGGCGCTACTATCCGGCGGTCACGGGCGTTTTAGGCAAGCCCTACACTATTAGTACGTTTCTCGTCTGGCTCGCGCTATGCGCCATGCCGCTGTATCTGGAAGCTAAGGAGGAGTGGAAATGGAAGTCTTCGATATCCGCAGTTTGAGCTTCACTTATCCCGAACAGGGCGAGCCTGTATTTAGTAATCTGTCGCTCAAGGTGTTTTCCGGCGAATTTGTTGCCATAATAGGGCTTTCCGGCTGTGGAAAGTCCACGCTTCTGCGTCAGCTCAAAACCGTTCTCACGCCGCATGGAGAGCGTGGCGGCGAGGTTTTTTTCGATGGTAGGCCGCTTGAAGATGTTGATGCTGGAAGCCAGGCCTCGCGCATAGGCTTTGTACAGCAGTCTCCGGAAAATCAAGCGGTCACGGATAAGGTCTGGCACGAATTGGCGTTCGGCCTTGAAAGTCTGGGCTTGGATACGCCTTCAATACGAGCCAGAGTCGCTGAAACCGCCTGCTTTTTCGGCGTGCAGGATTTGTTTTATAGGGATATTGCCGGGCTTTCCGGGGGCCAGAAACAGCTTGTGAACCTCGCCTCTGTCATGGCGATGCAGCCGTCTGTTCTGATTCTGGACGAGCCGGTCTGCCAGCTTGACCCGATTGCCGCCGAGGAGTTCCTTTCGGCAGTCGGAAAAATCAACAGAGAGTTAGGTGTAACGGTAATTTTAACGAGCCACCGCCTGGAAGAGGTTCTTTCGTTCGCAACGCGCGTCGTTGTTATGGACGAGGGGAAAATCATCTGTGACTGCCCGGCTGAGGAAACGGGAAAAGCGCTCAAAGCACTGGAATGCCCTATTTTTTTTTCACTGCCTGCGCCAATGCGCGTCTGGTCTTCGATTGAGAACAAACTTCCGTGTCCCCGAACGGTCGCGGAAGGCCGCGCTTGGCTAGAAAGCTATGCGGAGGAAAACGAGATCAAAGCTCTACAACCTGAGAGAAGACATGCCGTTTCCGGTTTGAATCGCCCTGCCGTCGAGCTTCGGAACGTGTGGTTTCGGTATGGCAAATATGAGCCGGACGTAATAAAGGGGCTGTCCGTCAGAGCCTATCCCGGCGAGCTGTTTTGTATATTGGGTGGAAACGGTGCCGGCAAGACAACGGCGCTGGCTCTCATATCAGGGCAAAAAAAGCCGTACAGGGGTGAAACTGAGCTCGGAGCAAGGCCCGTAGTTACGCTTCCGCAGGACCCGAAGCTTCTTTTTGCAAAAAAGACTGTTTTAGAGGAGCTGGAAGAGATGCTTGCGGATTCCGGACTCCCTGAAGAGGAAATGCGGCGTCAGGCGCTATTGACAGCACGCCTGTGCCGGCTTGAAGCTCTGCTCGGCCACCATCCATATGATCTGTCCGGCGGTGAAATGCAGCGCGCGGCGCTTGCAAAGGTTCTCCTTCTGCACCCCGGGGTAATGCTTCTTGACGAACCTACAAAGGGTCTGGACGCGGAGTTCAGTCTCGTCTTTGCCGCCATATTAAAAAACCTGACCGATAGCGGAATTTGTGTTATTATGGTAAGTCATGATGTGGAGTTCTGTGCGCAGTACGCCGATCGCTGCGCGTTGTTCTTCGACGGCAATATAGTCGCCGAAAACACGCCACGTGCTTTTTTTGGTGGCAACAGCTTCTACACTACCTCCGCAAGCCGCATGTCTCGCGGAATTATACGGGATGCCGTCACGGCGGAAGATATAATTTTGTCTTGTGGCGGTAAGCCCGAAGCCCTGCCGGAAATCGGCTGCGGTACGGACGGCGGACGTTTTGAGGACCTCTCACCGCTGCCGGATGCGGATATCGCCGCGCCGAAGCTTCCGCTCGGGCGCAGGCTGCTTGCCACGGCTTCGGGAATAACAGCAATCGGAGCTTTTGCTTACGCTCTAAGAAATGTCGATGTGAAGAACATTTTGACGGCCAGCATATGGGAGGGACATAATATAAGATACAGTTCCGTTTATCTGATCCTGATAGTGTCGTTGCTTGTTTTGGCGCTTAGCGCGGGTGGAACAGCGGAGAAGAGCGCGGCTTTCGTGCGGGCGGAGAAAGCGCATGGCCGTATGCCGAAGCGCGCGCTTTTAGCAGCGCTTATGGCGCTCATCGCGGTTCCGTCAACGATATTAATAGGCATTTATTTCCTTGGCGACAGAAAGTATTATTTTATTTCGCTGCTGGTTATGCTTGAGGCCATGCTGCCCTTCGGCCTTGCGTTTGAAAGCCGCGGGCCGCGGGCGCGCGAGCTTGTCGTGATTGCAGTCCTCTGCGCTCTAGGCATTGCGGGACGCGCGGCATTTTTCGCACTCCCGGGCTTCAAGCCGGTGCTTGCCGTAGTCATCGTTTCGGGTGTGGCCTTCGGCGGAGAGACGGGCTTTATAGTCGGGGCGATTACGATGCTCGCAAGCAATATGCTGTTCGGGCAGGGCCCGTGGACACCGTGGCAGATGTTCGCCATGGGATTTGCCGGTTTTATCGCAGGTGTCCTGTTCAAAAACGGTTTATTGAGCAGAAGCAGACTGTCCCTGAGCGTCTTCGGTACGCTGGCGGCCATCATTATATACGGCGGGATAATGAACCCGGCTACGGTTCTTATGTATCAGCCGAACCCGACTTTTAAAATGCTTCTTGCCGCCTATGCCGTCGGATTCCCTGTCGATCTCGTGCACGCTGCGGCGACGGCTGCGTTTTTGTGGTTTATTTCACAGCCACTTCTTGCAAAGCTTGACCGGATAAAAGTGAAATACGGCCTTATCGACAGATAAAAAACAAATTTGGAGGGTGAATATGGCGGGTAAAAACGATGATAACAAAACCAAAAATTACTCCTTTTTTAGCAACACGGCCTGCGAGTATTATCCCTGTCATGAAACAGAGGATAAAAACAACTTCAACTGCCTTTTCTGCTACTGCCCGCTATACAGCTTGGGCGAAAAATGCGGCGGCAATTTTACGCTGATGCCTGATGGACGAAAGGACTGCAGCTCGTGTATGCTTCCGCATAAACGTGAAAATTATGAGCTTATAATAAAAAATATCTGCTGACCGCGGATATTTTTTATTATATCAATTATACACTCGGTACCAAAAGAATAATGAGAATGGACAGAGGACTGAAAAGAAAATTGCACCGTTTCAATCTTTCAGAATCGGCGCCGAGTCGTTTTACCGGAGAAACGGTTTATATGGGAATGTTTATAACGGAGCTTTTCATGGAGCCTATAATAGAGTTCTTTAATAAAAGCGCGTACGTTCCGCGCCATTGAAAAGAAGGGGAGCGGCGTTGCCCTGCAAGTTCGGGTTGTAATTACACGTTGCGTGTTATATAATAAATACCATATTTACGGTTTTGATACTTAGGCTGTAAAACGAAGGGATATGAGGGTACGGCTGGCAAAGAAAAGTCGAAAAAATCGGCGCTTGCTTTTATTCTGCTGATGGGCATTGTCAGCCTGTTTTCAGATATGACCCACGAGGGTGCGGCGAGCATACTCGGTGATTTTCTTAGTCTCGCGGGGGCCTCTGCCGCCGCGATCGGTTTTGTGTCCGGCCTGGGAGAGCTTATCGGCTATTCGCTGAGATTGCTTACCGGCTGGATAACGGATAAGACAAAAAGATACTGGCCGCTGACGGTAACGGGATATGTCATAGACTGCATGGCGATTCCCGCGCTGGCTTTGGTCCCGCACGGCGGCTGGAAGCTGGCATGTATGCTGATTATTGTGCAGAGGACCGGAAAAGCCATAAAAAAGCCTGCGAAGGATACACTTCTGTCCTTTGCCGCGTCCAAGACCGGAGCGGGCAAGGGCTTCGCAATGCAGGAGTTTCTTGACCAGATCGGAGCTTTTCTCGGCCCCGTGCTGCTATTTGTAATTATTCTGCTTAAGAAGGGCGGAGATCAGTTTTACGCATATAAAATCAGCTTTGCAATACTCGGCATTCCAGCACTTGTAACAGTTTTGTTGCTGCTTGTGGCGAAGCGCCGCTACCCCAACCCGGAGGAATTTGAGCCTGCCGCGGAAGACGACGCGCCTTTTAAGATTAACCGTTCGTTTGTTTTCTATATAATTGCCATCGGCCTTTTTGCCGCAGGATTTCTCGATTTCACCATGATTACGATGCATACGGCTCACACGGGGCTTATCCCTGAGGATACGCTTTCGCTGATTTATGCGGGGGCTATGGCAGTGGACGCCATTTCCGCACTTTTTTTCGGGTGGCTATTTGATAAACGCGGAATAAAAGTCCTTATGATTTCGACACTGATTTCAGCGCCGTTCGCCGTTTTGATTTTCTCGGTCACGGCACGGTGGGCGCTGTTTCTCGGAGTTGCTTTGTGGGGCATCGGTATGGGGGCGCAGGAGTCCATTTTGAAGGCCGCTGTATCGAGCATTGTGCCAAAGCAAAGCCGCTCCTCCGGCTTCGGTGTGTTCCAGACTGCTTTCGGCGCCTGCTGGTTCCTCGGAAGCTGGCTGATGGGTGTGCTTTACGATGCGGCGCCTGTGTGGCTGGTGGTGTTCTCCGTGTCCACACAGCTCGTATCTCTGCCGTTCTTCTGGCTTTCCGACCGGTATTATGGTTTTAAGGCTGGAGTATAGAGCCGGTATAACTATTAAAACCAACGCTCTTTTTCGGGGAATCCGAATGACTGTTCGTACAAGGTTAGGCACCAAAAGCCGAGGCAATTTGTGACTTTTGGTGCTTTTTTATATAAATATACTGTAAAAGCTGCGGTATACCCGCCGCGTTATCCGTGCAGTCATACGGCGATGCAATGGCTCCGTCGGCTTTTCCGCGGCAAAAACGAGGTGCTTGCCGCAGAGAATGTGCTGCACTTGAGGAAGTCTGCGCGGATATACTGGTACGGTGGGTGAAAGCTCTAACCGAATATACGCCTGAAGGGGGCCTTTGTCCAATGACAGAACTGTTGCACAGTCTTCCGCAAATATTGACCTGCCTTTTGATCTGCGGAATAAAAATAATTGAAATTTCGGTGCAGTCCATAAGGGTCATCATGCAGGTAAAGGGCCAGCGTCTTGCGTCGACTCTTTTGGCATTCCTTGAATGCATGATCTGGGGGCTGGTGGCCTCAGCCGTTATCACAACTCTTGCGGATAATATTTACTGGCTGTTTGCTTATTGCCTGGGATTTGCGGCCGGCATCTATTTCGGCTCGATTCTGGAAAAAAAGTTGGCTTTGGGCGAAATAAATTTGCAGCTCATGGCCGACGAAGACGACGGGAACAAGATAATCGAATATCTGGTTAATAACGGCAGGGGATTTACTGCGTTCGAGGGCTTTGGCTTTGAGGGCAAGAAATTCAAGATCAACACCGTAGTTCCCCGCAAAGCGGAGAAGCAAATCGTGAGGGACATTCACGAAATGACGAGGAACGTATTCGTCGTCAGCGCGGATATAGGTGCCTACTTCGGCGGATACGGAGTACGTGGAAACCGCAAATAGAACATATAAAGCTCCCCCGCTGTTTTCCGGCGGGGGAGCTTTATTGTTCTGACGGCCATAAGAAGCAGGCGCTTCCGAAAAGAGCGGCAAGCGGACCCTGCGGTAGTGCTGAAACGCACCTGGGCCATTAAACAGCCTGACGCAGGTGCCGACGTTCATATTAATTCAGCGTAAAGGTAAGCAGGACCGGGTTGTGGTCGCTGAAGTCGAAATCTGTATCAATGTTGACGGCGCTGGCCGTGACGTTATCGGAGACGATGAAGCCGTCTATTACTACTGAATAGTTGACACCCTTTTCATACGGCATATCCGTGCTGCGGCAGGTCGGCACATCGTTCACATTGTCGGCTCTGACCACGCTCAGTCCTTCGGAAATGTCGGAGTCATCAAGCGGAAAGACCCAATTCGGCACCTCCTGCTGTGACGCGAAGGCGTTTATCGTATCGCACAGAGCGTGATTGAAGTCACCGCCGACGATAACGTAGTTGCCCTTGGCGTACTCTTCCGCCATTATCTGGTTGAGCATATCAAGCTGCTGAGCGCGTATCGTACCGCCCTCGTCGTAAGCCGACATATGGCTGTTGACAAGAACCAGCTCTTTTCCGTTATCGACAGGAAGCCTAAGGAGCACAAAGCAGCGGTCCAGATCGAAGAACTTTGTAAAAAAGCTGGTGTCCACGGGATAGCTTCTGCGGACGGCCTCTCCGACGGAATAACGGCTCAGGGTGAGAAGACCGGAAAGCACGCTACCGTGAGGCTCGCTAAAGGGGTATAGCAGATACGAGCTGTGAAAATTTACCCCATAAACATCACTGTAATCGGGATAAGCGCTCTCTATGACAGACCTTTGATCAATCTTGAAGCTGCGCGTCGACTTTGTGTCTACCTCCTGCATCAGATAAAAATCCGCATCCTGCAGCTTGGCGGCCCCGAGAGCACCCTCGGTATTTGAAAGTTCAATCTCCTTGCTCTGAGCACGCGACATAGTTCCACTGACCGGCGTGCCGTCAAGCATCGTACCACTGTCCATAAAGAAAGAAAAATCATGGTTATAGGCTCCGAAGCCGATGTTATATGTAAGTGCTTTATAGCTGACTCCGCTTTTAAGCACCTCATCGGAGGGATTTGTTATTTCCAGAGCGGTATTATCGTCAATCCTGTAATAGTTGACCTGCATATAGACCACATAAGCGACAACAAAAAGCAAAACAAGCAAAACAAGACCTGCAAGGTACATAAGAATTCTTTTCAGCCAGCGATTCATAGCTGTTCTCCCTTCAAAGCTTTTTGAAAACAATGCGCGGCATATGGACGCAGTCGCAAAACGCTGTGGCGCATATGCGCGAAAATTCCGCACAGTGACCGCAAAGGGGTCACTATACTATGACAGCGGATGGAGCGAATATGGGGTTATCTAAGGGTCCCGATAAAGACGGAAAGCATTTTACATCGCCGGATAAGAGGTCGGCCTCTATTTATTGTTGTGGACGTGGTTTTTTATTGCCTCGAAGCTCTCGGCGCTGATTACGTGCTCGATACGGCAGGCGTCTTCAACGGCAGTGCTTTTTTCGACCCCTAACGTCATGAGCAATTCCGAAATCAGAGTGTGGCGCTCGAACATGGTTTCGGCGATTCGCCGTCCTTTTTCGGTCAGTGTGAGATAGCCGCCCTCGTCCATGTTGATGAATCCGTTTTCGCGGAGATTTTTCATCGCTACACTGACGCTTGGCTTTTTATAGTTAAGTTCGGATGCGACGTCTATCGATCTTACGTTTGGGTTTCTTTTGCTGAGAACCAGAATCGTTTCAAGATACATTTCAGCAGATTCCTGAACCTTCAAACAAAACACCTCCCTATACGGTTATTACAAACTAACTGAAGAGTAGCACATCTCTGCCTAAAAAGCAAATTAAAAAATACCCCCAAGCGGCTTGACAAATTGGTTAGCGTATGCTAACCTAATAATGGTTAGGAAAACCTAACTTATTAGACGGCATGGGGTTAGGCTAATCTAACCTAGCGCTTGGGAGGAATTATGATGCCCTTAACTTTGGCTGCAGCGGGGGAAGAGAATCTGATCAGGAGAGTCGGCGGGAAAGAAGAGACACGCCGGTTTCTTGAAAGCCTGGGCTTCGTTGCGGGGGCGGCGGTAACAGTGATCACCGAAATCGGCGGCAATGTAATTGTCAGCGTAAAGGAATCGAGAGTAGCCGTCAGCCGCGAAATGGCAAACAAAATAATGGTCTGAAAGGAGAGCGGATCTGTGCATACATTGAGGGAAACAAAGTGCGGACAGACGGTAACCGTTTCCAGAATAAGCGGGGCGGGAGCCGTCAAACGCAGAATCATGGACATGGGTATAACAAAAGGTACTGAGATTTTCGTGCGGAAGGTCGCACCGCTGGGCGATCCTGTCGAAATAAGCGTTCGCGGCTATGAGCTTTCTCTGCGCAAAGCAGACGCGGAAATGATTGCCGTTGAGTAAGCGGCTTTCGTGTGCCGGTAGGTTAGCCGTCACTAACCTACCGGTGATATATAGGAGGTAATTAAATGGCAATTAAAATAGCGCTTGCCGGCAATCCGAACAGCGGAAAAACAACGCTTTTCAACGCGCTGACGGGAGCAAACCAGTTCGTTGGAAACTGGCCGGGAGTGACAGTCGAAAAGAAGGAAGGCCGTCTGAAAAACCATAAAGACGCAATAATAATGGATCTGCCCGGTATCTATTCCTTATCTCCCTATACCCTGGAGGAGGTCGTCGCCAGAAACTATCTTATTACGGAGCGTCCAGACGCGATTTTGAATATCGTCGACGGTACGAATCTTGAACGCAATCTGTATCTAACCACGCAGCTGACGGAACTTGGAATACCAATGGTAGTGGCAGTCAATATGATGGACGTCGTTCGGAAGAACGGAGACAAAGTGTTTACCGAACGCCTTTCAAAGGAACTGGGCTGCCCCGTCATAGAGATATCTGCACTCAAGGGAGACGGAATTATGGAAGCGGCCGGAAAAGCGGTTGAGCTTGCCGGCAGGGGCGTTCCTATGACACCTCAGCATTCCTTTTCCGGAAGCGTCGAGCACGCGCTCGCTCACATAGAGGAGGCGACGGAAGGAAAGTTTCCGCAGGATCAGCAACGCTGGTTTGCGATCAAGCTCTTTGAGCGGGACCCGAAGGTAATGGAGAAATTGGAGCTTTCAAGCGTCTTGAGGGATCATATCGAAGAGGACATAAAAAGCTGCGAAAGCGAAATGGATGACGACGCCGAAAGCATTATCACAAACGAGCGCTATATATACATAGCATCGATTATCAAGGACTGCTGCCACAGAAAGAACAAGGGCAAGCTTTCCGCCTCGGACAAAATAGACAGGGTGGTGACGAACCGCTGGCTTGCGCTGCCCATTTTTGCAGTCGTCATGCTGATAGTCTACTATGTGTCTGTGACGACGGTCGGCGCATGGGTCACGGACTGGACGAACGATGTGCTGTTTGGAGAAATAATACCTCCCGCCGTGGACAGCTTCCTGAGTTCAATTAACACGGCCGAATGGCTCAAGGGCCTTATCCTTGACGGAATAATAGGCGGCGTCGGAGCCGTGCTGGGCTTTGTGCCGCAGATGTTCGTGCTCTTCATTTTTCTTGCATTCCTTGAGTCCTGCGGCTATATGGCACGAATCGCATTTATAATGGACAGGATTTTCAGGAAGTTCGGGCTGTCGGGAAAGTCGTTTATTCCGATGCTCATCGGTACCGGCTGCGGTGTCCCGGGAATCATGGCCTCGCGCACGATTGAGAACGACCGTGACCGCAAGATGACGATCATGACGACGACATTTATCCCCTGCGGCGCCAAGCTGCCAATAATCGCGCTTATAGCCGGAGCGCTTTTCAACGGCGCGTGGTGGGTTGCGCCGAGCGCGTACTTTGTCGGCATTGCCGCCATCGTCTGCTCGGGGATTATCCTCAAAAAAACCAAGATGTTCGCTGGAGACCCCGCGCCCTTTGTGATGGAGCTTCCGGCTTACCACTGGCCGACTGTCGTCAACGTTCTGCGCAGTATGTGGGAGCGCGGCTGGTCCTTCATCAAGAAGGCGGGAACAATCATTCTGATCTCTACCGTTTTCGTATGGTTTACCTCAAACTTCGGCATTGTTGATGGGAAATTCGGAATGGTCGAGGACCTTGGCGACGGCTTCCTTGCAGCTATCGGAAGTGCGATTGCCCCGATCTTTATGCCGCTAGGCTGGGGTAACTGGCAGGCGGCGGTTGCGGCCATAACAGGTCTGGTCGCAAAGGAAAACGTGGTCGGCACCTTCGGAGTCCTGTATGGCTTTGCCGAAGTCGCCGAGGACGGCGCGGAAATCTGGGGGACGTTGGCATCGAGCTTTACGACGGTTTCAGCTTATTCCTTCCTCGTGTTCAATCTCCTATGCGCCCCCTGCTTCGCTGCGATTGGCGCGATAAAGCGTGAGATGAATAACCGCAAATGGATGTGGTTCACGATTGGATATCAAACGATATTTGCTTATATAGTTTCTCTGTGCATATATCAGTTTGGCAATCTGCTTAACGGCAGCGGTTTCAGCTTTGGGACGGCAGTGGCCCTGCTCATCACCGTGGCATTCGTTTACCTGCTTGTCCGCCCAAATAAATACGACGATAACGAGGTGCTTGCAGAGACCGGTTCGGGAAGAATCAAAGTTTGATTTTATGGAGGTGCTATCATGCTAGACTTTATATCCCAGAACCTGGGCAGCATAATCATCGGCCTTGCGGTGCTCGGCGTCATTACGCTCATCATTGTTAAGATGGTAAAGGAGCGCAAATCCGGAAAATCCGTCGGCTGCGGCTGCGGCTGTGAAAGCTGCCATGGTTGTAGCCACAAATAAAAATAAGGGGCTTTAAATCTCGACAGACCGGAGTACAGGTGTTTTCCTGTACTCCGGTCTGTCTATATGTTAGTCACGTTATTCCGGTACGGGCAGTTCGATTGCCTTTGCGGATATTTTCTTCAGCCTTCTGAGTTCTGCGGCGATCCAGACCGTAAGTGGGATTATGACCTGGAACGGAATGGCGTAGTAGGCATAGAACCTCAGAAAATCAAACATATCCATAACGTTTGTATAAAGGATAGAGCTCAGTGCAATAACCATCAGACTGACAGGAAGCAGGATTCTCCGGTGACTTTTCAGACCGAAAAGTGCGGCGATGCCCTTTGCCGCCGCCATCAGACATACTGTCATTTTTATTATTCCGGCCAGAATGAAGTTCATTGAAATAGAACTCTCTATACGGGCAAAGAAGTCCGCAATATCGATTATCCTCACCGCAACATATGACGAGAAATAGCTTGAGCCCACCATTTCCGAACCAAGCATAAATAAATTGCGCAATATAACCAAGAGCAAAACTATTGTGCCGAAAAGAAGCGCGCGCAAATATAGTCTATAGGAGCTGCTCGTCTTCTTCAGTGAATCCGCCAGACATAAAAACAACACGGTTTCCGCAAAAGGAAAGGCGTAGAGACGGAAAGCACCGTTAGCGATTTTTCTAAAATCATGCTCCATAAATGGGAGAACATTTGAATAATCCATTTTATTAAGGGAGAATAAAATGGTAATTATCACCACTGAGCTTACTATGAACAGCGTTATTACCGACCATTTACCCATCGTTTCAATGCCGCTCTTTGCCATATAGACCACGACCAAAATTATTGCCGTCATAATGGGAAGCTGGGGTGTTTCGGGCATGGTGACCACCTGTATGAATTCGGAGAAATTTCGCAAAACCAGAGCGCAGAGATGCAACGAATACCAGACCATAAGAATCGTAATAATTTTTCCGGCGATTTTTCCAAGCACGATTTCAAGAATCTCAAAGAGATTCTTTTCCGGAAACAGCTTAATAATTCTTGCGTAAAGCAGAAGCACGGGAATGGATACAAGTGCCGCCAACAGCAGTGAAACCCATGAATCCTGGCCTGCTTCGGAACTCACCCCCATAATAACGCTGCTTCCGAATATGAACATCACGATTGCGCAAAGCATCTGACGCCCCGATATCATTTCCTTTTTCATGATAAAGCGTCCTTTAATAAAATAATCATTTGGATGGGCTGAAGAGCGCTTCAACCGCCATTATTATCGGTTCGGAGGGACCCGGCACATTAATGCCGAGACTATAAAGGAAAAGCACGCACAGACTGACAGATAAAAGAACACAGTAAATTACTGTCTCCTTTGGCGACCGGCTTTTCCTGTACGGGATAAAATCGAACAGAACAACGCAGATATAAAGCAGTATTATTAAGGCCGTCATTGAGTATAATCACGCTTTCACGATTTTTCGAGTGCGCCAGTGTTAACGATACGTACGTCCGAGCGTACGGTTACCTCCAGCGTTTTAAACTGCTCGTCCCAGTTCGCATTGAGGTCGTTCCACAGCCGAAAGTCTTTTTTATATATCATATTGCCGAAACCGAATATATCCGAACCAAATTCCGACTGAACCCTTCGTATGACCTGACTGATGCAGTTTTCGAGCTCCGTCGACGCGGCGGTTTCCAGAGCGCTTATCATCTCATTATCAAGCCCATCGTTATGCATCATTGCCTCATCCATATATACTTTTGTGTCTGTAGTTATCAGGATTTTGATTTTTCCGTCCTTAAATTCAAACGAGCGCTTGGTTTTGTTGTCGGCAATTTCAAGTGAAATATCATAGCGATCGTCTCCCGAAGAGGAAACAGTCAGGACTCCGCCTTTAATTTCGTCGATGGCAAAAAGAAAATACTTGGACTCCTGTGGCGTCAGGTATCCGGCCAGCTTGCTCTCCTTATTAAAAACTGCTGTTCCGTTTACCTCAACTACGGCTTCCCCGTTGTTGGGAGTGATATGGATTGCCGGCAGCGCAGGGGTTTTGCCTTTCGCTCTTATAGTGTCGAATATGCTGTAGAGCTCGGCGGAAAAAGTTGAGGAAGTGAAATAGTTGTCATTTTCCACGATATTTCGAATTTCATCGGAAACAATACGCTGACCCAGACCTTTGGAATTTAATAGATCCCTTGCGGTTGGTTCCTGTGATATGACAGCATATACTGTCTGGCGCATCTCGCCGTCTCTCAAAAACCAGTCAATTATTCCGCGCATATCTTCATTGCGCGCAATCTCATTGCTGAACACTACAAGCTGCGTTTGCCCGAAGTAGAGCTTGTTGTTAATCCTCTTCTTGGCGTTTCTGACTGCGTCAAATATGGTGTTTCCTTCCGACTCAATGATTTTGCTTTGAATGCCTTTATCCTTAACGGGTGCTGAAATATCAACGATTTCAAAAGAAAGCTGATAGCCGCCGCCTTTTGTGGCTTTGTCGACACCGATTCCGATAACGACCGACATCTCGTCCAGTCCGCGGTAATTCCAGCATCCGCTCAGGAGCGAAAGCTGAGACAATATCAATAAAACGCTTACCGTTTTTTTAAACATGCCGATCACCGCTGTCGTTAAGTCTAACCTTATCCTTGGCGGTGTTGGGACGGAAAAGCATCAGCCACCAGGGAGCCCTTATAAAAGTATCCTTGACTTCCTGAAACTGCAGTTCCCCTGAAAATGAAAGCTGAGGAATACCAAGAGAGCGCAGATTAATTACATGTATCAATACTACGGCAGAGCCCAGTATCAAGCCGAAGAAGCCGAAAATTGAGGAAAGCAAAAGCAGAATCATTCGCAGATAAATAATTGGCGAATTCATTTTCGGAACCAGAAGACTGGTGATGCCCGTCATGGCGACCACAATGATCATAGGAGCTGCGACAAGCTTTGCCTCCACCGCCGCCTGTCCTATGACGAGTGCGCCGACAATGCTGAGGGCCTGTCCTATGTTTGTCGGCATTCTGATGCCTGTTTCTCTTAGGATGTCAAAGACGATAATCATGATGAAAGCTTCCAGCGACGCCGGTAAGGGCACGCTTGAACGCTCGGCCGTAATACTTATAAACAATTGCAAGGGCATCATTTCCTGATCGAAGGCTACGATAGCGATATAAAGGCCCGGAATTGCGATAGCAAGAAGAAAACCCAGTATACGAAGTGATCTTGAAAAAGATGAGTAAAAAAAGTTCAGGTAATAATCTTCGCTGCTCTGAAAGTTCTCGATAAAGAGATAAGGTACCGTGAGCACCTCCGGCGTACCGTCAAGAAAAATGGCTATACGGCCCTCCAGAAGCTTGCCGACGACCGCATCCGGTCGTTCAGAATAGCCGGTTGTGCGAAAGGGGGACCACCTGCTGTCTCTTATAAGCTCGGTGATATAGTTGGTATCCAGAACAGCGTCGATGTCAATTCTATCTAGCCGCCTGTACAACTCGCCTAAAACCTCTTTTTTCACGATTCCATCGATATAGCAGATGCAGGCTCTTGTCCTCGTACGCCGGCCAATGGTACGGAATTTCATTTTGAGTTCTGAGCTAAGAATTTTGCGACGAATCAACGAGAGATTCATCATCAGTGATTCCGTAAAGCCCTCACGTGGCCCGGTCAGGATTTTTTCACTTTCCGGTTCGGTTATGGCCCTGGTTTTAAAGCCCTTGGTATTGAATACTACGGCCTCAGGAACTTTGTCAATGAACAGAGCGGTATCTCCGTAGGATATAGATTCAACGATATGAAGCATCTTATCTGCTTTTTCCGTATCGTTTATCTGGACGATCTGATTCATTACGGTATCGACAGGGTCTTTTCCAGTTACGGGAACTGACGACAGCATCAGAGGTTTAATAATGCTGTCGTTAATGATTGCGTTATCGACGACGCCGTCGCAATAGACTATACAGTAATTCAGACTGCCGTCGTGGTTGTTGGTAATATACTTGAATCGGAAAATATCGACATCCTGAAAAAGAGCCCTTATGGAATCGACATTTTTGCTGAGAGACGAGGACAGCTCACCGCTTTTGAGGCCTTCATTCAGACGCTCAACCTCGTCATCTATTATTTTCTGCTTATCTTTTAAAAAGAAACGGCGAAACATATAACAATAACTCCTTGATTCATGTGCTTTTAGTATTCTCGAAATTTAGGGAAATATGATCGAAGCTTATAGTCTTATGCCCAAAAAACCGTTTCACGGCATATCAAAAAATCAGCCCATACAAAATTGTGTCGGGCTGATCCAAAATAGCTGGTTATCATGTCTAACAAGAAAAAATCCTCGTATCTCGATTATATGCTCATCGGAATATCGGGCAGCGTTCATACAGCTCGGCTGCGCGCTCCCAGTTGATGACGTTGAACCAATCGTCGATATAGGCGGCCCGCTCGTTGTAGTGCTTTAAGTAGTAAGCGTGTTCCCAAACGTCGATGGCCAGGATTGGACATAGGCCCTGCGCAAGGGGCGTATCCTGATTTGCCGACGTAACGATTCGAAGCCTTCCGTTCCGGTCGGCGGCCAGCCAAGCATAGCCAGATCCAAATACGGAAAGCGCGCTGCTTTTGAATTCTTTATAGAATTGCTCGGCTGACCCGAAGCATTTAATAATTTCCGTGTACAGCGTTCCGGCCTGCGACCGCGTTTCGGAATTCGTCATACCTTCAAAATAGAAGATATGATTGTAAACTCCTCCAGCGTTGTTCCTGACCGGCTGACGGATAGGTGTGGGCAGCCTGCCGGCGCTTCTGACCAGCCGTTCAAGTGACCAGCCATGAAACTCCGGATAATCCTTCAGTGTACTGTTCAGATTGTTCACATATGTTTGCAGGTGCCTGTCATGATGCAGATGCATGGTCTTTGTGTCGATATACGGCTCAAGAGCGTCATAGGCATATGGGAGCGGCGGGTTCACAAAAGGATAGTGTTCATTCATATCAAAACCTCCGGTTTGTTTTACCCATATATATTCAGATAAGAGACCGAAAGCCATATTTCGTACAAATGTTTATTTTTATCGTTTATTTGAGGCATTTATGCTACAGGGTGAAACACTCATTTATCGTTCCGGTTTTAGCGACCTCGAAATTGTTTTCCTCACAAAGCTGTTTTGCTTCGCTAAGCGTCATGAACTTGCCGGGGAACAAGTGGCACAGAGCGTACTCATCCTTGTACATTACCTGATAGTGCTTGTCCTCACCGCGCGACAGATTTTCTCTGTCAACGATATATACAACCATCTTCATGCTGTTTCCTTTCCCGAGCGCTCT
>JAYFQM010000046.1:0-20906 GCA_034927185.1 Oscillospiraceae bacterium | reverse complement strand
GCTTTTACCGCGGAAGTTCATAATAGCATATCGCTACTACTCTTGTCAAGCCCTTTTTTGCCCTTTATCTCGGCTTTTCGGCCTGCCCCCGTGGCGAGAGCTTGTTTATAATAACACCTCATCTCCCTCTTGTCAAGCTGTTTATGCGCTCTTTTTTTGCCTTTTTGAACTTTATTTTACAAGGCTTTTTCACTCGCTAAATATAGTATTCTCACACATCAGCTCTCCCTTTATACTGTATTTCCCATATATCTTTTATGCGAATTACAAAAGGAACGCGCGAATCCGCGCGTTCCCTGACATAAAGTAATTTAGTTTCTGTCAGCCAGCGGCAGAGACTCTCGTCGCTTTCGAAAATACATCTGCAATATCCAGCTCATCATAGGTCTTGGTTGTCTCGACCTTACTCTCGTCTGCCCAGTTATCGGCCTCGGCACTGAACATCTCCTGCGCAACGTAATAGGAAAGCGGGGTCATTTCGGTCTCGCTCGTATACTCGACCGCAGCGTCGGCCTTTAGCGGCAGCCTTAGAATTATATGGTATCCGAAATCCGTTTTGACTACGTCCGAAAGCTCATATTCTCCGAGCGCGGTTGCGGCGTCCTCGAATGTGCTGTCCATGGTGCCGGCGCCGGACTGGAAAGTATAACCTTCCGTATAATACTGTGTTCCGGGATCCTCACCGTATTGGGTGATTAGCTCATCAAAGCGCGCTTCAAGCTTGGTTTTGTCTGTTATGCCCTGAAGCTCCTCCAACACCTTATCGGCCGTGGCTTTCTTTTCGGCTATCTGATCGTCCGGTAGGGCGGTGCCCGTATCGTCTATAGTTGAAAGCAGAATATGCTTTACGCGGACATATTTCATTTCATCGGCCTTTTGAACGACCTCGTCCGTTCCGAGTTTCTCCCCCTTAGCGCCAAACATGTTTTCGAGCAAACGCTCATATAGCTTGTTGGCTTCACTAAGGTGGTTGAAGAGGTCCTTCGTCAGAAATGCCTTTTTAAGATATTCTATGAAAGCCGCCTCGTCGCCATTGCCATAGCTGTTGACATTGTTCTGCCAGGTGGTCTGGAGCGCCGCTTTATCTTCCTCCGTCAGAGTAACTCCCATGTCGTTCGCCTTGCTTTGGAGCGCACAATAGTGCTTTATCGTGTCAATCGCGTTCTCCATCACATATTCCCGATTTGTTTTCCCTGACGCAAAGCTGCAGTCGGCATCCCAGTCAGTTATATCTCCGGTTTGGTTTTCAATATTGCTGACGTCAAATTCATACCAATAGAAAAGCTCGCTCCAAGTAACGTCTATTCCGTTAACCGTAAGCATGACTTCATCCGGAGAATATGTCTCGTAGCACGGGGTATAGTCCTTCGTTGTTTGCGAAGTATCGTCCGACGGCGAAGGACTTGCGCTCGCGGCATCTTCGGAAAGAGATCCGATCTTGCTGCTCTGGCATCCGGCAAACAGGCCGAGGCAAAGCGTTGCCGCGAGGACAAAAGGAACCAGTTTTGTTTTCATGGTGTTCTCCTAAGTAATCCTAATTATAATGTATAAGGCTTTTCTGATAATAGCACAGTGAGGTGTGTGGAACAAGTCGGAAATTGTAAATATTATTCCGAAGACGCCACGGTCTTGTAGTCCGCCACAAATTTTCTTGCTGTTTCGATTATCCTTTTACCTGAGCGCAGACGAACGCTTATGCACGGCTTTGAGCCTGATTCGACCTTGACTCTACCTTTATATTCCTGCTGTCCGTGCAGCGCGGACACTTTTGACATATTGAATTCGGCCAGCGTGAAGAAAAGCATTCCTGATTTTTGCGAGATCTCGCTGATGCCGGCCTCCTCCGCCTCTCCACGAAGGAGCGCGACATGTATAAGCGAGTTGACACTCTGCGGCGGGTCCCCGAAACGGTCTATAAGCTCGTCGGTGAGGTCGTCCGCCTCTTCCTCTGATCGTATCATAGCAATACGGCGGTAGAGGTCCATACGCTGCTCCGAGCTTGCAACGTAGCTTTCTGGAATGTTCGCGGATACCGCGAGATCTGCACTGCACGAGGCGCGTACTCTCGGCTTCTGGCCCTTTTCCTCCAGAACGGCGTCCTCAAGCAATTTCAGATATAAATCGTATCCCACATCGATAAGGTGTCCCGACTGCTCTGCTCCGAGAAGGTTCCCAGCGCCGCGTATCTCCAGATCGCGCATCGCTATTTTAAAGCCGGAGTTGAATTCGGCAAATTCCCTTATAGCGGAGAGGCGCTTTTCGGCAATCTCGGTCAGAACCTTGTCCTTGCGAAACGTGAGATAGGCGCTGGCCCTTCTCGATGAGCGACCGACCCTTCCCCGGAGCTGATGGAGCTGAGCGAGCCCCAGCCTGTCGGCGTCCTCAATTATGAGGGTGTTGACGTTCGGAATGTCGATTCCGGTTTCAATTATCGTCGTGCAGACGAGCACCTGCGTATCGCCCGAAACCATACTTTCCATAACGCCGGAGAGAGCTTCCTCGTCCATTTGTCCGTGGGCGACAGACACAGTTACATCTTCCAGCATTTTCTTTATGCGCGAAGCGGTGCGTTCTATGCTTTCAATCCTGTTGTGTATATAATAGACCTGACCTCCGCGCAGAATCTCGCGCCTCATAGCGTCGCATACGACGCCCCAGTCATGCTCCATCACATAGGTCTGGACAGGCTGCCTGTCCTGCGGCGGCTCCTCAATCGTGGACATGTCCCGAAGTCCCGAAAAGGCCATGTTCAGCGTTCTTGGTATGGGCGTTGCCGAAAGCGTGAGGCTGTCGACCTGCCGGCTCATCTCCTTCAGGCGTTCCTTGTGGGAAACACCGAAGCGCTGCTCCTCATCAACCACCAGAAGCCCGAGGTTTTTGAATTCAATGTCCTTTTGTAAAAGCCGGTGTGTACCTATAACAAGGTCCGCTTTTCCGCTTTTCATATCTATAAGCGTCTGCTTAACCTGCGCCGGCGAGCGGTAGCGGTTAAGAAGGTGTATGCTTACGGGAAACCCGTAAAAGCGCTGAAGCGCCGTCTGATAGTGCTGCTGGGCAAGCACCGTCGTCGGAACAAGCAACGCCGCCTGCTTACCGTCAAGTATACATTTCATTATTGCACGAAGCGCTACTTCAGTCTTGCCGTAGCCAACGTCGCCGCAAAGGAGTCTGTCCATGGGAAGCGATTTTTCCATATCTGTCTTGATTTCCGCGATACACCTGAGCTGATCGTCGGTCTCCTGATAGCCGAAATTTTCCTCAAATTCTATCTGCCACGGAGAATCCGGCGCAAAAGCATGCCCCTCAAGCTTCTGTCTTTCTGCGTAAAGCTGAATGAGCTCTTTTGCAAGCTCCTTTGTCGCCGCCTTTGCCCGCGCCTTCGTTTTCGTCCATTCGGCCCCTCCCATTTTGGAAAGCCTGACGGGAGCATCCTCGCCGCCGCCGATGTATTTTGAAACAAGGTCGAGCTGTGTCGCCGGAACGTAAAGGCTGTCCGTCCCAGCGTAGCAAATTTTAACATAGTCCTTGTCGATGCCGTCCACAGGCATCTTGAAGATACCCGCGAAGCGCCCGATTCCGTGGTACTCATGGACAACGAGGTCCCCAACCGACAAATCGGCATAATTCAGGATTCCCTGCCTGTCCTTGAGGGCTTTTTTCTTTTTCTGCTTACGGAGCCCGCCCTGAACGATCTGATTATCCGTTAACACTGCGAGCTTCGCGTCCGGGTATTCATAGCCTGTCGAGAGAGACCCCACAGAAATGACACAGCTTCCTTCCGGCGGGAGCCTTTTCAGCTCGGTGTCAAGCGAGGTCTTAACCCCTTTTCCGACGAAATGCTCGCAGAGAAGCTCCGCTCTGCGCTTATCCGCGGCAAGTACCACGACGCTGAACTTTTGGCCAATGTAGTGCTTTACATCCTCAATCGCAGTCTCGGCGCTGCCTCCGTAAGAGGGGAGCTGCTTCATGGTTGCGCTTATTATGCTTTTAGGCTCGACCGGGTAGCGTCCCGATGTGAAATTGTCCGCCATAACAAGCGCGAAGCCGCGAAGCCTTTCGCCGGCCATCTCCCACGGAAGAAAAAACTGTGCGTTTTTGCCGGCGATGAGTCCGCTTTCAAGCAGCAGGCTCAGGTCCTCCGCGTGTTGTTTGAAAAACGAATTCGCAGTCTCAGATACCTTCGCCGGTTTATCAAGAAAGACCAGAGCCTCCTGCGGGATATAGTCAAGCGCCGTTATGAAGGTCGGGTAGATTATTCCGGCGTATCTGTCGGACGCGGCTATGCTGCCCGTTTCGGAAAATTTCTCTTCATCCTCGCGCAAGGTTGCCTCAAGCTTCGTGTTACCGCGCCTTTCCGCCTGCTTAATAAGTTCGTGAAGTTTTTCCAGCAGTATCTCTTTATCACAAAAAGTTGGAAGTGTCTCTCTTGATGGGAGAATTTCACAGCTTTCAAGCCGCTCCGTTCTCCGCTGGCTCTCCGTATCGAAAAAGCCCATGGAGTCCACATCGTCGCCCCAGAATTCGCATCTGACGGGGCTTTCATAGGCTGGAGAAAAGAAGTCAAGTATGCCGCCCCTTCTGGAAAACTGCCCTGCGCCCTCCACCTGCGCGCTCCGGTTATATCCGCCGCGGACGAGAGCTCTTTCAAGATCCTGCGGCGGAACGCTCATGCCGTCACGTATAGTGACAGCTGCCGCCGAAAGCTCTTCCGGCGGTATAGTTCGCTGCAAAAGCCCCGTAACGGTGCATATAACTACAGGGGCCTTGTTTTTCAGAAGAGCATACAGCGTACGGATACGTTTTTGTTCGCTATCACGCGAAACGCCCTCCGCCCCGTAAAAATTCATGTCACGTGAGAAGAGTGTCTCACAGGGTTCTTCCAGATAAAGCTCCAGATCGCGCCTGAAATTATCCGCCGCGGTCTCGTCCGAACAGACAACAAATAGCGGTCTTCCCGTTCGAAGCCGCAGCCCCGCGGCAATGTTTGCCCTGCTCGTTTTCCCCGGGCCGACTATGAGCGCAGGCAAAGCGCCCCCTTCCACATATTCCGGGAGGAGGTTCATATTCCTGTCGTTAAAAACGGCCTGTGCCAGAGTATGCATTTAAAATCCTTTCAACGCTGTTGTTTCGGGCATACGCAATTATCCCCGAAACAAAAATATCCGGGGTTTTCATATTTTACCCCTCCGGGAAGCATTAAGCAAGAAAAAATTGTTGAATAGGTTCGATTATACATTATATATATTTAAATATAAATATTTGCTTGAAATAACGGCTCTTTTTTGTTATAATGGAATGGTTATAAAATAACCATCCTTTCCTGAAAAGGAGCAAATACATTGATGAATTCAGTCAACGACATCTGGAACAGTATAATGGGGCTTCTCTCTTCTGAGCTTACCAGCACATCCATAAACACCTGGTTTTCTGACTGTAAACCAATCGAAATTTCTGACACACGCCTTGTAATCTACACACCGACTGAGTTTAAGCGCAACATTATTACTCAGCGCTTTTCCGGGGCGATCACCTCCGCGCTTACGGAGTTGTTTTCTTGCCCGTTCGACCTTCTTGTTCTGGCTGAGGACGAGCTTGACGACTACGAACAGAACTGTGAAAGCGATGATAGCCTGCCCGAGGTTGCCGGCTACACCTTCGATAAGTTCATTGTAGGAAACTCGAATAAATTCGCTCATGCCGCGGCGGTCGCCGTCGCGGATAATCCCGGCGTTGCATATAATCCTCTTTTCATTTACGGAAACTCCGGACTTGGCAAGACGCATCTTCTTCTCTCAATCGGGCAGAGAATCCATGAAACAGATACACAGGCGTCGATTGCCTATGTCAAGGGCGACGATTTTATTAATCAGATGGTTCAGTCCATTAAGGACAATACTCAGGAAGAATTCCGAAACAAATATCGCTATGTAGACCTTCTCCTTGTGGACGACATCCAGTTCATCGCGGGAAAAATCGGCGTTCAGGAAGAATTTTTCCACACCTTTAATAACCTTTATGAAGCAGGCAAGCAGATCGTAATAACGTCTGACCGTCCGCCTATGGAAATGGTAAAGCTTGAAGACAGACTACGCACCCGCTTTGAGGGTGGCCTTATGGCGGATATACAGCCCCCCGATATGGAGACCAGAATGGCTATCATCCGCAACAAGGCGGCTCAGCTCGGCATGGTCCTGCCGGACGATGTGGTGGAATACATAGCGGATACCATCAAATCCAACATCCGCCAGATTGAAGGCGTTGTCAAGCGCCTTACGGCTTATAACTCTATTCTGAACGATGAAATGAATATAAGTTCTGCGAAAAGAGCTATTAAGGACGTAATCCGCGTCGGCGAATTCGTGCCTACGCCGGACATCATTATTGAGGAAACCGCACGTTATTATTCTCTTGAGCCTGTAGACCTGCGAGGGCAGCGCCGCTCAAAAAACACCGCTATGGCCCGCCAGATTTCGATGTACCTTATGCGAAGCCTGACAAATCTTTCTCTGAAGGATATTGGCGAGCAGTACGAAGACCGAAACCATTCAACTGTTCTAAGCTCCATAAGAAAGGTTGAGGAACTAATAATAAAGGATGCGTCCATCGGGAGCACGATTCGGGACATTACAAGCAATATTAATACCTCACATGGACAGTAAATTTTCATTTTAAAAAATACAGATTTTCAACTTTCTATTGTTGATTGACGAAAACACGGCTGTTGAAAACTTCTGTATTTTTACAGTCTGAAAGTTCTATGTTTAAAACATCATTCTTCCGCACTTTTTTGTAAACACATATTTCTTTTTATTTTCAGAGCTTCAGCTTACTTTTCAACACTTTTTTTTACTACTACTATCACTACTACTTATAATTCTATCTTTCTATCTTTCTATACAGACAGAAAACAGAAAATTAACGGAGGAAATAATATGAAATTTACATGTGAAAAATACCTGCTTCAAGCTGCGGTTGCGACAACTTCACGGGCAGCGGCTTCAAAGAGCCCCAATCCTGTTTTGGAAGGCCTTTTGATAGAGGCCGCCGATGGAGTCAAAATTACAGGCTACGATTTGGTTAAGGGTATTTACACAAGCTTTGCGGCCGATGTAGCTGAACCGGGTTCCGTAATAATTTCCGCCAGACTTTTTGACAACATTATCCGAAGCTTACCGGACGCTATAGTGACGGTTTCAACTGACGATAAAAATCTTACGCGGATTACCTGTGGAAACGCGGATTTTTCGATTACCGGCCTTTATTCGGACAGCTATCCGGAGCTTCCGTCGGTAGAACATCAGAAGTCGGTTTCTATTCCTCAAAAAACCATGAAAGAAATGATAGACCAGACGATCTTTGCCGTAAGTGACAACGAGGCGAGACCGGTCTATACCGGAGCTCTTTTTGAAATAGAAAGCGGAAAGCTTACTGTTGTTGCAGTGGACGGCTACAGACTCGCTCTGCGCCGGGAAATACCGGAATCCTCAGATATGAGCGACTGCAGCTTTATTGCTCCGGGCTCTGCGCTGACAGACCTCGTCAAAATGTGTTCGGATGCCGAAGAAACGGTTAAAATAGTAGTTGGGAGCAGGCATATTTCTTTTTCCGTTGGAAACTGCGTTCTGATAACGAGAAGACTTGAAGGAGAATTTCTTGATTACAAAAAAGCTATTCCGAAAGACTTTACATACAGAATAAAGGCGGAAAGAACAAAAATTCTAAGAGCGGTTGACCGCGTATCACTCATTATAGACGATAGAGTTAAAAACCCTCTGCACTGTGTTTTTGGAAAAAACAAGCTCAGCCTGTATTGCGTCACGGCTATTGGAAAGGGCGAGGATATCTGCGAGTATGAGGGTGACGGCGAATCTCTGGAAATAGGCTTTAATAATCGATATCTGCAGGATGCTTTAAAGGCTGCGCCTGCTGAGAAAATTGAAATCGGACTTAATTCCGGTTCTACTCCCTGCGTTATAGTCCCAGAGGACGGCAGCGATAAATTTCTATATATGATACTGCCTGTCAGACTCAAGGCATAGATATCGGCTAAGGCACGAAAGGAAAAACATTGTAATGGCTTCATCACCGGAACATATAGAAATAAAAACAGAATTTATTCGCCTTGACGCGCTTTTGAAATTTGCGGCGGCTGTTGAGTCCGGAGGGGAGGCAAAACTCCTGATTCAGGATGGACAGGTTAAGGTCAACGGAGAAATCTGCACTCAGCGCGGAAAAAAGCTGCGTGCCGGCGATACGGTTTTATTTGACGGAAACGAATATGTCCTCTGCGGAGGCGCGAAATGATTGTTAGATCCGTCCGTATGGAGGGTTTTCGCAACTATTTAGACGAAACTGTCGATCTGTCGCCTGAAATTAACGTAATAACGGGCGAGAATGCGCAGGGAAAAACGAATTTTCTCGAGGCGGTGTACCTCCTCAGCTGCGGACACGGCTTTCGGACACGGCTTGACAATGAGCTTATAGAGTTCGGGAGTGAATATTCCAAAGTGACCGGAAAAGTTTTTTCAGCAGCGCGAGAACAAAAAATCGAAATCAGCATGAGAAAAGGGTTGAGAAAACAAATACTTGTGAACGATGTTCGGACCGGCTCTGCGGACCTGAGCGATATTCTCCGCGTGGTTTTGTTTTGTCCGGACGATTTAAATATGATTAAGGACGGAGCAAAGGCACGCCGCCGGTTTATGGACATGGCTATCTCCCAGCTCCGCCCATCTTATGCGGCGCTCATTTCGGAATTTACGCGGCTTTACGAGCATAAAAAGCGGATTCTTTCCGATTGGCACGAAAAGCCTTCGCTTCTCGACACTCTCGATGAATTTTCCGACAGCATGTGCCGCTGCTCGGCACAGATAATTAGATACCGCGCAACGTTTGCCAGAAGGCTTACCGAAACGGCGGTTCCGATTCACAGCGAGTTTTCCGGCAGCGGAGAGGAGCTTTCCCTCCTCTATCAGACGGTCGGCACGGTGAAGGACCCATTTGCCACCGCAAGCGAAATATATGTTTGGCTTATTGAGCATCAAAAATCGCACAGGGAGGCCGAGATAGCATCGGGCAATGTCCTTTCCGGCATCAATAAGGACGATCTTTATATCGGCATCAATGGTGTTAACGCCAGACTTTTTGCTTCTCAGGGTCAGACAAGGACGGCCGCACTTTCGCTGAAGATGGCGGAGCGCCAGATATCCCTTGAAGATACGAATGACTGTCCGATTCTGCTGCTGGACGACGTCCTTAGCGAGCTTGACGCAAAGCGTCAGGAATTCGTTCTCAACCATATAGGCAGCGGTCAGACACTCATTACCTGCTGCGAGAACGGACAGCTCCGTGAACGTACGGTAGGAAAAATAATCGGCATTGCCGGAGGAAGGACAGTTCGGCTTTAAAATGTATTTACATCTTGGAAAAAACGTAGTTGTGGCATATTCGGAGATAATTGCGGTATGCGATTTGGACAATTCGTCTCATTCACACATAACACGCGCCTATCTCTCGACCGCAGAAAAAAACGGTCAGGTCGTTAATGTAAGCGACGATTTGCCAAAATCATTTGTTGTCTGCCGGAATAAGGATGGCGGACAGACATTGTATCTATCACAACTTGCGTCTTCGACTCTCCTCAAGAGAGCAAATTCGCTGAGCTTTGAATAATCACGATCCCGACAAACGGAAGGAAGAAACAAATGGCTGAAATCACTGACAAAATCACACAGGAATACGATGCCTCACAGATACAGGTTCTCGAGGGACTTGAGGCAGTACGGAAAAGGCCGGGTATGTATATAGGTTCGACTTCGGCAAGCGGACTTCACCATCTGGTTTATGAAATAGTCGACAACGCTATTGACGAGGCGCTTGCGGGCTATTGCACTCATATTGAAGTATCGATAGAGCCGGGTGACATTATCCGCGTTTGCGACGACGGTCGCGGAATTCCGGTCGATATACAGGAACAGACCGGAAAGCCCGCTCTTGAGGTCGTTTATACGGTTCTGCATGCCGGCGGAAAATTCGGCGGCGGGGGCTATAAGGTTGCGGGCGGACTTCACGGCGTCGGCGCGTCCGTCGTAAACGCTCTTTCGGAGTGGCTTGAAGTCGAGGTGCACAAAAATGGGAATATATATCAAATGAAATTCTCCCGCGGGGATATCACGCAGAAGATGGAGATAATTGGAACTACCGACAGAGTGGGAACTATTGTAAGGTTCAAGCCTGACCCGCAGGTATTTGAGGAGACCGTTTTCGACTATGAAACGATACGGGTGCGTATGAGAGAGCAGGCCTTCCTCAACGCAGGGCTTCATATCTCAACTGAGGACAGGCGCTCCGGCGAGACTGTGCGAGACGATATGCTGTACGAAGGCGGAATTCGTGAATTCGTAAGGTTTCTGAATCGCAACAAAACAGGGCTGCACAGCGATGTGATATACATGTGTGGAAGCAGAGACGACAGCATTGCCGAAATTGCACTCCAGTATAACGACAGCTATAACGAAATGATCCTATCCTTTGCGAACAACATTCACACACCCGAAGGCGGCATGCACGAAACGGGCTTTAAGACAGCGCTGACCCGTGCCATCAACGCCTACGGACAGAAAAGCGGAATGCTAAAAAATGACGAAAAGGTATCAGGAGAGGACTGCCGCGAGGGGCTTGCCTGCATAATTTCTGTCAAGCTAACAAACGCGCAGTTCGAGGGACAGACAAAGGCAAAGCTGGGAAACAGCGAAATCCGGACCCTTGTTGACAACATTGTTTTTGAGAAACTCTCGATATTTCTCGAAGAAAACCCGGCGGTCGGGAGAATAATTCTGGACAAGGCGCTGACTGCGAACCGCGCGCGCGAGGCCGCGCGGAAGGCGAGAGAGAACATACGCCGTAAAAACGCCCTGGAAGGCTCTACCCTGCCGGGCAAGCTCCGCGACTGCAACGACCGTGACCCGTCCCTTACCGAAATATATATCGTTGAGGGAGATTCAGCGGGAGGCAGTGCAACGGGAGGACGGGACAGCCGCTTTCAGGCCATTCTGCCACTTTGGGGAAAAATGCTCAACGTAGAAAAGGCGCGCGCCGACAAGGTTTACTGCAATGATAAGCTGATGCCGGTGATAACGGCTCTCGGCGGTGGGATCGGCGAGGACTTTGATACCGGAAAACTGCGCTATCACAAGGTTATCATCATGGCCGATGCGGATGTCGACGGCAGCCATATCAGAACGCTGCTGCTCACTTTTTTCTTCCGTTTCATGCGGCCGCTGATCGAAAACGGCTATGTTTACGCTGCAATGCCGCCGCTCTATAAGCTTGTGCGAGGTAAGCAGACGCGCTATGCCTTCTCGGATGAAGAGAGGGACCGCATCTCCGCCGAAATGCGTGGCGATGACGGCAAGGGAAAAATCGATATCAGCCGCAACAAGGGCCTTGGCGAAATGGACCCGCACGAGCTGTGGGACACGACGATGAACCCCGAGACCCGAACCCTGAAGCAGATAAGACTTGAGGACGCGATTGCAGCGGATGAGACATTTACTATCCTAATGGGAGAAAAAGTTGAACCACGCAAGGAGTTTATCGAGAGAAACGCGAAATATGCAGTCAATTTAGATATTTGATTCTAAGATTCCTCGCCGGAGCATTGCCGGCAACGGATATTTTCCAATAAAATAAGGTGGTCACACAAAATGGCAAAAGACTATAAGCCGGAGGACATCCGGTACCCAGATCAAAAAATAATTTCGTCTGAGCTTGTCAGCGAGATGCAGACCTCATACATTGACTACGCAATGAGCGTTATTGTCGGCCGCGCTCTCCCTGATGTGCGCGACGGCCTGAAGCCCGTACACCGCCGTATACTCTATGCAATGTACGAGGATAACCTAACAAACGACCGTCCCTTCAAAAAATCCGCCACCTGCGTCGGCGATGTGCTGGGCCGTTACCATCCACACGGCGACCAGTCCGTTTATGACGCGCTTGTCAGGCTCGCGCAGGACTTCTCCATGCGCTACACTCTCGTCGACGGACACGGTAACTTCGGCTCTATCGACGGAGATCCCCCCGCTGCCTACCGTTATACGGAAGCAAGACTTTCCAAGATTTCAGACGAGCTTTTAAGGGATATAGATAAGGATACGGTCGACTGGGACCCGAACTTTGACGAAACCCGCAAGGAGCCGCGTGTTCTGCCCAGTCGATTTCCGAACCTTTTGGTAAACGGCTCGAGCGGCATCGCCGTCGGAATGGCGACGAATATCCCTCCTCATAGCCTTCGTGAGGTTATCGGCGCATGCATCTGTGTTCTGGATAACCCAGAAGCCGATATCTCCGAGCTTATGGAACATGTAACAGGCCCAGATTTCCCAACAAGAGGTATCATAATGGGCAGAGCGGGAATCCGCGCCGCCTACGCGACCGGAAAGGGCCGTGTAGTTATCCGCTCTCGTACCGAAATCGAGGAATACGGTCAGGGACGCTACCGCATCATCGTGACCGAGCTGCCGTATCAGGTTAATAAAAGGACACTGATTGAAAATATCGCCGATCAGGTCCACGACAAGCGTCTGGACGGTATATCCGGTCTGCGCGACGAATCTGACCGCAACGGTATGCGCATCGTAATCGAACTTAAAAAAGACGCGAATTCTCAGGTCGTACTGAACCGCCTGTTCGCGCAGACACAGTTACAGTCGTCCTTCGCAATCAATATGCTCGCGCTCGTTAACAATCAAAGCCAACCGAAAATTCTGTCTCTGCGGCATATTCTGGACGAGTATCTCTCTTTCCAGAGGGAAATCATCATTAGGCGCACGAAGTTTGATCTGCGCAAGGCAATGGAGCGCGCGCATCTGCTCGAAGGCTTGCTAATTGCCCAGGATAATATTGACGAAGTCATTCATATAATTCGCACCAGCTATGACAACGCGAAGCAGAACCTTATGAACCGCTTCGGGCTTTCCGAAGTTCAGGCACAGGCGATACTGGACATGCAGCTCAAGCGTCTGCAGGGTCTTGAAAAGGAAAAACTCGAAAACGAGTATCGCGAGCTTGAAGAAAAAATCGCTTATTTCAACAAGCTGTTATCATCGGAGGATATGCTCCGGGATGTACTGAAAACAGAGCTTACGGAGATTAGCGACAAATACGGGGACGACCGCAAGACCGAGATCCAGGATGTCGAGGACGATATCGACATTGAGGATCTGATCGACGAGGAAGAGTGCGTATATACTTTGACGCACGCGGGCTACATTAAGCGCCTGCCCGCTTCCGAATACCGCTCGCAGGGCCGGGGAGGTAAGGGCGTACGCGCAATGACAACACGCGAAGAGGACTATGTTGAGTCCGTATTTGCTGCTTCGACGCACGATTATTTACTCTTCTTTACAAATTTCGGAAGGGTCTACCGCAAGAAAGGCTATCAGATCCCTGAGGCAGGTCGCGCCGCAAAGGGTACGAACATCGTTAACCTTCTGCCGATTGATCCCGGCGAAAAGGTAAGCGCTATGATTCAGACACGCGATCTTGAAGTTAAGGACGAGTATCTTGTTATGATAACAAAAAATGGTACTGTCAAGAGAATGTATCTTAATGAGCTAAGAAACATCAGAAATGTCGGTATTCGCGCAATCAGCATCGAAGATGGCGACGAGCTGATTTCCGTACGCAGGACAGACGGCAACCAAAACATTCTTATCGCAACTCACGATGGAATGGCAATTTGCTTTGACGAAAATGACGTGCGTCCGATGGGCAGAACAGCAACGGGCGTACGCGGCATCCGGCTGCGCGAGGGCGACTACGTGGTCGGAGCGGCTCGCGCGAGAGAGGGCGGCGCACTGCTTTCCGTGACCGATAACGGCTACGGAAAACGCACTGAGATTGAGGAATATCTTCGCGGCAACGACGGTACGCCTCAGCACCGCGGCGGAATGGGGCTCAGAAACTATAATATTACTGATAAAACGGGAAAGGTCGCAGACGTAAAGGTCGTGAGCGGCAACGACGATGTTCTGCTCATATCCGACGACGGAACGATAATCCGCATGGGGGCCGAGGCGATCAGCACCTTTGGAAGAGCCACGCAGGGCGTACGCCTTATGCGGCTTTCGGAGGGAGCCAAGGTTATCTCCGTAGCGAGAACGGACAAGGAAGGTACGGAAGATGTTCCTGCGGAAGAACCCTGACAGATGAAGAGGATAATAATTTATACCGATGGCGCCTGTTCAGGTAACCCCGGTCCCGGCGGCTGGGGGGCAATTCTTCGCTATAAGGACACCGAGCGAGAGCTCTCCGGAGGGGAAAAACAGACTACGAATAACCGCATGGAGCTTATGGGCGCGATATCCGCGCTCTCAGCGCTGAAGGAGCCCTGCGAGATTGAGCTATACACCGATTCGCAGTATATTGTGAAGGCAATCAACGAGGGCTGGCTCAAAGGCTGGAAAGCGAAAAACTGGACGCGCAAAGGCGGGGAACTGAAAAATGTCGACCTCTGGCAGGAGCTTGACAGGCTGCTGGCACTTCACACGGTCAGCTTTCATTGGGTCAAGGGGCACGCCGAGAACGAATATAACAACCGCTGCGATGAGCTTGCGGTGAGGGAACGCGACAGAAACGCTGAATAGAAAACGGGCCTTCGTTCAGTTTTGAACGAAGGCCTGTTTTCTGGTTTGCACTTAAAAATCCGCGTTCCCGACCGTTCTGGGGTGAAGCTCAACGTCTCTGATGTTGCTTACGCCGGTTAAATACATGATAAGGCGCTCAAACCCCAGGCCATAGCCCGCATGACGGCAGGAACCGTAGCGGCGGAGGTCGAGGTACCACCAGTAGTCCTCCTTGTTAAGCCCTAGCTCCGCCATACGCTTTTCAAGGACTTCGAGGCGTTCCTCACGTTGACTGCCGCCTATAATCTCGCCGATCGCCGGGACAAGGCAGTCAGCCGCGGCGACGGTTTTTCCGTCGTCATCAAGGCGCATATAGAATGCTTTTATTTCTTTGGGATAATTTGTAACAAAAATAGGCTTCTTAAATATCTTCTCTGTTAAATAACGCTCATGCTCAGTCTGAAGGTCCGTTCCCCAATCGACCGTGTATTCAAATTCACCGTTGTGTTTTTTTAGAATTTCAACGGCTTCGGTATAGGTTACTCTGCCGAAGTCGGAGCTTGCGACATGGTTCAGCCGCGCCAGCAGTTCAGTATCAACGAAGCTGTTGAAAAACTCCATTTCCTGAGGGCATCTTTCCAAAACCGTGCGAATAACATATTTTATTAGGCCCTCAGCATTGTCCATATAGTCGTTAAGATCGGCGAAGGCCATCTCCGGCTCAATCATCCAAAACTCTGCGGCGTGGCGGGCAGTGTTTGAGTTTTCCGCACGGAAGGTGGGACCGAAGGTATATACGTCGCCAAAGGCCATTGCAAAGTTTTCGGCGTTTAGCTGACCGGATACCGTAAGATTAGTGGCCTTGCCGAAAAAGTCCTTGGAATTATCGACCCTGCCGTCTTCGGTGCGGGGCAGCTTGTCCAGATCAAGCGTTGTAACGCGGAACATTTCCCCCGCTCCCTCACAGTCCGACCCCGTGATAATCGGGGTGTGGACATATACGAAGCCCTGCTGCTGAAAATATTCGTGTACGGCGGCCGCAGCGACGCTCCTGACGCGGAACACGGCGGAAAACAGATTTGTGCGCGGGCGGAGGTGCGCTATCGTGCGCAGATATTCAAGACTATGGCGTTTTTTCTGAAGCGGATAATCCGAAGTAGATATTCCCTCTACCTCTGCATAAGTCGCTTTTAGCTCGAAAGGCTGTCTGGCGTCGGGCGTGAGCTCGAGATGCCCTTTCACAATGAGCGCGGCGCCTACGTTCTGTCGGGCAATTTCGTCATAATTATTCAGGGTATTTCTATCGAAAACGACCTGCAGGCTCTTGTGGGCGCTGCCGTCGTTGAGTTCTGCGAAGGCAAAATTTTTCATGTCGCGGAGGGTGCGTACCCAGCCGCAGACTGTGAGCTCTTCGCCTGTAAAAGCTGAGGCGTCCGCGTACAGTGCGGAAATTTTCGTTCGTTTCATAATCTTACACTTGCCTTTCCGGTTTTTGCGCCGTCCAAATACGGCGCTTAAATAAACATCTGACTTGATATTGCAGGTATAATGAAGTATTATACCTATTAAAAGCAATTATTTCAACAGCATGTTGAAATAAAACTCGACGGAGGTGCTAAAATGGAGAAGATTTATCATAATATGACCGAGCTGATCGGAAACACGCCCCTTGTCGAGCTTGCTATTTTCGGGAGAAAGCACTGCCCGAATGCACGAATTGTTGCAAAGCTCGAACGTAATAACCCCGCTGGAAGCGCAAAGGACAGGGTTGCCCTAAGTATTATAAGAGCTGCGGAATACGAGGGAAAGCTCATAAAAGGCGGAAAGATAATCGAGGCAACTTCCGGAAATACGGGCGTCGGAATTGCTGCCGCTGCCGCTATCCTGGGCTACGAAGCGGTAATTGTTTTGCCGGACAATATGAGTGTAGAGCGGATAAAACTTATCAAAGCCTATGGTGCAAAGATTGTTCTGACGGAGGGTGCAAGGGGCATGGCCGGCGCGGTTGAGAAAGCGGCGGAAATAAATCGTGAGAACCCTGGAAGCATAATCGCCGGGCAGTTTGAGAATCCCGCAAATTCCGACGCGCACTATAGGACGACAGGACCGGAAATCTGGCGAGATACGGACGGGAAGGTTGCGGCTTTTGTTGCAGGTGTTGGTTCGGGTGGAACAATAACCGGAGTGGGACGATATTTAAAGGAACAAAATTCTCTTATTAGGATAGTGGCGATGGAGCCGGACAGCTCCGCGCTTCTTTCTGGCGAAAGTGCGGGGCCACATAAAATACAGGGAATCGGAGCGAATTTCATTCCCAAGGTTCTTGACAGATCGGTTTATGATGAGGTTCTCCGGGTTTCGGACGATGATGCAATTAGCGTAATGCATGAGCTTGCCGAAACCGAGGGCCTGTTTGTGGGAATATCCTCCGGCGCGGCTGCAATCGCAGCTGCCGTGGTTGCGTCCCGTCCAGAGTATAATGGCAAGACCATAGTGGTTCTGCTGCCAGATACTGGAGAGCGCTATCTGAGCATATTGTGATTAAGATATTTCCTCCGCTCAGGCATAAGAAAGTGGTCGTATGGTATGGCATCGCATAACCGCAAAAGACGTCGATACTTTTACAATTATATACATCGGTAAAAGCCTTGACTTTTTAGTATTCACGTGGTATGCTATTTAGGCTTTCACAAATAGACAAAATCTTTTATATCGCGGAGTGGAGCAGTCTGGCAGCTCGTCGGGCTCATAACCCGAAGGTCGTAGGTTCAAATCCTGCCTCCGCAACCAAAATCGTTTTTATAGGATTTGAGAAATCGTCCTATAGAAACGATTTTTATTTGCTATAATGCTGAGATGATATAACAACCCAATGGAGAGTATTAAGCAAAAGTAATGGCAAACAGTAAAATTTCTGCTATTATAAGAAATAGGCATTATAAACTGCTTCTGAAAATGGCAGCAGGCCTAATGCTGGCGGCAAATAATATTTACTTACAACAAACGGGCAAGCCCCAGAGGAGTATAATGTGAAAAAGCATATACTGCTGATCAGCAATTTGATTATCATCCTTTCAATTGTAATCGGATTCATAGGAATGGTCTATAAAGATACAACTGCGTACCAGAATCTGGCGGAAACACATTTGGAGAATATTTTAAGCCTTGCCGATACGGATATTTCAAATCATATTGAAAACTCCATGACTAAACCGGTGATGGTCTCAAAGACGATGGCGAACGACGAGTTCCTCAAAGGATGGCTTTTGAAGGAGCCGGAAAACGCGGGAGACGATACATACCTTAAACAGCTACTTGACTATCTGAAGGCCTATCAGGAGAAATATGACTATACTACCGTATTCTGCATCTCGGAGCAGACCGGTAGCTATTATTATCAGGACGGCTTGAACAAGACGATTTCGAAAGAGGACGAACATGATATCTGGTATTATAATTTTATCGGGTCCGGCCAGGAGTACGATCTGGAAGTCGACACAAATCAAGCAAGCGACAATACCATTACTGTATTTGTAAACTTCCGCGTGGAGGACAACAACGGCAGACTCTTGGGCGTTATCGGAGTCGGGCTTAAGGTCAACATTATTGAAAATACTATTCATTCTTATGAGACAGACTACGACCTGTCAGTCTATATCATCAATGTGGGCGGGGCCAAGAACTCCTTCAATGGCGACACCGATATTTTTATTGGCGAAGACGATTTAGCAGAACGCACCGGAATCAATGGAAAAATCGAATTGAACAAGTCCGACGAGTCCAAAATGCATTGGTTTACCTCCGGTAATGAGCGAAAATGCCTGATAACGAAGTATAATGAACCACTTGGTTGGTATCTTGTTTTAGAGAAGGATACCAACTCGATCAGCAGCGCGTTTCAAGAGAGCGCAAAAAGCAATATAGTCTTTATGCTCATTTCAATTTTGGCCTGTATTATGGTCACTACAACCGTTTTTGCAAGCTACAATCAACGTATCGTAACGATAGAGAATACGGACGAGCTGACCGGGCTTCCGAACAGAAAACTGTTCTCGAAAAAGTATAAGGGGTTTATTCGGAAGCATCACGAACGGAAAAAGACCTTGTTTATGCTCGACATTGACCATTTTAAGAACATTAACGATACATACGGCCATGTGTTTGGAAATACGATTCTTGCAATGGTCGGAGAATATCTTCATAATGCAATAAGCGGGTATGGAATAGCGTCCCGATGGGGAGGGGACGAATTCCTCGGCGTATTGGCTGCCCCACCCGAGGAAGCCGAGCGGATTTTGGGCCGTTTTATGGATTCGCTGAAAAATGAAAATATGGATAAATCCTATCGCGTGACGGTTAGCATAGGAATTTCGGAAGTAAACGGAAAGCTAAGCATGGAGCAAATGCTTAAAAAAGCAGATGAGGCACTATACCGTTCCAAGGATGGAGGGCGGAACCGAATCTCGATCTCGTGACGGAGTGAGCCTATTCTGATATAAGTATTAAAATCGGCAGCTTAAAGGCAGTTAAGAATTCCCCCGCTTTTCGGTAGTTTTAACCATAAATTTTGATGTAAATACTGCCTATCGGTTGTCCGCAAACCCTTTTCATAACTATTTTGTGCATTTATTTCGGACGGTTTTTTACCTATAACTTTGGGCTGGATTAGTATTGCTAAAAAAGTGCTATTTTTTTTAAAAGCTTAAAACAAAATATGAGCGTCAAGGACGCCAGTTTCGGGCCGTGGTAAGGCCGATAGGAACGGGCGTCCTTTTTCGTTTTGCAATTAATTTAAGGAGGACTGCACTGAAACCTATGATGAGAATCAGATACCGAGCCGGCCATCGTACTGTCAATTATATCCTTATTAATTCAGGAACGTTGACCATGGAATTAAATTAATGAATTATTTAGTTTCACAAAACCGTTCCGCTCTGTTAGCGGCGTTCTCTCTTATGTTGTAATAGTAAAACGGATAATCAAAGCTGTGGAATACGCCATTTGGGAAGACGGCGTTTCCCCGTCCCCAAGTGCTCACATCTACTGTGCTGCATATCAGTGCGCCTTTTTCACTATCTACAGTGGCGTCGGCGAAGTTCATTACCTGCTTGAATTCACCGTTTTCGTCAAGGACAACCGACCCGTCTTGATTGAGCATGATGGAGCCAAGATTTTTATCCGCCCCGGCCGTTGTGCTGTCCCTCGTCCATGTGATTGGGTTTATAACAAGTGCGCCGTCCAGTATGACGGGATTCGTCCCATCAACCATTTCGGCCTGGGTATTGTAAGAGATGATTACGCCCGTATCGTTGGCGCTCTCGGCAAACTTAAGATGCGGATTTTCAGCCAAATAGTCTTCCGTGACCGAGTAGCCGATCACATAGGCCGCAACCATCCGCGCATAGACGTCGGGATGCTCCTGCATATACTCCGAAAGCAGGTATAGCAGCATGTTGGAACCCAATGAATGCCCCGCCAGAATATAGGGACGCCCGTTGTTATAGTGCTTGATGTAATAGTCGAACGCTGCGAAAATGTCCTCTTTGGTTGCGCCGCCGAGCAGCTCATCTTTTTCTTTCCCCGAAATTGACAGGGTCGTTACCGCATCCGGTTGCCGGTAATATGGGGCATAAATATTGCCAACCGTGGAGAATGCCGTCGCTTGTCGTTTATAGGCCGACACCGCATTTTTTCGCATGAGTATATTGTCAATTTCGCATACGACGGGGTCGTCCGATGAGAGCCGATAATACGTCGTCGGATAGAGATAAAACACATCAACATCATGGTCGGTAGTATCTGGCAGCGTCAGCCAGTTATCGGTTTTTGAATAGTCGGAGGTAATATTTTCAGAATCTGATTCCGGCGGATTGATCAATCCCGACTTTACCAGAAGCCGATACATGATGACAGCCGTCTCCGCACGGGTGACGGTGTCCTGCGGAGCGAGGGTCTTAACCGTCCTGCCGGTTATTATGCCTGTTTTCAGGCAAGCGGCTGCGCCATTCATAGCGTAAGCCGACACTTCGGACGCATCCGAAAAGGCCAAGAGCAGAGACGAGGTCTCATTGTCTGAAAGTCCGGCGTCAAGCCCCGTAATACTCATTGCTCGCGCAGCAACAGTCATTGCCTGTTCTCTCGTTAGCTTCTCATCAGGGCGGAAAATTCCGCCCTGAAAGCCGCTCATAAGGTCATAAGACACAACGGTTTTAATATATCGGCAAAACCAGTCGGCATCTGATAAGTCGCTAAACTCATTTTCGCCGATACCCTCCGGCA
>JAYFQM010000118.1:0-2868 GCA_034927185.1 Oscillospiraceae bacterium | reverse complement strand
ACCCTTACCAGCGGCTCCCGCTCTGGCCGCCTCAACGGCTGCATTGAGCGCCAGAATATTGGTCTGGAACGCAATGTCGTCGATTGTTTTGATAACCTTGCTGATGTTCTTGGAGGTTTCCGAAATCTCATCCATCGCCTGACGGGCAAGCTCCATGTCGCTTACGCTAATATTCATGATTCTTTCCGCTTCATCAGAAAGGCCTCTGGCTCTTTCAGCGTCATCGGCATTCTCCCTGACATGCTGCGAGACCTCTGTAATTGATGCCGAAAGCTCCTGAACGCTGCTGGCCTGCTCTGTCGCGCCCTGCGCCAAAGACTGTGCGCTGAAACTCACCTGAGAAGCCCCTGCGGAAACCTGCTCGGAGACGTCGGTTATTGAGTGGAAGGCATAGTTAAGACCAATCCTCACGCGCTTTATAGATTGAAGCATGTTCGCATAGTCTCCGACATATTTTTCGGGAACCTTTGCTTTGAAATCGAAGTTTGAATTCGACATATCCGTCAAGACATTGTCCATGTCCTGGATGATCGAGCTTGTATTCTCGATCATTTTCTTTGTGGTTTCTCTCAAAACAACGCTCTCGTATGAATTTGCCGCGACGTCCTCCATGACGGTAGTGACATCTCCCTCAGCAAAGCTTGTCAGTCTTTTTATTACCCCTCCAAGAGCCGTTTCAAGGCTCTTTGTCATTATTGTTGCTATAAAAAATCCGATAAGTATCGAAGCCAGCATAATTACCACCGCAATAATTATAGCCGTCGTTACTCCTTTTGTAAAATCCGATTCGGGAGCTCCTATGCAAAGCCCCCAGTTATCCGTTCCGGCAATCGGCGCGAACCCTACGAATTTTTTTATGCCTTCATAAGTATAGTCGTCAAAACCTGTTTCGCCGTTAACAGCTCTACTGTTTGCGGAAGCGATATCACTCAGCGAAGGATCAGTTTTTGCTTCTTCCGCGAAATTAGTATGGGAAATCACTCTGTCTTTTTTTGTGTCGGCTATCATATATCCATTCTTGTCCACAATATATGCAATACTGTTGCCGCTGATTTTTATTTTCTCAACGACGTCGTTAAGTACCTGTTGTTTCACCATAAACCCGACAACTCCGATGGGCGACAAGCTGCTGTTTCCGTTTTTCCATATCGGAGTCGATACATATATGACAAGCTCGCCTGTTTTTTCATCGGTTTCCGGCGATGAAATAAATGTATCGCCCTTAATTGCCGCCTGAAAATAATCGGCGGACGAGTAATTCTTCCCATCGCCGATCATGACGCCGCCCGCTGAGTAATAATTGATTCCCGCTAACTCATCGTTAAGCATAGAGTTAAGATATGCTTGTTTTACGGCGGGAGTATACTCTTCATCATATAATATTTCTGCTGATGCCATAGTCTGCGCCAACGCCGAAAACCTTGTAAGCTCGTTCGTAGCCGCCGCCGCCGCAACTGTCGCTGTTGCTGTCATCGACTGCTCCAGACTGTCTTTTGCACTTTTGTAGGATAGATACGCGGTGAAGAATCCGGATATTGCCGCAACAAACGTAACCAGCAATGTAACAGCCGTAATTATTTGCGTACGCAGCGTCTTCTTTTGTTTAACCTTGACCGTGTTGCTCTTTTCCATTATTACACCTCAGCTCAAGTTTTTTGAGACCACCATGTGAGTCTTACACTTGGTTTTGGCCACATTTGCCAAAAAATCCAGTCATTGCTTATTTCTATTTATTCGACAATTTTTGGCAATGTAAAGTTAGTTTTAATTTTTTATAGTTTTAGCATAAAAAGCTGTGGCCATATTTGTTAAAACATGAACTTTTTAAGTAGTTTAGTAGGCATTACACATCCTCTTATCTTCCCTCATCTTTTTTAAGTTGTTACGATATCTGTTTTTTGCGTTTTTATATTCTGTCTATTGACTGTGGGCCATATAGGTGCTATCATATGAGCATACATTCATATGAAAGGTTGCTCATGTATTATGGCTGATAAAGATATTTCTGTGAAAAGAAATATGCACAATCACGATGCTCTGCTTCTGAAGATCAGAACCGAGCTTCCGCAGGATGAAACTCTTTTCAATCTCGCCGATTTGTTTAAAGTATTCGGTGATACTACCAGAATCAAAATTCTATATGCGCTTTTTGAATCGGAGCTCTGCGTCTGCGCCATTTCCGAGCTTCTCGGAATGACTCAATCCGCAATCTCACATCAGTTAAGAGTGCTGAAGGACTCGAAGCTGGTATCCTCCAGGCGAGAGGGCAAAACGATCTACTATTTCCTTGCCGACGATCACGTTCGCTCGATCATTGACCAGGGCTATGAGCACATAACTGAAGGAAGTGATAAGTGATGGAGAAGGAACAAAAAGAAACTTTGATAAGAATACTGATCTCAGCGACACTGTTTGTCGCGGCGCTCCTTGTTCCCCAAGGGACGGTTAAGATTTCCCTTTATCTGCTTTCGTATCTCTCGGCGGGCTACGAAGTGCTATGGTCGGCTGCCCGGAATATCCTGCACAGGGAAATTTTCGATGAGAACTTCCTGATGGGCGTGGCATCAATCGGAGCCATCTGCATAGGCGAATACCCCGAAGCGGTTGCAGTCATGCTGTTCTATACGGTTGGAGAGCTGTTCGAGGATTATGCATCAGGAAAAAGCCGGGCATCGATCGCGGCTCTCATGGATATAAGGCCCGATTATGCGGTCGTAATAAGAGACGGAGAGGAAAAGAGAGTATCACCGGAGGAGGTCCGGGTAGGTGACACTATTATCATAAAGCCCTCTGAAAAAATACCACTGGACGCAATAATAACAGAGGGTGCGACCTCGGTCAACACGGCGGCGCTCACCGGAGAGGCTC
>JAYFQM010000020.1:0-69379 GCA_034927185.1 Oscillospiraceae bacterium | reverse complement strand
GCTATACAGACGATAATGGCGAATACGTCGGTTTCGATCTTGACCTCGCGGCCGAGGTCTGCGCAAGAAACGGCTGGGAGCTTGTGAAAAAGCCCATCGACTGGGACAGCAAGGATATGGAGCTTGACAGCGGTACGATAGACTGCATATGGAATGGCTTTACGATAAACGGACGCGAGGATAAATACGAGTGGACGGAAGCCTATGTCGATAACTCTCAGGTCATAGTCGTCGCGGAGGATTCCGGCATCCTGGACCTCGCGGGTCTAGCCGGTAAGAATGTCCTCGTTCAGTCTGATTCCTCGGCGCTCGCGGCGCTGACGGATGAGGAAAACCAGAAAAACCTTGATTTAGCGGCAAGCTTTGCAAACCTCACTGAGGTCCCTGACTATCTGACCGCGTTCATGTCGCTCGAATCCGGCGCGGCGGATGCTATTGCGCTTGACATCGGCGTAGCCCAGTACGAGATCGCTCAGCGCGGCGGTAAGTACATAATGCTTGACGAGTCGATTTCGGAAGAGCAATATGGCGTAGGCTTCAAGCTTGGAAACACCGAGCTTCGCGATCAGGTCCAAAAGACTCTGGATGAAATGGTCGCGGACGGCAAGTTTATGGAAATCGCAAAAACATGGGGACTTGACGAGGCCGTCTGTCTGGGCAAATAAGCGCGGCACCTGCTTCGGGAATCATATATTTGTATAAGTCGTGGGCGGAAAGTTTTTTCCGCCCGCGTTGCCCTGTTTTATAGCTTTCTTTACTTTCTTTAACGGAGGAAATTGTATTGGATATTACCGTAATGCTGCTGAGACTCGGCGAGGGTATGCTGAGAAGCGTGATGATTTTCGGCCTGACTCTGGTATTTTCACTTCCGCTGGGGCTTCTGGTATCGTTCGGACGCATGTCCAAATGGGCACCCTTTGCCTGCCTGGAGTACTCAAAAAGCGCGTTTCTCCGAAAAGTAGCGGGCTTTAAGCCGGTGCAGCTTATTGTGAAGATATATATCTCAATTATGCGCGGAACGCCGCTTATGCTTCAGCTTATGGTAGTATATTTCGGGCCGTGGTTTATTTTTGGCATTAAAATTTCGCTGGAATATAATTTCTATGCTGTTATAATCGCCTTCGTGATCAATTATGCGGCGTACTTTGCCGAGATTTATCGAGGAGGCATTGAGTCAATGTCAAAAGGGCAATATGAAGCCGCGGAGGTTTTGGGCTATAGCAAGGCCCAGACATTTGTCAAAATAATACTGCCCCAGGTCATTAAGCGCATACTGCCCGCCGTGACGAACGAGGTAATAACACTTGTTAAGGACACGTCGCTCGCCTTTGTGGTTGCATATGCGGAAATGTTCACTGTGGCAAAGCAGATTGCCGCTAAGGAAAGCTCGGTAATGCCCTTTGTCGGTGCCGCTGTCTTTTACTATGTATTCAATCTCATTGTCGCGATGACGATGGAAAAAGCAGAAAAAAGCGTTTCATATTACCAGTAAGGGAGGGGATAAGCATGGACGAGAATATCATTCTGGACATCCGCAATGCCAAAAAGAGCTTCGACGAACTTGAAGTGCTCAGAGACATATCCCTTACTGTGAGAAAAGGCGAGGTCCTTGCGGTTATCGGACCCTCTGGCAGCGGAAAATCGACGCTGCTGCGCTGCGCGACCCTTCTCGAAACGCTGGATTCCGGTTATCTGGGCTATCTGGGAGAGACAGCAGCGGACACAGGAGACAGCGGCAGGGCGGAATACGCTTCAAAAGCCGAGCTGAGTCGCATACGATCCTATTTCGGCCTGGTTTTTCAGAGCTTCAACCTTTTTCCTCATTACACGGTTCTGAAAAACGTGACGGATGCGCCTATAAGCGTACAAAAGCGCGGTAAAGCCGAAACTATAAAAAAGGCAAGAGAACTGCTCTCAAAAATGGGTCTTGAGGACAAGGAGAACTATTACCCCTTCCAGCTCTCCGGAGGGCAGCAGCAGCGCGTTTCAATCGTCCGCGCACTCGCAATGGAACCTCAGATATTGTTTTTCGATGAACCGACAAGCGCGCTTGACCCGGAGCTTACCGGAGAGGTGCTCAAGGTTATACGAAGACTTGCAGAAGAACATATGACGATGGTGATAGTTACCCATGAGATGGCGTTTGCCCGCGCCGTAGCGGACAGGGTCATTTTTATGGACGGCGGAGTTGTCGTCGAACAGGGGCCTCCCGGTGAAGTGCTTGTCAATCCCAAGGAGGATCGCACAAGACAATTTCTGGCAAGATATTCGGAGGAACAATAAAACTGCGAAGAAAAAATGTATCATGGAGGAACTTACAAAAGTTCCTCCATATTTTAGTTACAATAGTTTACAAATTGCACTTGAATTGTTCAGAGACCTATAATAATATATATCATGGTTTTAGAGCTTCAGATTGAGTGGCTATCGGCTCCGAAGGGGCGGAATAAGGGCCGCGCCATTTTTATAAGCGGAATGATACCGCAAAACTAATGACGAAAACGGGCGAATTATGTCCTACAGTCCGGTGGTGTATATGAAGAAAACAACACGCGCTATCGCGTTTTTACTTTCAGTAGTTCTCCTAATATCAATGACTGCCTGCGGAATCGGCGGCAGCGGCGAATACCGCGTTGCCGACAAGCTCGCGCAGCAGGAATTCTGCGTCGCTTTCAGGTTGGATGATAAGGCCGGCGACGCGGTCATATCGGCGCTTCAGGTCCTTCAGTCCTCGGGCAAGATTTCCGAACTGTCCTTAAAGTGGTTTGGGGAGGACGTATCCCTGCTCAAGGGCGATGAAAAAGCCCTCGACAAGCTTGAAGAGAAGCCTGAAGAGCGCACCTTCATTATTGGCTATGACGAGGGCCGCCTGCCTTTTTCGGGAAAAACCGACGGAGGTATGGCGACGGGATTTGATGTTGATCTCGCAAGGGAAGTATGCAAGCAGCTGGGCTGGAAGGCAAAATTTTTGCCAATAGACGTTTCGCAGGCGCTGGTTGAGCTGAATTCCGGAAACGTGGACTGTGTCTGGGGAGGATATGCCTATGACGAAAACCAGACCGGAATAAATCAGTCTCCCGTCTATCTGCAAAACACGATAGTTCTCGCGTCGCTTACCGGTTCCGGTGTCCGGAGCATAGGCTCACTTTCTGGCAAGACGCTGACGCTCAGCGAAAACGCCTACTTCAACGCCGTTCTGGACAGCAGTAAGACTCTGAGCGAAAAACCGGAATACATAGTCAAAATACCCGGTGGAACGGAGGCGTGCTTCAAGGCACTCGAAAACGGTTCCTGCGCTGCGATTATTACTGACCTTGCGGCACTGGACTATTACAAATAGCGGAAATCCCGCGCGAATAAAAGGGTCCGGCTTTTTTAGCCGGACCCTTTTGATTCTATTAATCAGCCTGCGGTAATCTTCGGTTTATCGTCAGCAACGGTTATCGAGATTTCCGAGATCTTTCCCTGACAGTGGTCGACTACCTCGGTTGCTATTGCATCCTCGATCTCCTTCTGAATGAGCCGGCGGAGATTTCGCGCACCATAGGTGAGGGAGTAGCTCTTTTTGGCGAGGTATTCGATGAGAGCGTCGTCATAGGCAAGCTTAACGCTCTTTTCCGCCATAGCATCGCGAAGTTCTTCCATCATAAGCCTAGCTATGCCGCGGAAGTTCTCCTCGCTGAGGCTGTTGAAGCATACAATTTCGTCGATACGGTTAATGAATTCGGGGCGCAGAAAATCCTTAAGAGCCTTCATTGCCCTGTCTTTTCCAAGGTCTGAAACGGAACCGCCGAAGCCGACCTTGCCGTCTTTTCTGTCGCTGCCGGCATTTGTGGTCATAATAATAACGGTGTTTTCAAAATTAACCGTCCTGCCCTGCGCGTCAGTTATTCGCCCGTCGTCAAGTATCTGCAAGAGCACGTTCATAACGTCAGGATGGGCTTTCTCAATTTCGTCGAAGAGAACTACTGAGTAGGGTTTGCGGCGTATTTTTTCGGTCAGCTGGCCCGCCTCATCATAGCCGACATAGCCCGGAGGGGAGCCGATGATACGCGAGACAGAGTGCTTTTCCATAAATTCGGACATGTCAAGGCGGATGAGCGATTCCGGGGTGTTGAAAAGGTCCTCGGCAAGACGCTTGACAAGCTCGGTTTTACCGACACCCGTACTGCCGACAAAAATGAAGCTGACAGGCTTATGCTTTGCCGAAAGGCCGATACGGTTGCGCTTGATGGCGGCACATACTGTGTCCACGGCTTCATCCTGGCCAATAATGTGTGCTTTAAGGCGCGTGTGCAGCGCGGAAAGCTTTTCGAACTCGTCCTCGCGAATGCTGCTCGCCGGAATCTTCGTCCACAGCTCAATGACGCGGGCAAGGTTTTCTTCCGTCAGGACGGGCTTCCCCTTCGCGCGAAGGCGCATCTGCTCATCGGTAAGCTGAAGGCAAAGACTGCGGATTTCGGCAAGTCTTGCAAAATTGCCGTCGCTTCCGCTGTCTGCGAGTAGAAGTTCACGTTCCTTGTCAAGATCGGCCAGCTCCTTGCTTATGGCAGCCATACGCTCTATGGAAGGGCTTTTGAGGTTAACGTCCGAACAGGCCTCGTCGATAAGGTCTATGGCCTTGTCTGGCAGGTAGCGGTCGGTTATATAGCGCTCGCTCATCACCACAGCCTTGCGGCACATTTCGTCAGGAATAGTTACCCCGTGGTAGTCCTCATAGTAATGGGCTATGCCCTTTATTATTTTATAGCTGTCTTCTATGGAGGGTTCGGTTACAATGACCGGTTGGAAGCGCCGTTCGAGCGCAGAGTCCTTTTCAATGTGCTTGCGGTATTCGGTAAAGGTTGTAGCGCCGATAACCTGAATTTCACCTCTTGAAAGGGCGGGCTTGAGGATGTTCGCGGCGTTCATGCTGCCTTCGGCGTCACCCGCGCCTACTATGTTGTGCACTTCGTCTATTACGAGAATAATGTTGCCCTGCTTGCGTATCTCTTCAATAAGGCCTTTCATCCGGCTTTCGAACTGGCCGCGGAACTGAGTTCCGGCCACAAGAGCCGTAAGGTCGAGAAGCATGACCTCCTTATCGCGGAGCTTATAGGGAACCTTTCCATCGCTAATGCGCTGAGCAAGCCCCTCGGCAATAGCGGTTTTGCCCACGCCGGGCTCACCGATAAGGCAGGGGTTATTCTTCTGCCGGCGATTCAATATCTGAATTACGCGCTCAAGCTCTTCCTCCCGGCCAATCATATTGTCCAGAAGGCCTTCGCTCGCGCGTTCGGTGAGATTTATGCAATAATTGTTCAGAAACTTGAGCTTAGAGTTATTTCGTACATACGACTCCTTGGTGTCGCTTTTGCCTGAGCGATTCTCATAAGGCTGAGGAGACTGGGGAGGCTGGGGGTAGGAAGAGTTCATGGGATTAAACATGCTGTCCGCCCCGAAAAGCCTGTTCAGATAGGGGAAGGTGGCCGTTTTTCCCGGTTCGTCGTCCTGAATGTCGTCGTTTTCAGGCTCCGGCGTGGAATCCGCACCACCGATAACCGCGGACATTTCGTTTGTAATCGTATCGAGGTCATCGTCCGAAATACCCATCTTGGCCATTATGTCGTCAACGGGCTTGATATGGAGCTCACGGGCGCACTTAAGGCAGAGACCCTCGTTGACAGTCTCTCCGTTTTCTATTTTGGATATGAAAATAACGGCCATATTTTTTTTACAACGAGCGCAAACGGTAGGCTGCATAAATAAATTCTCCTTGAAAAGGTTAGCGGTTGGTTTTTGACTATATCGTCAGAACCGCAGATAAGAGGTTGACTTTCAAAAACAGGGCGGTCAGAAGTGTACGGCGCATTTCTTCCTCCGGAAGCACAGCGCCTAAAAATTTAAGCACCCATGTAATAATCATGCATATGAGCATTCCTATCACGGCTCCGGCTACGGCGCCCCCGATAGTATTGAGTTTTTCTTTGCCAGGAATCCTGAAGCTGAGATTGAAAAGATTCCCTATCACTGTAATTATTATCACAGTGATAAGAAAAAATAATATAAAAATCAAAGAATATGAAAGATTACGGCACATAGCATCCACAATCGAGGTGGCGAGAGGGTCTCCGTTTTGCTCTGAAAGAGCTATTGCTTCGTCCGCCATCTTCTCCGCGGCGGAGCTGTATATGCCGACATTTTCGTAGCTTTTGATACAAAGCTCGCGCCTTATGTCCGGATTCACCGCAAGAGCCTCGTCGACGGAAAGACCAGCGTTTGCAGTACCGAGAAGCTCATTTGCGTTTTCGGTTATTATGCCTTCCGTGCCGTTCATATATCCGCTGACGAAAGGACGGAGCACCGGCTGTACTTCGGAAGAGAAAGTGTCGCCGAGAAGATCACCCACATATAGAGATATTATTATTGCAAGTATGGTTCCTATGCACATCACAAGACCCTTTTTATAGCCGTTCCATGCGCAGAAAGCGATTATGCAAAGCAAAACTGCTTCAAATAAAAATCTCATACCTTACCTCACGTTGCGCGGGAGAGTTTTCCGACCGCGCTTTATTTGATTTTTCTGGGCGCGCGGTCAGAGAAAACACCTGTCAGCGAAATTCACACTTTTCTCCGTAATGAGAGGAAAGAAGAATTACACTGTCTCTCGGCAGCAAAACGGCCGAAATGAAGCCCGGAACAACATGGTTCTGCTTCTGCAGGCGAAGGTCGCGGGAATAAAGGGAAATATCGGATGAACAGAGGACGAGAAGCTTTCCGCCCTGTGAGGCAAGCGCCGTTGGTTCAGACGGCAGAGGGGACGAACCCTCCTGCTTGCCGCTGCTTCCAAAGCTTAAAAGCGTCACGTCGCTTCCGGAAACGTACTTGCTTAGTACGACAGCCCAGCATTTTTCGTTTAGTTCATAGTCGGCAAGGTAATCGTCGCCAAAACTATAATTTGAGAGCTCGTTTCCGCTCGTACTGTAGAAGTGAATTGAATTTTCGGAGATAACGCAAAAATTTCCGCCTTCCTCAAAGCTAAGTTTGAAGGCAAGCTCGTCGGGTATAGAGACTGAGGCGTATTCGTCTTCGTCGTTCATTTTAAAGATATGAACGACGCTTCCGGAGGATTCAACGCAGAGAACGGCGAGCATAGTGCAGTCCGGCGAAACAGCTGCATCGATTATATAGCCGGAACCCGAATACCATTCATATACGGGCTTAAGAGCCGCATCATAGATCTCGACGCTGCCCTTGTAGCCGGGATCAAAGCCGGCAACGGCGTACCAGCCGGAGCTGTTGACGGAGACGGAGGTGACCGCGGTTTCGCGGTCCATATTCTTGAATTCTCCGTCCTTGTAAATACGGAGGGAATAGCCACCAACGTCATAAAAGGCGCATGTGCTTTCACTTGTACAGACCGCGGGATTCGTCATTGAAAAAACCTCGCGGGAAATGGTTTCTCCGTCCTCGTCAAGAAGTTGAAGCCCCGTGGACGATGCGACGGCAAGCTTGCTGCCCATAAGCGCGAACATTTGCTTGGAGCCGGTCTCGTATGTAAAGGGCTGATTTGATGAAACCATGTCGGCAAGGTCTTCCGAATCCTCAGACAGGGAGGACGGTACGAACCGGTCCCTGTAAAGAAACACGATGACCGCAAGTGTTACAACAAGAAGAGTCAGAATCACGGCAGATATTTTATGAGTGCTATTCTGTTTTGTGTTGTTGTCACGCACCATATAAAAACTCCAGACAAAGCTGTCATGATGGAAAATGACGCTGTCATTATAGCATAATCTCTGAAAAATGTATAGATTATTTGTTAATTGTAATTGGCGGCGAACTTAGCGTGCCATCATTTCTCCCACAGCGCCGTCATACCAGACGCGGGACATATAAAGCCCCTGCGGAGGCATAGTCGGGCCGGCAAGCCGGCGGTCGCCACCGTTCAGAAGCCCGGGGATATCGTCGGGCGCGATTTTTCCGAGTCCCGCGTAAACGATGGTTCCCATAATGGCACGAACCATGTTGTAAAGAAAGCCGTCCGCGCAGATGCGCAGCGACACCATGTCGCCCGCTTTTTCGATCTCACACCAGTATACGGTTCGGACGGTAGTCCTTGTTTCGGTTCCAAGGCTGCGCACCGCTTTGAAATCATGCGTCCCCTCAAAAAAGCCCGCCGCGGCTTTCATGCTGCCGAGGTCAAGAATCGAGGGGAAAAAGCAGACTCGGTTCATGAAAAAAGGGTCGCGGATGCGTGAATTAAAAAGCTTGTATACGTATTCTTTTTTTATACAGGAAAGTATGGAATTGAAATTTTCAGGGGCCTCGACCGCATCGACCGCGGCAATGTCATAAGGCAAAAGCGCGTTGACGGCGAGAGGAAAGCGATCGGTCGGTATCTTAGATTCTGTTTTGAAATTCGCGCAGTAGCGCAGAGCGTGAACACCGGCATCGGTTCTTCCGCAGCCGACAGCTTTGACAGGATGCCCGCAGATCTCTGAAAGCGCCTTTTCAAGAGTTTCCGCGACGGTAATGTCGTTTTTCTGAACCTGCCAGCCGTGATAAGCTGTCCCGTCGTATGAAAGCCTTAGGGCAATATTTCTCATACGTTACCGTCCTCTCAGAGCCCTTCCCGGGCAAGAAAGATTATGCCGGCGAGAAAAACAAGCGACGAGAGCGCGGTGACATAGTCGGAAGCCCTCATGCTGAGCTTTTTCATCCTGGTACGCCCCTCGCCGCCGTGGTAGCAGCGGGATTCCATGGCGACAGCAAGCTCGTCCGCCCGGCGGAAAGCGCTGACGAACAGGGGAACAAGCAGAGGCAGAAGTGCTTTGGCCCTTTCGGTGAGCTTTCCGTTTTCAAAGTCGGCTCCGCGAGCCTTCTGTGCGTTGGTTATTTTGTCCGCTTCTTCGATCAGAGTGGGAATAAATCTTAGAGCAATACTCATCATCATCGAAAACTCGTGCACAGGGACCCTAATTTTTTTCAAGGGGTTCATAATAAGCTCCAGTCCGTCCGTCAGCGCCATTGGAGTCGTGGTGTAGGTCAGAAGGAAGGTACCGGTTATGAGCATCATTATACGAATAACCATAAAAAACGCCGTTTTGATGCCCTCTGTTGTTATTGACAGAGTCCAGAAGCTTAAAAGCTCTCTGCCGCCCTTGATGTAAAAAAGATTCAGTACGGCGGTGAAGATAATTATCAGCGCAAGCGGCTTGAGCCCTTTTAAAAGCGCGGCGGGTCTGATTTTTGATACCGCAACGGAAAGGCAGAGTATTATAAAAAGTATACCGTAAGTCACATAGGACTTCGCAGCGAAAAGCGCCGCGATGTATATAATAGTGCATATTAGCTTCGTGCGGGGATCAAGCCTGTGTATAAAGCTGTTTCCGGGAAAATACTGGCCGAGCGTGATATCCTTCAGCATGACGAGTCCCCCTTTTTCAGGGCGAATATTGCGTCACGAAGCTGAGAAACGGTATAGCAGCATTCGGGAACATCGACATTAAGCTCGCGAAGCCTCGTTGCTATATCCGTTACTACGGGGACGTCGAGCCCGATGCCCCGCAGCCTGTCCGCCTGCGAGAATATTTTCACGGGAGCTCCGTCCATGACGATATGGCCGCCGTCAAAAACAATCAGCCTTCCGGCAATTCTTGCGATATCCTCCATACTGTGAGAAACTAGTATTATGGTCGCTCCGGTCGCCTTGCGGTAATCGGAGATGTTGTTCAGGATGCTTTCGCAGCCCTCGGGGTCAAGGCCCGCCGTAGGCTCGTCCAGAACAAGCACATCGGGACGCATGGCTATGACACCTGCAATCGCGGCCCTTCGCTTCTGCCCCCCGGAAATTTCAAGAGGAGATTTGTCAAAGAGCGACTCGGGTACGCCGACAAAGCCCGCCGCCTCGCGGACTCTTTCGTCAATTTCGCTTTTGGAAAGCTTCATGTTACGCGGTCCGAAGGAAATATCTTTATAAACCGTTTCCTCGAAAAGCTGATACTCGGGATATTGAAACACAAGCCCGATTTTGAAACGGATGTCATGGCGGAGCTTCTTTGAAGAATTTATATCTGCTCCGTCCATAAGCACCCTGCCGCCGGTCGGAAGCAAAAGCCCGTTCAGGTGCTGAACAAAGGTGGATTTTCCTGAGCCGGTGTGCCCGATTAGCCCCACAAATTCCCCCTGAGCGATCTCTATATTCACATTTTCGAGCGCCACGCTTTCAAAGGGAGTTCCCGCACCGTAAACGTGTGTAAGCGCTTCTGTCTTTATGATAGGCATTTTATACTTTCCTCTGACCGGGAGCGGCATTTCAAGCCTAATGCTTCCGGTTGTTCATTTAACGGGTCGTTATTTCAGAGCGGACGATATCGCCTGCGCGCATTCCTCGACAGTAAGAGTGCCTTCAGGAAACTCAAAGCCCGCAAGCTCCAGCTCATAGAGAAGCTCCGCGGTGTCGGGGACCGTCAGCCCCTCGGATTTGAGCGCCTGAACATTCGAAAAAACTTCTTTAGGTGTGCCTTCGCTTACGACCCGCCCGTTTGACATGACAAATACGCGATCAGCGTCAATCGCCTCGTTCATGTGATGAGTAATAAGGACTATCGTTATGCCGCTTAGGCGGCAAAGACGCTTTATCGTTTCGATGACCTCACGCCGTCCACGTGGGTCGAGCATGGCTGTCGGCTCGTCCAGAACAATGCAGCGCGGACGCATGGCGATGACTCCCGCAATGGCTACGCGCTGCTTCTGGCCGCCTGAAAGCAGATGAGGTGAATGCAGGCGGTATTCGTACATATCGACGAGCCTGAGCGCCTCGTCGACTCTGGCGCGGATATCCTCGGGGGGCAGCCCCAAGTTTTCAGGCGCAAAGGCCACGTCGTCCTCGACGACCGATGCGACCATCTGGTTGTCTGGGTTCTGAAAGACCGTGCCTACGGTGCGCCTGATATCGAGGAGCTTTTCATAGTCTCTCGTATCCATGCCGTCGACAAGCCCACAGCCCTCACAGGGCGTCAGGATGCCGTTAAGATGCTTTGCAAGCGTTGACTTTCCAGAGCCGTTATGACCGAGAATGACGACGAAGGTACCCTCTTCGATTTCGAGCGACGTTTTGTCAAGCACCGTCTCTTCTTCACCCTCGTAACGAAAAACGACGTCTTTGACTTGTATAATAGAACTCATAATCAATTCCTTTGCTTTGCCAGCCAGTGGCAGCTGGCTCCGCAGGGCAGCACCAGCCCCGTTTCGGAAACGGGAAGCCCAAGCTCGCGGCTTTCGCTTTGCCCGCCGAATTTCTTTGTAAATATACTTTCCGAGATATATGTGAGAACCGAAGGGGAGAGTCCCGTCGTATAGGAATTTATAATGACGAACAGGGGATCGTCCGACAGCGCGCCAGCGCAGAGACAGATGAAATCCCAGAGGTTTTCCTCAAGCTTCCAGGTCTCGCCTCCCGGCCCCCGCCCGTACGATGGGGGGTCCATGATTATCGCGTCATAGCGCTTTCCCCGGCGTATCTCACGCTCAACGAACTTTATGCAGTCATCCACAATCCAGCGTATCGGTGCGCGGTCAAGACCTGAGGCGGCGGCGTTATCTTTGGCCCATGAGACCATTCCCTTCGCCGCGTCCACATGGCAGACTGAGGCGCCGGCTTTTGCGCAGGCGAGCGTTGCTGCGCCCGTATAAGCAAAAAGGTTCAGGACGCTGATGGGCCGTTCCGCCTTCCTGACCGTGTCCATGGCAAAATCCCAGTTTGAAGCCTGTTCCGGGAAAATTCCCGTATGCTTGAAATTCATCGGCTTGATGTTGAAGGTGAGCTCGCCGTAACGGACCCTCCAGCTTTCAGGGAGACTGTTTTTTTCCCAGTGTCCGCCGCCTTCTGAGCTGCGGCTGTATTTTGCCGAAGGTCTGTTCCATGCTGGGTTGGTGCGTGGCGTTGACCAGATGGCCTGAGGGTCGGGACGCACGAGTATTTGACTGCCCCAGCGCTCAAGCCGCTGTCCGTCCGAGCAGTCGATAAGTTCATAGTCTTTCCATCGGTCAGAGATCCACATATTTAATCCTCGCAAAAATATGCCTGATAAATCAGTTATTCGAAGAATTATATCATTAAACAATAAAAGGGTCAATTGTTTCCGAAACTTGAGCCGTTTTGAATGATTATATCGCCGATCTGCAATATTAACTTGCTAAGCTCGACTAATTAATATATTATTTCATAAGTGCTGAAAAACTTGGAATACCTAGTGTATAGAAATACTGATAATATCTTTTCGGACGAATTTTTCGCAAGTGGATTGGCAGAAGCTTTTTACGCCTTTGGACGTTAAAATAAAGTCGAAAATTAAAAAATAATTCTTGCATATTGAAAAGTGCCTGTCTATAATATATTTAGTTGACAAGGTAGACATAATGTGACAATTACATAAAGGGATGCAATAGCTGTGACTCGTTCAAATAGAAAAAACAAAGGAATACAGATCGTTTTTTTTGCCGTTTTAATAGCCATTATTATTTTGGTGGTTTATTTCGGCAAAAAGTCCGGTAACGCTCAAGAAACGCCGGCTCCAGATAACAGCTCCGCTGTTTCGGAGGAGACGGCGGTACCGCCGTCCGTTGCGGAGACTCCGGCGGGCCAGAGCGAGGCCCCGTCGCCAACGCCGTCCGAACCCGTAGCCGCGGGACCGGACCTTGAGGCGCACGATCCGGTTGACGACTCGTTTTTCGAGGATGCAGCGTTTATGGGCAATTCACTTATGGATGGGTTTCGTCTCTTCTCAGGGCTTACGACCTGTGACTATTATGCCGCGACAAGCATGACTGTAGTCGCGGCGACCAGCAAAGCCTGCATCACGCTTGACAACGGCAATGCCGGTACGATCGTGGACGGTGTGACCCAGAAGCCTTACGGCAAAATATATATACTTCTGGGCATAAATGAAATTGGATTTGACGTACAGACCTTCATTGATTATTACAGCGCCATGCTTGACACAATAATTACGGCACAGCCAGACTGTGACATATATATTATGGGCATTACCCCGGTCAGTGAAGCAAAGTCTAACAGCAGCACAACATTTAATATGACACGCATTACCGAGTACAACACGGCGCTCAGGCAGCTTGCCGCGGATAAAAGCTGTTACTATATGGATCTCGTATCGGCGCTCGCTGGATCGGACGGATATCTGCCGGCAAACGAAACAACGGACGGAGTCCATTTTTCCGCAAAGGTCTATCAGACATGGCTCGACTATGTGAAAACGCACTATGCTTAGTGGAAAATAGAGGTTGGTTTATGAAAAAGTTGAGTTTGATTCTGATAACTTTTTGCATGATTTTTGCTGTTTTTACGGGTTGCGGTCGAAAGACTGTGCCCGCCGAATATGATTTGGCGGCGCTGGCGACGCAGCTTCAGGAAAGCGGAGCGTTTTCCGATTTCCTCAGTCCAGTAACAAAGGAAATCGCCGCTTCGTTCTATGGATTTGAGGACTCCGATGTCACGGATTGTGTGGTATACTGCTCGACGGGTGCCACAACGGAGGAAATTGCTCTTTTCAAGTGCTCCGGAGAGGAAGCCGCTTCAAAGCTGAAGGCAAATGCCGACAAGAGAATCGAGACTCAGAAGACAATATATGAATCCTATGCGCCCGCTGAACCGCCGAAGCTGGACGACGCGATTGTAAAAAAGGACGGGCTGTATGTGTTCTATATAGTGTCGGCTAACTCAGAAAAGGCGCAAAAAGTGATAGACAGCTTGAATAAATAATATTATTTTTGACGCCGCACCCGAAGGTGCGGCGTTTTTTTATGAGGAAAGCTATTTCGTTTTTTCTTCTTCGTCGTTGTTCAAAGCGTTCCTACCGTAGCGCTTTTTTACGCTTTCGGTAAGAAGGAACTCGATTTGCCCGTTGACAGAGCGAAAATCATCTTCTGCCCAAGCTGCAATCCTGTCATATAAAGCGGGCGAAAGACGCAGGGGAACCTGCTTTTTTGATTTTTCGTTCTTATCCATGGCGCTTAATAGATGGAACCGCTGTTGACGACCGGCTGAGCTTCCTTGCTGCCGCAGAGCACGACGAGAAGATTTGACACCATCGCAGCCTTGCGCTCGTCGTCAAGCTCGACAATTTCATTCTCGCTCAGCTTAGTCAGAGCCATCTGCACCATGCCGACGGCGCCCTCTACTATCAGCTTGCGGGCGTCGATTATCGCGCTTGCCTGCTGACGCTGGAGCATCGCTGCCGCGATTTCCGGGGAATAAGCCAAATGAGTTATGCGGGTTTCGACAATTTCAAGTCCAGCGTCCGAAACCTTGGTTTGCAGCTCGTCACGGAGCTTCATCGCCACCTCCTGACTGCTTCCGCGCAGAGAAAGCTCATCGGCCGATTCATCCTCATCCCATATATCGTAAGGATAAAGGCGGACAATGTTGCGCAGAGAGCTGTCTGCCTGAATTGAGAGAAACTCTATGTAGTTGTCGACATTGAAAACAGCCTTCGAGGGATTTACAACGCGCCAGATCACGACGACGCCAATCTCGATAGGGTTGCCGAGCTTGTCGTTGACCTTCTGACGTTCGTTGTTAAGCGTCATTACCTTGAGAGATACCGCTTTACCGGAGGCGGTATCGGCTTTCTCAGGTGTTTCGGCCCGCTTTTTCTGCTTCTGGGCAGTTTCCGCAGAGCTTGCTTTTGTGGGATTGACAGCGGCAACAAAGGGATTTACGAAATAGAAGCCGGCGCCCTCTAGCGTGCCATAGTATTTTCCGAAAAGGGTCAGGACAAGTGCCTCGTTGGGCTTGAGTACCTTAAGGCCGGCATACAGGATGGGGCAGACGATGAAGGCCAATATTCCGCAGATGACCGCAAGAGCTATTCCGAGTCCGCTTCCGCCTTCACCTTTCTCCGCTCCGATAACAAGTCCCGCTATGCAAGCAATGATAACCAGAGTGTTTATTATAAGTATAGCCATTCCGCTTGGCGCACTGAGCTTTTTCTGCTCTGTAAATAGTTCGGTGTTCTTCATATTATTTCCTCCTGTCAGCTTGGTAGTTTTCCTAGCATTGCATATGAAAATGATATCATAATAATATCACGATTTCTTGAATTGTCAATAGAGGCGAGAAAAAAACACCCGCAGGTCTTCCTGCGGGTGTTTTGTAGTTATAATTAATATTACGCTTCTTTATTTGAAGAAAATCTGCGCTGGAAGAACTTCACCACTTCGACTATCGGGATGACGCAGAAGGCAAGTCCAAGGGCAACGAGATATTCCGCGAGGCTGATGTGCTCAAAGCTGAACGCTTCTGCAAGGAAGGGGACATACAGAACGGTTGTCGTCAGCACAAGGCTCGCGGCCGCAGCCAATATGAGGGCCATGTTCTGCGAATGGAGCGAAAACAGGCTGCCGCGCTGAGAGCGCATGTTGAAGCTATGGAATATCTCCGCCATGCTCATTGTTAAAAAGGCCATCGTGATGCCGTCGTTAGACTGAAGAGAGGCCCAGGAGCCGCCCTCCATAATATGGCCGAGGAAATATGCCGAAAGTGTCAAAGCTGTGACGACAAAGCCCTGATAAGCGACATCGACGCCGACTCCGCCTGAGAATATGCCGTCCGTCGACGGGCGGGGCTTGCGGCGCATCAGGTCCGGCTCTGCGGCTTCAAGGCCGAGTGCCAGTGCGGGGAAGCAGTCGGTAACAAGATTTATCCACAGAAGATGGACGGGCTTAAGAATCGTAAACCCGAAAAAGGTCGCAATAAATATGCTCAGGACCTCGCTCATATTTGATCCGAGAAGGAACTGAATGGCCTTCCGGATATTGTCGTAAATTCTTCTGCCTTCCTGGACTGCACCGACAATAGTGGCAAAGTTGTCGTCTGCGAGCACCATGTCTGCCACATTTTTCGTGACGTCCGTACCCGTGATGCCCATTCCGACGCCGATATCCGCATTTTTGATACTGGGTGCGTCGTTGACTCCGTCGCCCGTCATGGCGGTCACATAGCCGGCCTTGCGCCAGGCGTTGACAATACGGACTTTATGTTCCGGCTGGACGCGTGCATATACCGAAATATCGCGGAAACGCTTTTCAAACTCCTCGTCGCTCATCTCCGAGATTTGGGAGCCGGAAATCGCGGCATCGTGCTCGCCGAGTATACCGAGCTCTCTGGCGATCGCGCTTGCGGTGTCGATGTGGTCGCCTGTAATCATAATGGGACGTATGCCGGCCGAGCGGCACTGCTCTATTGCGTCCTTGACCTCAGGACGAACGGGATCGATCATTCCGACGAGGCCGACGAAGCATAGCTCGGCTTCGAGATCCTCGGGACTGTAGCTTGCGGGTTCCGCCGAGTAGGGCTTGAGGGCCGCCGCGAGGACACGCAAGGCCTTGTTTGCCATTCTTTTGTTCTCCGCGAGGATTTCGCCTTTTGCCTCATCGGTAAGAGGAACAGCCTTACCGTTCTTAAAATAGGTTGTGCAGACGCGGAGGACCTCATCGGGTGCGCCTTTTGTGTATTGTACTATGGCCGATTCGGTCCTGTGGACGGTGCTCATCATCTTGCGGACGCTGTCGAAAGGCGCCTCGCCGATTCTGGGTTCGTCCTCAGTAAGGTCATATTTCATCAGGCCTATGGATTTGGCCCAGTATACCAGAGCGTTTTCGGTCGGCTCGCCAGTAACGGTCCCGTCCGTATCAAGCTCCGCGTCGCAGCAAAGGGCCATGGCCGTTGCGAGCAGCTCTTCGTTCTCACCGTAATGCTCGACAACGGTCATCTTGTTCTGAGTCAGGGTTCCGGTTTTGTCGGAGCAAATGATCTGCGCACAGCCTAGGGTCTCGACTGCGGTCAGCTTGCGGATAATAGCATTCTTTTTGCTCATGTTGGTAACGCCGATGGACAGCACTATCGTCACGACGGCGACAAGCCCCTCAGGGATCGCGGCGACGGCAAGGCTTACGGCAATCATAAAGCTGTTTAGAACCACTTCGGCATTCAGGCTTCCTTCACGTATGAGACTGACAGCAAAGATAACGGCGCAAATACCTAGAACCAGCCAGGTGAGTATTTTGCTGAGCTGTGCGAGCTTTTTCTGCAAAGGCGTCAGGCCTTCCTCGGCATTCTCAAGCGCGTTTGCGATCTTGCCCATTTCGGTATCCATGCCGGCTTCGGTTATGACCGCGGCGCCGCGCCCATAGACGACGGTGCTGCCCATATAAACCATATTTTTGCGGTCGCCGAGTGGAACGTCTCTGCTGTCCGTGAGATTGATGAGGTCGATGAACTTGTCCACAGGGACGCTTTCACCCGTCAGAGCGGCTTCTTCGATCTTCATGCTGTTGGATTCGATTATGCGTCCGTCGGCCGGGACTGCGTCTCCCGCCTCGAGGATTACAACGTCGCCGACAACAATATCTTCGCTTTTTATGACGGCGATTTTGCCGTCGCGGAGGACCTTGCTGGTTGCGGAAGCCATTTCCTGTAGCGCCTCCAGCGCTTTTTCGGCTTTATTCTCCTGATAAACGCCAAGAACGGCGTTTACTATGACGACGAACATAATTATAAAAACATCCGCGAACCCTTCGTTTGAATAAGAGGAGGTGACGGCGGAGATGACGGCCGCCACGATGAGGATTATTATCATCGGGTCTGCCATCTGCTTAAAGAAACGCTTTATAAGAGAATCCTTTTTTCCCTCAGCTAGCTTGTTTTTTCCATTTGCCTCGAGCCGCTTCTCGACTTCCGCCGAGCTAAGGCCATCCCGCGTGCTTTCAACATCCGCAAGAACGTCGTCAACCTCGCTGCTGTAATACTTCATTAATCTGCCTCCAATAATTAAGAATAGAAACCGGGCAACGCCGCTTCTTGCAAAAAAGACCCATGGACAGGCGGCGCCTATCCATGAGTCTGGTCATTTAATACAAGCCAGGCGGATATGCCGCCATGCGTGTTGACTTGAACCGCTAAAAAGCGCTGACTACTCCCCCACGGAGATTAGGAGTATTTTAGCACTCTTTGGTGATATTGTCAAGTTCGGGCGAAGATAAGCTGATATGCCCAGGTTCGAACCACCGGCCCCGGCCAATTTTTATTTAAACCCTTGCCTAAGCTGCTCATACAGCTCGATTATTCGAAACTTGACGCGATATTCGCTTTCATCGCAGCTTATGAGCTTTTCCGTCTCGTCCGAGAGTCCTGAAAACGCATCCTCGTCCTCCACGGCGGTCATGCAGAGCGGCGGAAATACAACGCACCACCAGTTGTGACCCTGACCCTCACCGAGAATAATTTTTAGAGAGACGTAGTCTCCGGCTGGGAGGGCAAAGCCCTCATAGCTTCGTGTGGGATATACTTCACGGCAGATCTCGGCTCTCGCGGAATAGTATTTGCCGCTGTTTCTCAGGCTTTCTTCGGACTCCGCGCAGAGCTCAGGCAGTGCGCTTTCAATTATGCTTTCCGCTTCACCGGTGCTGCCCGCCCCTTCGAGCATCGGCGTTAGAACTTCTAAAACGCTGTCGCGGACCTTGAGCTTTGCGCTCTGATCGTCCGTACTGTCTGAATTAGCTATTACATGGAGCCGTATCAGCTCGCTAGAGAGCCGGTTCTGCTCCGCTTTTGCAAAAAGCCCGGTGCAGAAAGTGATGCAAAGAGCAACCAGAAGAGATATTTCCCAGACTTTAATGTGCTTCATAAAAAACCGCCTTTATGTATTGAACGGTAAGGCGGCTGTCGCTTTGAAAAAGGGCCGGTTTGGTATTAAATATTTCCCGATTACATCGTTGCAAAACATACTCTGCGTGGAATAAATTAACCAAGAAATCACCGGAACCGCCTGCCGTTAAGATTATACATATTATTGGCGGTTTGCCTGTTAATTATACAATTGTTTCCCAAATAATCAAATTGCAAGGGGTCCCTGCGGTTCGGCCAGAAAAACTTCCGTGTAACGGCCGGAAAGGAGACTGAACGCGCGCCGCGCCTTTTCCTCATTATCGAAGATGCCGAAGACTGCTGAGCCTGTTCCGGTCATTACCGCGCCGAGAGCGCCGCTGTCAAGCAGAAAGCTTTTTATCACCGGAACATCGTTCGGCTTTGGCGGCAGGACATCCTCAAACACATTATACATTCTTCGGCAGACGCCCTTCAGGTCGCCGCTATTCAGCGAAGCCACAAGGCCCTGCGTATCGGGGTGATATTTTACTGATACAAGGTCGATTTTTGAAAAAAGCTCTGGCGTAGAGATGGAGAACCTTGGTTTTGCTATAACAAAGCGGCAGTCCGGAAAAGCCGGCAGATCGCATAGCACTTCTCCCCTTCCTTCAGCAAGAGATGTTCCCCCCGCGACACAGAAGGGAACGTCCGACCCAAGGGAAGCACCGAGACTTTCCAGCTCGGCCCTTGTAAAGGGTTTGCCCGTAAGCTCGTTGAGAGCGCGGAGGACTGCGGCCCCGTCCGATGATCCGCCGCCCATGCCGGAGCAAACGGGTATTCTCTTGAATATGCTGATGTCGGCGCCAGAATCATTTCTGCCAAGCCTAGAAAAAAAGGCCTTGGCCGCTTTTACGGCTATGTTTCGGTCATCGGACGGAAGAAAGCGCAGGTTTGTGGCAGCGCGGACTGCACCGTCTTCACGGAGCGTCACGCTAACATCGTCGGAGAGCGACACGGACTGCATGACCATGCGCATATCATGGTAGCCATCGGCTCGTTTTGAAAGCACATCGAGTGAAATGTTGAGTTTTGCGTATGCTTTTTCCATCTGCGTTTCCATAAAGCACGCTCCTTTCGGCGGAAAATTCGTGGGATTACGACCGGTTAAGCTCAAAAAGGGAGGGCATGAGCTGTATGCCGGCAGACAGGAAAGTGCCTTTCAGCCCGTTTGCCTCGGAATATGAAAGTCCTGCTTGCGTATTGTTGTTACTATCGTATATAATGTATGGTACAGGATCGCCGTCGTGCTGACGATTGCTTGTCAGCGTTTTATGGTCGCTCAGAATCAAAATGCGGAAGTCTTCGCCCTTAGCCTCCAGCGACTCACAAAGGGGCATAACCACACGGCTGTCAAGCCACTCGATCGCCTGGATTTTTCCCTTGAGGTCTCCGCAGTGTGTGCACTCGTCGGGACCCTCCAGATGTACTGCGACGAAATCATGCGTATTAAGAGCGTCCAGCGCCGCCTGGACCTTGCCCTCGTAATTCGTCTCGACCTCGCCTGTCGCGCCTTCAACCATTATAACGTCGAGCCCCGTGAGCTTTGCGATACCATGGCAGAGGGGAACGGCGGAAATGACAGCACCTGTTTTTCCGTACTGCTCCTTAAAGTTCGGAAGCTTAGCAGCCGTACCCTCCGCCCAAAACCAGATTGCGTTGCCGGGGAGTTTTCCTTCGCGTCTGCGCGAAATGTTGAAGGGATGGTTCTGCAGAAGCTCGTTTGCTTTTTTCATTTGCTCAGTCAGCGCGGCAGCGTTCGCGCAGCCTTTCGGCAGACAGTCCGAAACGCTTTCTCCTATATGATCGTGTGGAGGGGCAAGCTTCAGTCCTTTGATATCGGCCTGCTTCTGAACCGCGATATGGCGGTAGGACTCTGTGGGATAGACGCGCATGCCGGCCTTGTCAGAGAGCGCTTTGAACTCGGGATGCGCGAAAAGGTATTCAACAAGCTCCACGCCCTGCTTTTCGCACAGTCCGCCGCCGGAATGCGAAATTATACGCTTTTCTTCAAAGGGGACAGTCTCGTCATCCGTCAGCGTAACATTGTTGCAGCGATATGCCGCGTCGCCGGGTGCAAGAGTAAGGCCCTGTGCAGCAGCCTCCAACGGCGCTCTTCCGGAATAACAGAAGTGCGGGTCACAGCCGAAAATAGACATTATGGCGGTGTCGCTTCCGGGCGGAAAGCCCTCGGGCACATTCAAAACGCTGCCGAGGACACCATGCTCGGCGAGCCGGTCAATATACGGTTTTTTCGAAACCTCAAGAGGCGTCCGGCCGTTCAGTTCAGGAACGGGATTGTCCGCCATACCGTCGCCTATAACAAGAATATACTTCATGGTCTTTTCCTTTCGAAAATGCTGATAAACTTAGTATTATGCATTAAATGGCTAAAAAGGTCAGTCTCATTATAAATCATTTTTTTCGTCCTGCAAACGTTAGCCGCAAAAAATCTTCCAAAAAATGATTTTTTTCTGCTCTATCTGTATAAATGGAGAAAAATCAAAGAATATTGTATAATAATTCGTATATTGTGCCGTTTAATTTTCCAAATCCCGGTGTTAATATTAATTAAAGCATAGCAGGAAAGAGGGATTAGTATGACCCCGATAGAAATACTGAATAAGATTGTTGAAGCGGAGAGCAATGCGCGTGCCGTATTTGATGAGGCAAGCAAGCTTAAGGAAGACTTTAACGGCTATGTTAACGAACATATCGAGGAGCTGCGCAAACAGTATTTCGAAAAAGCGGATAAGGCGATAGCCGAAGCGAAAAACAGTGAAACTGCCCGTGCGGACGCCGAGATCGCCGAGTTGGACAAAAAGCTCGAAGCAGAGCTTGCCTCACTGAAAGCATACTACGACAAGGAGCGGGAAACCATCGTAAAAAAAATATTCAAACTGGCGGTGGATGTTGATGCTTAAGCAGCAGATGCAATACGGCGCGGTTTCAGCGAAAGTCATGGCGATGTATGGAAAGATGCTAAAGGACGACGACTGGCATAGGCTAATCGAATGCAGAAACGTCTCCGAGATCTGCGCTATACTCCGCAACCATAAGGGCTGGAGCAGGGTCATGTCCGAAATACCGCCGACCCCGACCATGAAGATGCTGGAGACGGCTGTCCGCAAGAGTGTTTTTCAGGATTATGAAAAGCTCTATAAGTTCCTGCAGGTAGAGGACAAAAAGTATCTGAGGTTTTTTCTTTACCGTGCAGAGTACGATTTTATACTCGACGCTTTGAAAGAAAAAAGCTCTGCGCCTCCGTTACCGAAAACTCTTAGCCTTACGGATTATATGAGGAAAAACAGCTCTGTTGACATTGATGCGCTCGAACACGCCAGAAACCTGACGGAAATACTCAACGCAGTCAAAGACAGCATTTATTATAAGCCGCTTTCAGAGCTTAAGCCGAACCCGGAAACCGGAAAACCGAACTACTGGGAAGCGGGCGTGGCCCTGGAAAACGCATATTATAAGGCAATTTTTTCGTATCTCTCCAGACAGTACAAGGGACTCGGCAGGGAAAAGCTCAGGGATACGCTGGGCCTGGAAGCCGATCTCATAAATATCACAGGAATAATCAGGATTCAGCGAAGCTTTCGTTCTTCTATGGAGCGCGCCAACGACCTTTTGATTCCTATTACCTGTCATTTGAAGCCGGAGCTGAAAAACGCGCTGCTGGAAGCGAAAACCGAAGGCGAAGCGCTGGATATACTGCGCAGGTCGCCGCTCGGGAAGTATCTTGAGGGTGCGGATATTGGAAAAATAGAAAGCATTTTCTATAACTCGATGGAAAGGTTCTGCCGGAAGCTGCTGAGGACTGCCGGAGCGGATTTGAGCGTTCCGCAGGCATATCTTGTTTTGAAGGAGCTTGAATGCAAGAAGCTCAACAGGGTCATCGAAGCCGTAAGCGTCGGTGTTGATCCGAAAAATGTTATATGACTCTTTATTGAATGAAGAAAGGAGGCCGCAGCGATGTCGGTGGAAGCAATGACCATGGTAACTCTGTCTGGACCGGAAAAAATGGTCGATACCGCGGTAAAGAGCCTCATTGTAAACAGGGAATTCCACCCTGAAAACGCGATAAAGGTTTTGTCGGGCGTGAAGGAGCTTGTTCCTTTCGACGCGGTAAACCCATATTCAGATTTGCTTGCCAAGTCAAAGGAAATAGCGAAGACTTTGGGCCTGGAACCAGATTACAGGGATTTTACGAAATCCGAACAGCTGCTCGAAGAAGCGGCGGATTATCTGAACTCCCTTTCGTCCAGAGTGTCGGAAATAAAAGAGGAAAAGGAAGAAAAGACTCTCCTGATCAAGAATAACGAAGTTGTCTGCGAGCAGCTCTCGCACTTCGCCGCATTCAATGTTGAGCTTCGGGACCTCTTTATAATGAAGTATCTGAAGTTTCACTTCGGAAGACTGCCGAGAGAATCGTACAGCGACTGTCTCAAGATTATAGACGAAAGGCCCGATGTATATTTTCTTACCTCCGGAAGAGATGAGCGCTGGGTCTATGGGGCATATTTTGCATTACCCGGGGCTTATGGCAAAATTGAGGCTATTTTCTCTTCAATGGGCTTTGAGCGCATCAGGATCGATGTGCAGGGGAACATTGAGGATACTGCGAACGAAGTCATGAAGCGGCTTGAAAAGGAAAAGTCGGATGCCGCCGAGCGCATCAAGGTGATCGACGAAGAGCTTACGGCAATGCAGCAGAACGAGAGCGAAAAGCTGCTTCTTCGTTATTCATGGCTGAAATATGAAAGTGATTCTTTCGATGTTCTGACCTATGCCGGGCGGCGCCACGGGAAATTCTATATAATCGGATGGATTCCAAAGCGTATTTCGGAAAAATATGTTGAGGAATGCGAGTCTTTCGAAGGATTCGCCTGTTTCCTGACAGACCCGAAGGAAATCAGAGAAAATCCGCCTCCCGTCAAGTTCAAAAGAGGCTTTCTTGCGGATATATATCAGCCCTTCCTTGAAATGTACGGGCTGCCCGCCACCGGAGAGCTTGACCCGAGACTGTTTATGGCGCTTACCTATACGGTAATATTCGGAATCATGTTCGGAGATGTCGGGCAGGGCTTTGTGCTTGCCGTTATTGGGTTCCTGCTCTGGAAAAAGAAAGGCTCGTGGCTTGGAAGAATTCTCTCCCTGTGCGGGTTGTCATCTGTCTGCTTCGGGCTGGTTTACGGCAGCGTGTTCGGAAGTGAGAAAATTCTTCCCTGGGGCTTCAAGGTTCTTGAAGGCGGCAACACGATGCAGATATTGCTTATTGCGGTTGTCCTGGGTGTAATTTTGATAACCGTTTGCATGATAATGAACATTATCACGGGCATCCGGCAGAGAGATATACAGAAGATTTTCTTTTCTCCGAACGGTGTTGCGGGTTTTGTATTCTATGTAGGGCTCGCGGTAGCGGTTGCATTCATGGCGGTGTTGAAAAGGAATATCTTCACGACGCCTTATATCATCGGAGTAGTGATTCTACCGCTGCTTCTGATTTTTGCCGCTACGCCTCTGTCTAAGCTTCTCAGCGGCGATAAGGACTGGAAGCCGGAATCTGTCGGGATGTTTTTTGTAGAGGGTTTCTTCGAGATGTTTGAAACGCTTCTCTCCTATATATCAAACACGATATCGTTCCTCCGAATCGGCGCGTACGCCATTTCACACGCGGGTATGATGCTGGTCGTATATCTGCTGTCGGGAGACACTAATATTGCGGGTATCGTTTTCGGAAACATTCTCGTCGCGGGGCTTGAGACCGTGCTCGTCTGCATACAGGTCATGCGTCTTGAATACTACGAGATGTTCGGCCGTTTCTACATGGGCGGGGGAGTTAAATTCAGTCCGAAGGTCATTAACTACAAAGTCGCGGAACAGTGAGGCGGCTGTAATAAATAAACAACAGTAATTGTGGAGGCTCATTAATATGGAAATTTATCTTTACGCTCTTGTGCTTATGCTTGTTATTGCACTTCCGCTCATCGCAATCTATTTCCGCGCAAAAAATGGTAAAACGGGCAAGGCCCCTCTGATTGCCAACATATGCTCTTTCTTCTTCCTGCTGCTTTTCGGCACGATCTTCTGCTTTACACAGTCGGCGGAAGCGGCGACTGCGGCCGAGGCGGCCACATCGGCGGCAGGTGTCGGTGACGCGCTTCGTACGGGTCTCGGATATATAGGCGCGGCTCTCGCGGTCGGATTATCCGGAATCGGCGGCGGAATTGCCGTCGGCGCGGCATCCTCAGCGGCTCTCGGCGCAATTTCGGAAGACAGCAGCATGTTTGGTAAAACGCTTCTTTTCGTCGGTCTTGCTGAAGGCGTTGCGCTTTATGGCCTGCTGATTGCGTTCCTGATCTATATTCAGCTTTAATCTGCGGTATAGGAGAATAAAGTCATGCGCATGTTTGCCGTTGCCGATGAGCCCGACGTGTTGACGGGTCTGCGGCTTTCGGGGATAGAAGGAAAGCTCGCCACCGACAGGAAGGAAGCCGAGGCGTGTATGAACGAGGTCGAGCAAAACCAGCAGATTGCCGTACTTCTCATAACCGAGAACTGCGCCGCGATGATACCCGAAACGGTAAAGAGGCTTAAGCTCAGTTCTTTAAATCCGCTGCTCGTTGTCATACCGGGTACCGCGGGCTCCTCCCGCGCCAAAGATTCTATAACATCTCTCATCAGAGAAGCTATCGGAATCAAGATATAACAGTATTTCCGCGCTTATTTCTCATGCACAGGAGGTGCGAAATTATGCCGATGCAGGATACAGATAAAAAGCTTGAGGCGTTTACCGACACTATCATATCCGAGGCCATGGACGAGGCTAACAAGATAACCTTTGAGCTTCGCGACAGGCAGAACGCTATGATCAGGGACGCCGAGACGGCGATTGCCGCCGAAGCCGAAAGATACCAGAAATCCTCGATTGCAGAGATACGTGCAGGACAGGAAAGAAGAATTTCGGCCAAGCTCAACAATAATAAGCACACCCTCCTTGAATATCGCGAGGCATGGGCGAACGAGATGCACAAACAGGTTGTATGTAGGATCAACGATTTTACAGCTTCCGAAGCCTACCTTCCGCATTTGAAGGCGCTTCTCAAAAAAGCAATTGACTTTCTGGGCTACGGCCTGTCCGCGGAGGTGTTTCTGCGTCCGGAGGACATGAAATACGCGGATGAACTGCTTAAATCAACGTCGGGAGTCAGTCTCGCTTTTTGTGAAGGGGTGTTTACGCTCGGAGGGCTGCGTGTGGTCTGCCATTCCAAGGGACAGCGCATCGATATGAGCTTCGACACCGCCATGGGCGATATGGTGGGTCACTTCTCCGAAATCGCCGGTCTTAAAATGGATGAATAGCCGGAAAGAACTTTCCGCGGCAGCTGATTGTTATACTCCGGCGCGCCGGTGAATTATCCACGAACGGAGGACTCTAAAAATGGATACGAACAGTTATTATGTATATGGGATCAACGGCCCTGTTGTTACCGTCCGCGGAGGCAGAAGCCTGCCGATGATGAGCCTTATCTATGTCGGAGACGACAGGATTCCCGGCGAGGTCGTCAGCGCGAACGGTGACACTACCGTCGTACAGGTGTATGAATCGAGCGCGGGGCTTTCGAAAGGCCAGCCAGTTTTTCCTACGGGAAGCCCGATGTCCGTGCTGCTGGGCCCCGGCATGATCTCAAATATTTATGACGGCATCGCAAGGCCGCTGCGCGCGGTCGCAGACCGTGCGGGCAATTTCATTACCAAAGGCATCACTCTTCCCGCTCTTGACACCGAAAAGCTCTGGGATGTTAAGATAGATGCAAAGGAGGGCGCGGACGCCGCCGGTGGAATGATCTTTGCCCGCACCCGCGAATCGGATACGGTCGAGCACCGCAGCATGGTCCCGCCTGAAATCTTCGGAAAATTCTCGGATGTAAAGCCTGACGGGCAGTATAAGGTTACGGACGTCATTGCTAACGTTGTAGATGAGCGCGGTAAAAAGACGCCACTTACACTTGCGCAGGAATGGCCCATCAGACGTCCTAGACCCTGTTCTAAAAGGCTGCCAATAACAAGGCCGCTTGTAACGGGGCAGAGGGTTATAGATACGCTGTTTCCGGTCGGGAAGGGCGGCTGTGCTGCGATACCCGGTCCCTTCGGCGCCGGTAAAACGATGGTTCAGCACCAGCTTGCCAAGTGGTCGGATGCCGATATTATCGTTTATCTCGGCTGCGGCGAACGCGGCAACGAGATGACTCAGGTGCTCGACGAATTTGCCGAACTTAAGGACCCGAAAACGGGAAGCCTGCTCATGGAGCGAACGATTCTTATCGCGAACACCTCGAAGATGCCTGTCGCAGCCCGAGTAGCCTCGATATACACGTGCATGACGATCGCGGAATATTACCGTGACATGGGCTACCATGTTGCGCTAATGGCTGACTCAACTTCACGCTGGGCGGAGGCTCTCCGTGAGATTTCCGGACGGCTTGAGGAAATGCCCGCGGAGGAAAGCTTTCCCGCATACCTTCCGTCGCGGCTGGCGGGCTTCTATGAGCGCGCGGGATACATGGAAACGCTTTCGGGGCGGGAAGGCTCGGTGACGGTTATAGGTGCCGTATCCCCGCAGGGCGGCGATTTTTCGGAGCCGGTGACCCAGAACACAAAAAGGTTTATAAGAACCTTTTGGGCGCTGGATCGCAGCCTTGCTTATGCCAGACACTTCCCGTCCATAAACTGGACGACATCATATTCTGAGTATTTTCTTGATGTCAAGGACTGGTACGAGGATAACTTCGGACGAGGCTTTACAAAAATGCGCCAGCAAATCCTCGACATTCTGGGCAGGGAATCCTCGCTTATGGAAATAGTTAAACTCATCGGCTCCGATGTTCTTCCTGATGACCAGAAGCTCGTAATCGAGACGGCGAAGGTAATACGTCAGGGCTATCTGCAGCAGAACGCCTTCCATAAAACGGATACCTATATGCCTCCGGATAAGCAGATGATTATGCTTAAGGTCATACTCTATCTGTATGACGAAGCCAGAAAGCTCATCGCCAGAAGTATTCCTCTCGGCCAGCTGACCGAAACGGGGGTTTTCAGTGCGCTGTATAAAATGAAGTTCGATCTGGGCGAAGGGCAGACAAGGGAATACTTTATAAAGCTTGTGGACGACGCCGTCTCAAAGGTTCTTGCGAGAAACGAATAGAAGAAGGTGACAGACCTTGAGAATTGAATACACGGGATTATCGGAAATGCAGGGTTCCCTTATCGCGCTTGAGGGCGTTTCGGGCGTATCCTACGACGAGCTTGCGGAAATAACGCTTGGCAGCGGAGAGCGCCGATATGGGCGCGTCATAAGGATCGACGGAGAAAGGGTCGTGCTTCAGGTGCTTGAAGGTACGACCGGCATCGATATGGAGCATGTTAACACGCATTTCACCGGAAAGCCTATAACTCTGCCTCTTTCGAAAGAAATACTGGGGCGTATCTTCGACGGTTCCGGAAAACCGCTTGACGGACTGCGCGAGGTTTTTCCGGATGAGCTGCGCGATATAAACGGTTCGGCGATTAACCCCGTCCGCCGCATGTATCCGCGAAGCTGTATACTAACCGGAATATCTTCGATCGATGCGACTTCGACCCTTATAAGGGGACAGAAGCTGCCGATTTTCTCCGGAGCAGGTATGAGCCACAACGAGCTTGCCGCCCAGATCGTGCGTCAGGCGCATACGATGGATTCCGACGAGCAGTTTGCGATAGTTTTCTGCGCGATGGGAGTCAAGAACGACACTGCCGAATTCTTCAGGAAGGACTTTCAGGAGTCAGGGGCGCTCGGCAGGGTGGTCATGTATCTCAATATGGCGTCAGACCCCATCATTGAAAGAATCCTTGCCCCGCGCTGTGCGCTTACGGCCGCGGAATATCTCGCTTTCCGCCACGGCTATCATGTTCTCGTTATCCTCACGGATATGTCGAGCTACTGCGAGGCTCTGCGCGAGTTTTCGTCCTCAAAGGGCGAGATACCTTCCAGAAAGGGTTTCCCGAGCTATATGTATTCGGACCTCGCGTCTATATATGAGCGCGCGGGCATGATACGCGGAGAGAAGGGCAGTGTCACTCAGGTGCCGATACTCACCATGCCGAATGATGATATAAGCCACCCCATACCCGACCTAACGGGATATATTACAGAGGGCCAGATAGTTCTTTCGCGCGATCTTGAGCAGAAGGGCATTTATCCGCCGGTCTCTATCCTTCCGTCCCTGTCCCGGCTCATGAAGGATGGCACGGGCGAGGGCTATACGAGAGAGGATCACGCGGACCTTTCGAACCAGCTCTTTGCATCATACAGTGCGGTTGCCGACGCGAGAAGCCTTGCATCCGTCATCGGCGAAGACGAGCTGTCGGACATCGACAAGCTCTATGTCGAGTTCGGCAGACGGTTTGAAGATGAATTTATAGCCCAGGGACAGCGCGAGAACAGGACGCTCGACCAAACCCTTGACCTGGGCTGGCAGCTTCTGTCCATGCTGCCGAGAAGCGAGCTCGGACGTTTGTCCGACAAGTTGCTGGATAAATACTATAAGGGCACGAAATAAGTTCTGATGACACCAAATCCGTATCAGGGAGGTGAACGGCAAAATGGCAAATCTGCCGCCGACAAAGGGAAATCTCATCGCCGTAAAACGCTCGCGGGCGCTTGCGGAAAACGGCTTTGACCTGATGGACAAAAAGCGGAATATCCTGATACACGAAATGATGTCGCTGATTGAAAGAGCTTCGGAGCTGCAAAGCCGCATCGATGAAACCTTCAGCGAGGCCTACCTCTCCATCCGTCTTGCGAATATTTCGATGGGCGGGGCCGAGGAAATCGCGGACGCCATGCCTGCCGACGATTCAGTGCGCGTAAGATACCGCAGCGTAATGGGCGTTGAGCTGCCGACCGTCACTTCGACGCCAAGCGATACGAGCGTTCTGCCGTATGGCTTTCTGGGCACGACCTCCGAGCTGGATGACGCGTATAAAAAGTTTACGAAGGTCAAGGAGCTGACGCTTGAGATGGCAGAGCTGGAAAACAGCATATACAGGCTCGCTTATTTCATAAAAAAGGCGCAGAAGAGGGCAAACGCCCTGCATAACATTGTTATCCCGAATCTCGATACGGACATAGCCCGTATCGGCGAAGAGCTTGAGGAAAAGGAACGCGAGGAATTCGTAAGACTCAAGGTTATAAAGGCAAAAAAATAATAAGTAAAAGAGGGCGCGGTTTTAAAAAACCGCGCCCTCTTTCCATTTGAGCTTATTTACTGTTTTGTCTTTTTGCGGCCTCGACAACGTGGCTTACAAGGACAGAGGTCGTGACCGTGCCGACCCCGCCCGGTACGGGTGTGATGGCCGAAACCAAAGGGAAAGCAGCGCTGTAATCGACATCGCCGCACATGGCCCCGTCCTGAAAGTTAATGCCTACGTCAACGACAACCTGATTTTCTGAAAGGTAATCCGCTCCGATCGCCTTCGCCTTACCGGCCGCGGCAATCAATATTTCGGCATTTTTCGTAACTGAGGGCATATGGACCGTCCGCGTATGGCAGATAGTTACGGTCGCGTTTTTTGCCATCAGGAGCATGGAAACCGGCTTTCCAACCACGAGACTGCGGCCGATCACAACAGCTCTTTTTCCCTTGCAGTCGATCCCGTAATAGTCGAGAATTTCAATACATGCCTGCGCAGTGCAGGGGGCAAAGCCCTTTCCGTTGCCTGTAAAGACGCCGGCAAGCGAGCCGTCCGTTATCCCGTCCACATCCTTATCGGGTGAGAGCGCGCGTCTCACTGATTCCCCGTCAAGATGCTTCGGTAGGGGCATGAGGACAAGTACGCCGTGCACGGCGGCATCTCGGTTTAACTCGTCGATTTTATCCATAAGCTCACACTGAGCCGTGTTTTCTGAAAGAGTCACCTGTCTTACGGCAACACCGACCTTTTCGCAGCGCCTTATGGCGCCGTTTTCGTATGCCAGATCATCTTCGCGTTCGCCGACACGCAAGATTGCAAGAGTCGGGTGGATACCTAGCGCTGTCAAAGCGCTCAATTCATTCTGCGAGCGTTCGTTTATTGCGGCGGCAGCGGGCGCGCCTTTAAGTTCAATTGCCATTTCAAGCATGTCCTTTCATCTGAGCTTTTCGAGAACCTCAGCGTAAACTCTGTCGGAAAGATGAGAGTATTTATCCACAATTGCGTCGGACTCGGCCATAAGCGCGCCGGCATAGGCCCGGTCCTTCATGAGACGGGCGTTTATCAGAACGCTCAGGCTTGCGCCCATAAGCGCGGTTTTGCTGCACAATACGCCGACACCGACATCAGAGATCATAAGGGCAGAGCCTTTGACAGCAAGCTCAGAGTGCAGATCGATGACATCCGCCGCCGTTTTCATAGTTGCAAGGGGGGCGGTGCAGGCCAGCCTGAGCGCATCCTCCATCACGGCGTCGCGATTTGGATCGTCTTTCGAAAGGCCGTAGGCCCTCGAAAGCGGCTCGAAGCATTTTGCGTCTTCATCGACGAGCGGGAGAAGTGCGCGGCGCAGCTCCTCGGCTTTTAGGAGGATACGCTGTATATCCGGCTCGAACTCAGCGTATTTTTTCTTCCCTGCCGTAAGGTTTGCGACCATTGAGGCAAGCGCGGCACCCAGTGCGCCGATAAGTGCGGATGCTCCGCCGCCGCCCGGAACCGGCTCACTGGAGGCAAGGGCTTCGGAGAACGAAGCTGAGGACATTTCAGAAAAATTCATGGTGACCTCCGTAGATTATTTATAGAATTATGTTAGCATGAAACGGCTGAAAATGCAAGGGAAGACCCCGGCGTCCGGACATAAGCAAAAGCCCGAAGCGGAAACCTTCGGGCTCTAAAAAACTGCTTATTCTGCGTTAATAGTTGTGGATATGGAAGTGGCCGTGTCCGTGCTCCTCATGGCGGTGGTAGTACTCGTCTACAAGATTTACGCGCTTAAGAAGCTCTATGTCATCCAGAAGCTTATAGGTCGGAAGATCGGCGGCGATCGAGTGCGTCTCGTCAAAGAGAACGGCACGGCCTGAGATTTCCTGCACAAGCTCCAGATTGTGCGTGGAGGTGATGATGGTTTTGCCCGCTTTATTGAGATTCAGTATGAACTCGGCAAGCCAGCGCTCCGTCCTCGGGTCAAGCCCGTTCATGGGCTCATCGAGAACGAGGACCTCAGGATTAAGGGCGAGAACGCTCGCAAGGGCAACCTTCTTTTTCTCGCCGCCGCTCAGATGATACGGCTGTCTGTGCTTAAATTCCATCATGCTAAGCATTTTCAGGCAGTCGTTGACGCGAGCTTCGACCTCGGTTTCATCGAAGCCCATCTGCCTCGGACCGAAAGCAATTTCGTCATATACGTTCGAGCAGAACAGCTGAGTTTCAGAGTTCTGAAAGACAAAGCCAAGCCGCTGGTGAAAGGATTTTGAAAACTTAACGTCCTTGAGCTTCTTTTCGTTTATTTCCTCGCCGTCAAACCTGTAAACGCCGCTTCCGGCAAAAATTATGCCGTTAATCAGCTTTAAAAGAGTCGATTTTCCGCTTCCGTTCGGGCCCAGCAGAGAGACGGACTGGCCCTTTTCGATTTTCAGGCCGATATTGTTCAGCGCCCTGTTCCCCTCATAGGAGTAGCTTACGTCGATAAGTTCTATCATTATCCCGCCAACCTCTGAAAATATATGAATGTGTAGACAATACCCGCGTTAATCAGAATATAAATGCAGTCTGCAGGCCTTATCCTGAACCTGTCGCGGATTTTGTATTCGCCTGTAAAACCGCGGCATTCCATCGCGGAATACATTTCCTCGGACATCTCTTTTGATTTGATGAAAAGGGTTCCGCCTATGCCGCCAAGAGAAGCATATTTCCTTTTATTTTTTCCTACGGAACGCAGCTTCAGTGCATAAAGCATTTCAAGTGAAAATTCACCGAGCATGACGATGTATTTGATGGTTATGTCGAAAACGAATATAAAAAGATCAGGGCAGTGAAAACGCTTCAAGGCGCCGATCAGACGGTCCCAGCGGGTGGAATAGGACATGATATTGACCGCTGTAATTGTCGCAAAGACCTTCACGGGTATCATTGTAAAGCTATACATATTTCCCGCAAAAAGCGCAGGCAACATAATGATCAGCGTAAAAACGGCGGCGACAATACTCCCACGGAGAACCTTTATAATGTCTTTCCCCGGCAAAGCGCAGAGAACAAGCGCAATGTACACTATCATCATATAAATAAAGGCGGAGCTTTGGGAAACCGACAGCAGTACAATGTACAGTAGTGTGAAAACAAGCTTGAAAACAGGAGAAACGAAAAGCCTGTCCTCTTCGTAGCCGCTCTGAGCGCGGACCCTTGACAGCAGGCTTAAAAAGGAAAGGATACTTTTGTTTACAAATGTATCTTTATCAGATATAGGAGCATAGTTCTCACTTTGCAGCAGCCATTCGGGCATATATATGCTCCCCTCAATAAAAGATTTTATAGGATATAATGTCCGCAATGCGGACATTATATCCTATTCGTTGAACGATGTAAACAGGAAAGCCGATCTTATGTTGTGGCCTTATCCTTCACAAGACTGCTTACGACCTTGAAAATAATAACCAGAACCGCGACGCCCAAGAGAGCTGAAAGAATATACCCAAATACTTCGGGCAGGCCACTCACCGAATAGTCAGGCATAATCGACGCAAAACTGAAGCCGTTTGCCATACCCTCCGGCGTATAGTTAAGAGCGCTGCCTCCGGAGACTACGGATGATATCTCATCTGCGCCCCATTCACCCCAGGCGGTGCCGGTCGCAAGCAGACCAAGAGGGGTAAGGCAGATCAGGCCAAGAACCAAACCCCATATAGATCTTGTTTTTTTCTTGTCGTTTTCAAAGACTAGATCGGGCGAAACCTTTTTTACGAACGCATAGATAAGAACCGTGAAGAGGGCCTCGACAACTCCCGCGACGGCAAGATGCGGTATCGTCATTGCTGGAATCGAAATGGACAGGGGATACGGACAGTAGAGAGGCTGACCAGCGGCGTTCGTAAACAGGAGAGGCTGTATTCCAAATTCGACTGAGGCAACAAGCGCAGCGACATTAAGCCCGAAGTATGAGCCGACAATTGCACCTAAGTAGTCTCCTTTTCCAGAACTGGTTCTTTCTTTTATAAATTTGAAGATATAGTAGCCGACGAAAGGCAAAATGAAAGCCATATTGAAGCAGTTGGCTCCAAAGGCAAGAACACCGCCGTCGCCAAACAGGAGAGCCTGCACCAGAAGGGCGACGGATACCGATATACACGCCGCATACGGACCCAAAAGTATGGCGATCAGCGTTCCTCCAACGGCGTGTCCTGTCGTACCGCCGAGAAGCGGGACATTGAACATCATCATAAGGAAAGAAAGCGAGGCGGCTATTCCGAGCTGCGGGAGCTTTGCTTTTGATACTTCTGTTTTAACTTTTTTGACCGATACGGCCCACACGGGAACCATAGCTGCGGCCATTACGGCGCAGGTGGATGGGCTGAGGTAGTTGTCTGGAATATGCATAGCAAGCATCCTTTCAAATATCATAAGGTATTTGCTGATAAGAATAATATCAGTGCAGGCTTTGTCCTTCAAGCCCCCAGGGGGGATGGAGCATGCATATAACGCTAAAAAAACCGACATTTCAGTCATACGCATACTGTTTGTCTGAAAGTACAGCGATTTAAATCCATAAAATACACCGATAGGTAGTTGTGCCAAATGTGTTTTAATTCTGGTTTTATATATAACGAAATATGTGCCATATAGCACCAAAATAGTGCCAAAACAAGCAGCTTGTGCAAGATTACCCTGATTCTGGTTTTATTTTGTGCTTTTACACAATTGACACTTTAAGGAAGCCGTGATACCCTTTCAATAGGTCGGAAAGTATTTCCGGCTACAGCTGGTCACAAAACTGTCCGGCAGTCTGCGAAACCGTTTTGGCTGCAATTATGGTGATCCTGACGGCACTTCTATTGCGGTTGTCATACGGCAGAGGGACATATTTTTTAAACTAATATGGAGGTCATTATTATGGCATACAGCATGGATACAGTCGTAGGCGACATCCTCAACAACCCCGAAGCATGCGCGGTTATGGATGAAATCATCCCCGGCACCACCAAGAACCCCATGATGAAAATGGCAAAGGGCTTCACACTTGGCAAGATCGCTAAGACCCCCGCTGCTAAGATCCCCGAAGCAAAGATCGTTGAGTTTATCGATGCTTGCAACGCAAAGGGCATTGGCTAAGCAATAATTACGTACTGAGTTTTCTGGTTGATGAGTCTCACCGTCAGGAGAAATAGTCAACATGAAGGAGAACTTAATCTCGTTTTTTGGCAGCACGCCGGTTTTCCGGCGTGCTGTTTTTTGTTTTGTTTGAATAAATGTGGGCAGCTTCATGCGAGAATAGATGGAATATCCGGATGCCGGGAATGATATGCATTGATATGATAATACTTCTATTTAGGAGAGTTGGTATGAAACTGAAAAATATTCAAATTGCAGGTTTTGTTTTTACTATTGTTGTCGGTACGCTGCTTCACTTTACTTATGAATGGTCGGGGGAAAGCGCGTTTATAGGAGCGTTCAGCGCAGTGAACGAAAGTGTCTGGGAGCATCTAAAGATGCTTTCCGTGCCTATGCTTCTGTTTGGAATTGCTGAATACTTTCTTTACGGAAGCAAAAAGGCCAATTTTATTCCAATCCGCCTTCTCTCGATAATACTGGGAATGACATTGATTGTTACGGTGTTTTACACTTATTCGGGAATACTGGGGAAGCACATACCTATCGTTGATATTCTCCTTTTTGTCGCAGCCGCATTTATTTCCTACCGATATAGCTACACTATGCTGCGAACCGATAAGTTAAATTCGAAGTTTGCGGTAGCTTTGGCAATTTTCGGATTGATTATGTTGGTCTCCTGTTTTATTATTTTCACCTTCAAGCCACCGCATATTGGATTGTTTCAGGATCCGATTTCCGGATACTTTGGCATTGCAGCTATAAAAGTAAGGTAGACATAATATTAAAAGATTACTAATATAATAAGGAAACAACAATAATTCGTAAAGAATCAGTAGACATAATGTAGAGGTTGAAATATTTGCATAGTTTTTGCTTCGGAACGCTTGACAAATTGCTATTGCAAGTGTATTATTGACATAGTGTACTAGTAAACTAACACACAATGACATTGCAATTGAAAGGTAGTGATGATTTGGCTTGGGAATTTTCAAATGACAAGCCCATATATGTTCAGGTCTCCGATCAAATCGTTTCCGGAATATTGACCGGTTCATTCAAGATGGGCGAAAGGCTGCCAAGCGTACGTGAGTTTGCGGTCATAGCTGCCGTGAATCCCAACACGGTCCAGAAGGCCCTGTCGGAGCTCGAGAGCGTGGGTCTTATTGAAACTCAGCGCAACACCGGTAAATATGTAACACAAGAGGGGAGTATCATTGAAATGGCGAGAAAGCAGCGCGGCGAAATATTGGCCGTGGAATTTTTGAAGAATATGGCGGCGCTGGGCTACACGAACGAACAGACGATAAGTATGCTTGAAGAGGCGAAAAACAGGGAGGTGAAGGCTGATGAGCGAAGTGACTCTTGAATGCAGCGGACTGACAAAGTATTTCGGTACGAATCCTGCGCTGCATAATCTCACTATAAGCCTCCCAGCGGGAAAAATAATCGGGCTGCTTGGGCCGAATGGCAGTGGAAAGACGACCCTGATCAAGCTGGCCTGCGGACTTTTGACGCCGACAGAGGGGAAGATACAGGTATGCGGTTATGAGCCCGGCATAGAGAGCAAAGCTCTGGTGTCATATCTGCCGGAGCGCACTTACCTGCCTGAGTGGATGACTGTAATGGAATGTATTCGATTTTTCCAGGACTTCTACGCCGACTTTGACTACGATAGGGCGATATCGATGCTTCAGAGCCTTCAGGTTCCCGCAAACGCGAGGATGAAGACCCTCTCGAAAGGTACAAGGGAAAAAGTTCAGCTGGTTCTGGTAATGTCCCGCCGTGCAAGACTCTATCTGCTCGACGAGCCTATCGGCGGTGTGGACCCCGCGGCGCGCGACTATATTCTTGGAACTATTCTGAAAAACTATAACGAGGACTCGACTGTCCTTATTTCCACGCACCTTATTGCCGATGTGGAAAAGATTCTGGACGAGTTTATTTTTATTCAGAACGGGCAGTTGGTTTCATATGCCTCGACGGACAGCCTCCGCGAGGATCTGGGTAAATCCATCGACCAGTACTTCAGGGAGGTGTTCAGATGTTAGGCAAACTCATAAAACACGATTTTATATCTCTTTCTCGGGTATTGCTGCCGACGCAGCTTGCCGTTCTGGGTGCGACTATACTTGCGACGATCGGATTCGCAATAAATTTCAGAATTGATTATTCGAACAACAGCAGTTTTGTTGACCTGCTTAGGCTGATTACGGGCTTTATGAGCGTGATAATGATTCTCGCAATAATAGCGGCGTCAATACTTGTGGCGTTCATCATCTTTCAGCGCTTTTACAAAAACCTCATGTGCAGCGAGGGGTATCTGACCTTCACGCTCCCAGTGACTACATCTGAAATTCTTTGGTCAAAACTAATTACCGCGATGCTCTGGACAATAATCAGCACTGTGGTCATATTTATAAGCGTTAACATCTTTGTTCTTTTCGGAACCGGTGAACATTCGTTTGTGAACACAGAGGCCTACCGTGAAATCGGAAGTTTCTTACACGAGGCGTTCAGCACCATCGGGGGAAGGCTTATATGGCCTATACTTGAGGCGCTTCTGTTTGCATTAGTCAGCGCGGTCAGCAGTATCCTTCACGTTTATCTCGCCCTGATCATCGGCGGCATAGTTTCCCAAAAGCACAAAATACTTGCAAGCATCGGATTCTATTTCGTTATCAACATCGCTGTCAGCATCCTTTCGACAATTCTCAGCTATTTCCTCGGCTCAAATATCATAATGACCGCCGAGAGCTTTAACGGCATACGCTGGAACGCACATGATGCTCTATCAGCTTATAACATCATTTTCAATGCAGTTCAGCCGTATTACTGGACATTCCTGGTCTTCTCCGTAGCGGTCTGCGCGGCGTTCTTTATCCTCAGCCGTTATTTCCTCAAGAATAAGCTTAACCTCGAATAAGGCCGAAGCACTGGAAATCATATTCTTGGATTTGGCCAGCTAATGTGCGGGCGCGTTTACTGTCACAGAAGCAGCAGAATAGAAAGACGAAAAAACCTCCGAATATTTTCGGAGGTTTTTTGTTGACAAAAAGCAGCAGAATGGTTATACTGTTCATACTGAATATATACAGTAGACCGGAGGTGTGGCGGTGGATGTCATAATAAGCAACGCGAGCGGCCAGCCGATATACGAACAGATATTTACGCAGATAAAAAACAACATTATATCAGGCAAACTGAAGGAAGGCGAGACGCTGCCGTCCATACGAATGCTTGCAAAGGACCTGAGAATCAGCGTGATCACGACCAAGCGCGCATATGACGAGCTCGAGAGAGCCGGATATATTTATACGGTTGCCGCCAAGGGCTGCTTTGTCGCTGAAAAGAATATTGAGCTCATCCGCGAGGAACGACTAAAGGAAATCGAGGAGCATCTGAAAAAGGTATCACTTCTTGCGGAAAGCTGTGGGCTTGGCGACGGAGAAATATTTAAAATGTATACTTTGCTCAAAAAGGAGTATTAAAAACATGAACGCAATCGAAACCAGAAACTTATGTAAAAGCTACAAGGATTTTAAGCTCGACAATATAAGCCTGACTCTGCCGGAGGGCTGCATTATGGGGCTGGTCGGCGAAAACGGCGCAGGAAAAAGCACGACGATAAGGCTCATTATGAACGCGATTAAGGCGGATTCGGGGCAAGTCATAGTGATGGGCGTTGAAAACAAAAGCAAGGAATTTCGCTCTCTCAAGGAGGAAATTGGGGTGGTTCTGGACGAGGCTTATTTCCCGGAGGTGCTCAATGCCGGAAATGTGAATTCCCTCATGAAGAACACCTATAAAAATTGGGATGAGAAGCAGTATCTTGAGTTCATGGACAGATTTTCGCTTCCGCTTAAAAAGCAGTTTAAGGACTATTCCCGAGGTATGAAGATGAAGCTCGCTATCGCTGTAGCGCTTTCGCATGACCCGAAGCTTCTGATTCTCGACGAAGCGACAAGCGGGCTCGATCCCATGGTGCGAGACGAGATACTGGATATATTCAACGATTTCACCAGAGACGAAACACACTCAGTGCTGCTATCCTCACATATAGTAAGCGACCTTGAAAAGATCTGCGATTACATAGCTTTTATTCATAGAGGCAGGCTTGTTTTCTGCGAGGAGAAGGATAGGCTGCTTGAGGAATACGGCCTTGTGCGTCTGCCGAAAGCGGAATTTGAAGCTGTTCCCACGGAAGCCGTCAAGGGAAAAAAGACAACGGGATTCGGAGTTGAGGCTTTGGTACTGCGCAAATACATGCCGAGCGAGATAACGGTCGAGCGCGCCGGAATAGAGGATATAATTCTCTTCATTGCAAAGGAGGGGAAATAATATGAAGGGGCTGATCATAAAGGACTTCTATTCGCTCGTGAAGCAGCTCAGAATGTACATTCTGTTTATCGCGGTTATGACATTCATACCCGGTTTTTCAATGATCACTTTTGCGGTGGTGTATACTACGATGCTACCCATGACCTCGATAGCCTATGACGAACGCTCAAAATGGGATAAGCTCGCGGCGATGATGCCCTATTCTGCTACCGATATTGTTCTCAGCAAGTACATACTTGGCGCCCTGCTGGTTCTCGGAACTGCCGTCTTTGCCTGCTTTGCTCAGGCGATCGTCGGGATTTTCACGAATACGGCGCTCACCGGGCTGTTCTTTATAAAGCTCGCGTTTGTCGTTTGCTTCGCTTTTGTTATGGAATCCATCGAGCTTCCGGTGCTTATAAGATTCGGGGTTGAAAAGGGACGGCTGCTCATAATACTCTTTATGGTGCTTGTGGGTGTCGGCGGAGCCACGCTTATCGATAACGTTACGGATTTTATTTCAAAGGACTTTAAGCTTGCGGTGTTCCTTCCGTTTGCGGCGCTTGCCGCCGTCGCTGTCACGGCACTTTCGGCGTTCATTTCGGCAAAGCTGTACGAGGGTAATAAGGAGTAGAACGAAAGGGACGTTTTCCCGTCCGGAAAACGCCCCTATTATTATGCCTGTCTATAGGTCCTGAGAAAATCTCCGAGCTTTTCCATCGATTCTCTGAGAACTTCGGGCGCGGGAAGAAATACTATCCTGAAATGATCCGGCGCTTCCCAGTGGAAGCCGCCGCCGTGCACGAGGAGGACCTGTTTTTCACGCAGGAAGTCGAGAACGAACTGCTCGTCGCTGGTTATATTGAAACGCTTGGCGTCAATTTTCGGGAAGACATAAAACGCGGCCTTGGGCTTTACATAGCTGATGCCGTCGATTTTGTCGAGCGCCTCGCATATCGCTTTTCGCTGATCGTATATCCTGCCGCCGGGGACCAGAAGGCAGTCCGTTGCGTGTACGTTTTCAAGAGCCGGTTTAATTGCGCGCTGGGCAGGAACATTTGAGCAAAGCCGCATTGACGATAGCATGTTAAGCCCCTCGATATAGCCCTTAGCGCGCGTTTTATCGCCTGATATACTCATCCAGCCGCAGCGGTAGCCCGCGATCAGATGCGATTTTGAAAGACCGTTGAGCGTTATGACGAAAAGATCCGGAGCAAGAGAGGCGATGGAGATGTGCTTCCGCCCGTCCATTAACAGCCGGTCGTAAATCTCGTCGGCAAAAATGATAAGCCCGTGCTCTCGCGCAAGCGAAACTATCTGCTCAAGAAGCTCGGGAGCGTATAGAGCCCCCGTCGGGTTATTAGGGTTAATTACAACGATGCCCTTGGTTTTGGACGTGATTTTCCGCCTGATATCCTCAATGTCAGGCATCCAGTCGCTTTGCTCATCGCAGACATAATGCACCGCGGTACCTCCCGCAAGTGTCGCGGCCCCCGTCCAGAGAGGATAATCCGGCGAAGGAATCAGTATCTCGTCGCCGCAGTCAAGGAGTCCCTGCATACACATGGCGATAAGCTCCGAAACGCCGTTGCCTGTGTATATATCGTCCACGCCAACGCCTTCTATGCCCTTGCTTTTATCATAAGCGGCAATCGCCTCGCGCGCTTCAAGAATACCCTTGGAGTCGCTGTAGCCTTCGGAAATCGTAAGCGTTGAGCTCATTGCGCCGAGAACGCAGTCCGGGGCCTCGAACTTGAACGCGCCGGGGTTGCCGATGTTGAGCTTAAGTATTTTTGCTCCCTGAGCCTCCATTGCGTTTGCGGCGTCCAGAACAGGCCCGCGTACATCGTAGGCAACATTGTCAAGCTTCTTTGATTTAAATATTTCTTTCATAGTCATCCTCCCGCAAAAAAATTAACGCCCTAAGCATATTAATATGCTTAGGGCGAACATATGTCCGTGTTACCACCTAAATTCGGGAAAAGCTCCCGCACTCATCCGGTACTTGAAAAAAAATCCGCATACCGAGCTCCATATAACGGCGGAGATCCGTTGGAGCGTACTCGCATCGTGCTTTCCGTCCACAGCTCATAGGCGGCTTCGGCGCTCTGTTCATGAAGCCTCGCAGCTAACGGCTTCTCTCTGAATTTCACTCGGCGCTTAATATTCCTTTTCATTGCCTTTATTCTTATTGTTGCTCATTATAACCATCCGGAAGACACTTGTCAACAACAAATTTGACTAAGAATTCATTCTTAATATCTTGAAAGCTTGGAAAAATCAGCCGTTTTTCTTTGCAAAGCGCTCAAGATTGACTATGAAGCGCTCATGTGTCCCGAAGCCGACCTCACCGTTTACGTCGTCAAAGGCGGTTACGCTGAAGGTAACCTTGCGCCCATCAATCTCGGTCAGCTCGCTTTCAACCCAGACCCTATGGCCTATGGGCGTAGCGGCTGTATGAAAAATATCCACATGCACGCCAACACTCGCATAACCCTTTTCAAGGTGGGGAAGAAGACTGCTGTTGCAGGCATCCTCTACGAGCGCAATAAGAAAGGGGGTTGCCAGTACGTCAAATTTGATGGTGTCAGAAATTGCGGAAACCACGTTTTTCTCGTTTACGATCATTTCCTTCGTAAACTTTTGTCCGACTTCAAGTGCCATAATGCCGCCTCCCATTATTTTGTTATACTCCGGTCAGGTCAAAATCCGGTATCAGCTCGCCCGTCGCAGACGATAACTCCTGAAAATATCCGCTTTCGATACCCGACAGGGTAAGATAGCTCTGTGCTCTTTCATATTCCTCCTTTGTAAGCGGTCTGTCAAGCTCCGGATACTTTTCTTTTTTCGCTAGCGGAACAAACTGGCTCATAAGGCTGAAAAGCACCGCGTTTTTGGGGAAATTTTCTGCCACCCAGTCGATAACGTCGAACGCGTCGTAAAGCCGTCCGGGAAGAATGAGATGCCTTATAAGAACACCGCTTTTCAAAAGACCCTCGCCGTCTATAACGGAGGGCCCGGTTTGGCGGAACATTTCGTTTATTGCGGCCTTTGCGGTTTCGGGGTAATCCCTCGCTCCGGAATAGCGTAAAGCGGCCTCCCCTGAGGAGTATTTGAAATCGGGCATATATACCTGAACATAACCTTCAAGCATTTTCAGCGTTTCGGTGTTCTCGTAGGCGGAGGAGTTCCACACAACCGGGATTTTCGGCCTAGCCAGCCTCAGTGCCTCGACTACCTTATCAGTAAAGTGGGTTGCAGTCACAAGATTGAGATTGTGGACGCCGCTCTCTTCAAGCTCGGAAAAAATCTCCGCAAGCCTTGTAACGCTGATTTCCCTGCCCCTTCCCTCAACACTGATTTCGCGGTTCTGGCAAAAAACACAGCGCAGTCCGCAGCCGGAGAAGAAAACCGTTCCACTGCCGCAGGTCCCCGATATGCACGGTTCCTCGCCGAAATGCGCTGCTGCCCTTGCGATCACCGGAAGATCGCCGCAGGAGCAAATGCCGCGCTCTCCGTTTTCGCGGTCGGCACCACAGGCGCGCGGACAGAGAAAGCAGCGGCTCATTCTCCGCGCTCCGGAATGTTGCATACCTCGACCCACTCTGCGGCGGCTGAATATTTATACAGCTCATCGGGAGTCAGCTCGACCGCGCTGCTTGCGCTGCCAACTGCGGGAAAGACGGTCTTGAAGCGCAGAACCGACTCGTCGATATATACTGGAATGCCGCTTTTTATCCCAAAGGGGCAGACGCCGCCGACCGAGTGACCAATAAGCTCGTCTACCTCATCCGGGGTGAGCATTTTCGCCTTCATACCGAATTTTTCCTTAAATTTCTGGTTGCTGATTCTCGCGTCTCCCGCGGCAACGACAAGGATTGCGCCCTCGCCGTTTTTGAACGAAAGAGTTTTCGCTATACGCGCGGGTGCAACGCCCAGAGCCTCGGCTGCAAGCTCGACAGTGGCGCTCGACACCGTGAATTCCTGAACCCTGTCCTCGACGCCGCAGGCGCGCAGATATTCACGCGCTATTTCTATGGACACTTTCTATCTCTTCTTTCCTTTGTGAAAAATTATTACGGATATATTAGCACGTTTGATCTATAAATGCAAATATTCATTAATATTCGCCATAAATTCATTATCTATCGATAATTCTAAATAATATTCAAATTATTACGGATATTTTTGCATTATTGCTATTGATATTTGTGTTTATCGATGCTATAATGCAGCCAAGCTGAATAAATATCCGGAGGAATTCATAATGAGTGAAATCAAAAAATGCGTGCTTGCCTATTCCGGCGGGCTTGATACATCGATAATTATCCCTTGGCTCAAAGAAAATTACGGCTGCGAGGTCATCGCCGTTTCCGGCAATGTCGGGCAGGCCGACGAGCTTGAAGGGCTTGAGGAAAAAGCTCTCAAGACAGGTGCGAGCAAGCTGTACGTTCTGGACCTCGTCGACGATTACGCGGAAAACTATATTGTTCCCACAATGAAGGCGGGAGCGAAATACGAGACCTATCTGCTCGGAACCTCAACGGCGCGGCCCTGCATCGCGAAGGGACTAGTTGAGATTGCCCTTAAAGAGGGCGCGGACGCGATTTGCCACGGATGCACGGGCAAAGGCAATGATCAGGTGCGCTTCGAGCTTGCAGTCAAGGCTCTCGCTCCAAAAATGAAGATTATCGCCCCGTGGAGGGAGTGGAGCATCAAAAGCCGTGAGGAGGAGATTGAATATGCCGAGGCGCACAACATCCCCCTCAAGATAAACCGCGAGACGAACTATTCCAAGGATAAAAACATGTGGCACTTGAGCCACGAGGGTCTGGACCTCGAGGACCCTGCCAACGAACCGCAGTATAACAAACCCGGCTTCCTTGAAATGGGTGTTTCTCCAGAAATGGCTCCCGACAAGCCGGCATACGTCGAAATCGAGTTCGAAAAGGGCACGCCCATCGCTCTGGACGGTGAGAAGATGAAGGTTGCGGACATTATCTGGAAGCTTAACAAAATCGGCGGAGAGAACGGTATCGGCATCATCGACATCGTCGAAAACAGGCTTGTGGGCATGAAATGCCGCGGCGTTTACGAAACTCCGGGCGGAACGATACTTTATTACGCGCATCAGGTTCTTGAGACACTCTGTCTTGACAAGGCAACAGCGCATTTGAAGGAGCAGCTCTCGGTTACATATGCGGAACTCGTTTACAACGGGCAGTGGTTCACGCCGCTCAGAAAGGCTTTGGACGCTTTCGTGGACGTAACGCAAGAGAATGTGACAGGAGTTGTAAAGCTCAAGCTCTATAAGGGCAACATGATAAACGCTTCCGTCACTTCGCCGTATTCGCTGTATTCCGAGAACATTGCGACCTTCGGAGAAAGCGATTATAACCAGAAGGACGCTGAGGGCTTCATTAACCTGTATGGTCTTCCCATTAAGGTCAAGGCAATGATGGAGCAGGGACTTTTGAAATAAGAAAAAATATTCGGCGGCAGACATTGTGTCTGCCGCCGAACTTTTATTGACATTTATATTTCGATGATGTATGATACATCTGTGATGAGTGGCATAAATATACAGGGGAGATAGAGATATGAAGCGCAGCACGAATATCGGAATTGTAACGAGCGGAGGAGACTGTCAGGGCCTGAACGCGGCTATCCGAGGGGTCGGCAAAGCGCTGCTTCAGCATCTGGACAGTGTTGAAATATTCGGCATGTACGACGGTTACCGCGGTCTTATCGAGGGCGATTATAAATATATGGAAGCAAAGGATTTCTCCGGCATACTTACCCAGGGAGGGACGATACTGGGAACCTCCAGGCAGAAATTTATACCGGGAAAGGCAATCCTGGACGATGCCGGCAACGACTCTATGCCTGCAATGCTTGATACATACAACCGCTTGAATCTTGACTGCCTTGTCGTCATGGGTGGCAACGGCACGCAGAAGAGCGCAAAGCTTCTGATGGATGCGGGTATGAACATCATCACTCTGCCAAAGACCATTGACAACGATATCTGGGGAACGGATACGACCTTCGGTTTCCAGAGCGCAGTCGATATAGCTACCAATGTTATTGATTATATACATTCGACCGCGAACTCCCACAGCCGCATTTTTCTTGTTGAGCTGATGGGACGAGATGCGGGCTGGCTGACCCTTAGCGCGGGCATGGCAAGCGGAGCCGATGTCGTGCTCATTCCGGAAATTCCCTATGACATGGGCAAGATAGCCGAAGCTATCGAGTTGCGCAGGAAACGCGGGAGCAACTATACTATACTTGCCGTTGCGGAGGGAGCTGTTTCCGTAAATGACGCGGTTCTCACAGAGGACGAGCGCAGGTCGGTCAAGGAATCCATGAAGCACTCGACCATATCCTACAGAATCGCAAGCGAGCTTGAGAGCCTCACGGGGCGGGAGACGCGCGTTACCGTTCCAGGACACTATCAGAGGGGAGGCCCCCCCTGTCCCTACGACCGGGTGTTGGCGACACAGTTCGGAACCGCCGCGGCAAAGCTTATCATGGAAAAGAAATACGGCTACATGGTAGGTATACAGGGAGGAGAAATCGTCTCAGTTCCTCTTGCGGACGCCGCGAGCAGAACAAAGTTCCTGCCGACAAACCACCCCCTTATCGGGACGGCCCGGGATATCGGCATTTGCTTCGGGGACTGAAACTAAATTGTCTGAAAGTGACAGGTGCTTGCCTGTCACTTTTATTTTGAATTGATTCTCTTGGTATTCCGTGTTATACTTTTCTGATATATGGAAATATTGCTTCTCGGAGGGAAAATATATGTCGGAGCTTAATAAAAGACAGGCGTGGGAACTGCTGAGGGAATACAACAAGGATCTGTTCCATCTGAAGCATTCGCAGACGGTTGCACTTTGCATGCGCTGGTTCGCGGAGACTGAGGGCTATGCGGACGAAGCAGATTTTTGGGAAATCGTCGGTATGCTGCACGACCTTGACTTTGAGCTGTATCCGGAGGAGCATTGCGTAAGGGTTCAGGAGATAATGCGTAAAAGAGGCCTCGACGAAAGGCTTATCCACGCTGTCGCAAGCCACGGCTGGGGGATATGCGTTGATATAATTCCCGAATACCACATGGAGAAGATACTCTTCGCATCGGACGAGCTCACGGGGCTCATCGGAGCCGCAGCGCTGATGCGTCCATCCAGAAGCGTTCAGGACATGGAGCTTTCATCGCTGAAAAAGAAATTCAAGGACAAGAAGTTTGCCGCTGGCTGCAGCCGTGAAATAATCGAAAAGGGCGCGGAGCTGCTGGGCTGGCCGCTTGACGAACTGCTCTCGAAAACTCTTGAGGCAATGAAAGCCTGCGAGGAAAAAATCAGCATCGACACTTACTATGAAACATAGAGGCTGCGGCTTCTCAAGGAGTATATTATGTCAACCGGCAAAGACACGATCCTTCAGGGGAGAATATTTTCGCCGCTGATCAAGTTTACCGTTCCGCTTATGCTTGCGCTTCTTCTGCAGGCTCTTTACGGAGCGGTTGACCTCATTGTTGTCGGAAAATTCGGCAGCACTTCCAGCGTATCCGCAGTATCGAACGGCAGCCAGATCATGCAGACCGTAACCGATATAATTACAGGCCTGTCCATGGGCGTCACAGTGCTTGTCGGTCGTTTTGTCGGGTCGGGAGACAGGGAAAAGGCCGCTGATGTGGTTGCCGGAATGGTTAAGCTGTTTTTGATTGCCGCATTGGTTTTATCAACTGTTATGATAATTATGGCACATCAAATAGCGCAGCTGATGCAGGTGCCACCCGAGGCAATGGCGCAGACCGTGGTGTATATACGGGTATGCTCTGCGGGAATGATTTTTATTACCGCATTCAATGTGATAAGCGGCCTGTTCCGTGGCCTGGGAAACTCAAAATCCCCTCTGCTGTTTATTACGATCGCGTGCTCGGTGAACATCGTCGGCGATCTGCTGCTCTGCGGAGTGTTGAAAATGGACGCGGCCGGCGCCGCTGTCGCAACCGTGTTCGCTCAGGCGGTAAGCGTGGCTTTTTCCGTTACAAAGATCAGAAACGGCAGCCTGCCCTTCAAGATAAGCAGAAGAAATTTCAAAACATCGAAGGGTATGCCGCGGCGGATTATAAAAATCGGAGGGCCTTTGGCGCTCCAGAACTGTCTTGTCAGCATTTCGTTTCTAATCATTATGGCAATTATCAACACAAAAGGCCTCGTTGCCTCCGCAAGCGTCGGTATTGCCGAAAAGCTCTTCGTTTTCCTCGCTCTGGTGCCTTTGTCGTTTATGTACGGGCTTTCGGCCTTTGTTGCTCAGAACGTCGGGGCAAAGCAGGAACTGAGAGCCATAAAAGCTATGAAGTACGCGATGCTTACGTCCTTTTTCTTCGGTGTGATGATTACGACATTCACCTACTTTTTCGGCAATATTGCCGCGGGGTTTTTTACAGACAGTTTGGTCGTTATAGCCGCGGCGCATGAATACCTGCGCGGAACTTCCGGCGAATACTCCGTGCTTCCCTTCGTGTTCTGCTTCTTAGGCTACTTCAACGGCATAGGAAAAACACAGTTTGTTCTGATTTCGGGTTTGGTTTCGTCATTCTTGGTCAGGATACCTCTTTGCTACTATCTCAGCCGGCTGCCGGAAAGCAGCCTTTTCATCATCGGGCTATCGGTTCCGATTTCTTCGGTTTCAACTTTCCTGATGTGCACTGTATACTACATTTTTGTGCGCAAGCAGCGCCTTGCGATGCACAGGCTTTAGAGCCGGCTCGTTGAGGCTGTGCCAGCCGGACTTTCGTCGGCTTAACGGTTTAACAAGCTGTTGACAAGCCCCCACAAAACTGATAAAATTTATCAGCCATATTGGATGATCGCGTTGAAAAAGTCAGCGAAAAGCAGCGGTGCAAAGCGAAGGAGAACGGTGAAAGCTCCTCACAGGCACTTTTCGCAGCCGCTTTTGAGCGACCCGCGAGAGCGGGCGGCCTGCCCACGATATAAGGCAGCGTAAGATACCCTCTTTTGGGGTAAATTAGGGTGGTACCGCGAAGTCATGCTTTCGCCCCTAAACCGCAGGGGATGAGAGCATTTTTTTGTAGAGAGCAATATTTGGAGGAAAACAAAAGACATGGAAAAATTCGGACTTAACGAGCTTCGGGAAAAATTCCTTTCATTCTTTGAAAGCAAGGGGCATCTGCGCCTGCCCAGTTTTTCTCTTATACCGCAGAACGACGCCTCGCTGCTTCTAATAAATTCGGGCATGGCTCCGATGAAGCCGTGGTTTACAGGTGAGCAGGAGCCTCCGCGCAAGCGCGTCTGCACCTGCCAGAAGTGCATTCGTACCGGCGATATCGAGAATATAGGGCACACCGCACGCCACGGCACCTATTTCGAAATGCTCGGCAACTTCTCCTTCGGCGATTACTTCAAGCACGAAGCCATCGCGTGGAGCTGGGAGTTTTTGACCTCACCCGAATGGCTGGGTATCGACCCCGACAGGCTTTATCCCTCGGTATATCTGGAGGATGACGACGCATATGCCATCTGGCGTGATGAAATCGGCATTCCGGAAGAAAAAATTACGAGGCTAGGCAAGGAGGACAACTTCTGGGAGCATGGCTCCGGTCCGTGCGGCCCCTGCTCAGAGATATATTTCGACCGCGGTCCGGAGCACGGCTGCGGCAAGCCTGACTGCAAGGTCGGCTGCGACTGCGACCGTTATATCGAAATCTGGAATAACGTGTTCAGCCAGTTCAATAACGACGGTCAGGGTCACTATACGGAGCTTGTGCAGAAAAACATCGACACGGGAATGGGGCTGGAGCGTCTCGCCGTCGTATGTCAGGGAGTGGACTCACTGTTTGATGTCGACACCGTTATGAGCATCACAAACAAGGTGAGCGAAATAACAGGCGCAAGCTACGGACAATCGAAGAAGGTCGATACATCCCTGCGCGTAATCACCGACCATATCCGTTCAGCGACCATGATGATATGCGACGGCGTGCTGCCCTCCAACGAGGGGCGCGGCTACGTTCTGCGCAGGCTCCTGCGCCGCGCCGCGCGCCACGGGAAGCTGCTTGGCGTCAACGAGCCCTTCCTTTTCGAGGTATGCGCTACGGTTATCACCGAAAACAAGTCAGCCTATCCCGAGCTGATCCAGAAGCAGGATTATATTACCCGTGTTATAAAAATTGAGGAAGAAAACTTTGCCAGAACCATCGACGCCGGTATGAAGATTGTATCCGATATGCTTGATGAGCATAAGAAAAAGGGAGAGACGCGCTTTAGCGGAGAAGACGCCTTCAAGCTCTACGACACTTATGGATTCCCGGTTGACCTCACGGCGGAGATTGCCGAGGAGCAGGGTATGAAAATTGACCGCAGGGTTTTTGACGAGTGCATGCAGGAGCAGAGAGTCCGTGCCCGCGAGGCAAGAGCCGCTTTGGGCGACCTTGCGTGGGCGGGAATCGATCTGGGGCTTGACCCGACGCCTACGAAGTTTGTAGGCTACGACCGTGTCGAGGACGAGTGCAGGGTGTTAGCCATCGTCGTCGGAGATGAGCTTTCGGCAAAAGCCCGCGGAGGCGAAGAGGCGATTATTGTTCTCGACAAAACGCCGATGTACGCTGAAATGGGCGGTCAGACCGCCGATCACGGTTCAATCAGGACCGCGCACGGCGATTTTGAGGTCACCGATGTTCAGAAGAACAAGGCCGGGAAATATCTGCACCACGGCGTTATGAGAAGCGGCGAAATAAACGTTGATGATATCGTGACAGCAAAGATAGACGTTGAGCGCCGCCGCGCGGTCATGCGTGCGCACTCCGCAACCCATCTTCTGCACAAGGCGCTGAGAACCGTTCTCGGAGAGCATGTCGAGCAGGCCGGCTCACTCGTTGAACCTGACAGGCTGCGCTTCGATTTTACGCATTTTTCAGCGATCGGCGAGGGCGAGCTGAAGCTGATCGAAAAATATGTGAACCGCTCGGTACTCGAGGGATATGACATTGATATCAGCGAAATGGCTATTGCCGACGCGAAAAAAATGGGCGCGATGGCGCTGTTTTCCGAGAAATACGGAGACGTAGTCCGTGTCGTAAATATGGGAGACGGCTACTCTGTCGAGCTTTGCGGCGGTACCCATCTTGACAATACGGCCAAGGTCGGGCCCTTCCGCATTAAGAGCGAGTTTTCGGTCGCATCCGGCGTTAGGCGTATCGAGGCAATTGTGGGCGAGCTGGTGATGGACGAGCTGCGCGAGGGCTCCGAGCTGCTGAGGCGCATTTCCGAAACGCTGAAAACGAACCCAAATGAGTTGGAAGAGAAGTTTGCACAGTTCATGCAGGAGGCAAAAAACTCCCGCAAGCTGATCGAAAAGATGCAGGCCCAGCAGCTTAAGGCGGAGGCGGACAGGGTCATGTTCGGCGCCAAGACCGTCAAGGGACTTAAAATCATAACGGGAGTTTTCCCGGATCTCTCTGCGGACGAGCTGCGTCTGATGGGAGATATGCTCCGCGACAAGGATGACAGCCTCGTTGCAGTGCTGGCCGCCGTTCTTGGCGACAAGATAAGCCTTCTGTCGGTTTGCGGCGACGCCGCGGTTAAAAAGGGCGTCCGCGCGGGCGATCTGATAAAGCACGTTACAGCCATTACGGGCGGCAGCGGCGGCGGAAAACCCGAGCGCGCAATGGGCGGCGCGAAGGACGAGCTTATGCTGGACAACGCGCTGGCGACTATTGACGACTACGTCAACGATAAGGTAAAAGACTGAGCTTTCCAGAGCTTTGCGCGAAAGGAGTATTTATATGGACGGATGTGTTTTCTGCAAAATAGCCGCGGGGGAGATTCCCTCAGACAAAATTTATGAGGACGACAGGGTTGTCGCGTTCCGCGATATCCACCCGCAGGCTCCCGTGCATTTTCTTGTGGTTCCGAAGGAGCATATTAAATCAGCGGCCGACATTACAGCAGCAAATTCCGGCATTGTCGCACACTGCTTTGAGGTCATAGCGAAGCTCGCGGTACAGGAAAAGCTTGGGGACGGCTTCCGAGTCATCAACAACTGCGGCGAGAACGCGGGGCAGACGGTTCCGCACATACATTTTCATGTACTCGCCGGGAAAGCTCTCGGTGAAACGCTTGTATAAAAATTAGAACCCGGAGAGCTTTGTTTTTTACAGAATAGGGACAAACGCCTGACGGCGGGCAGAAATGTCCGCCGTCTTTATTAAATCGGGCGGGAGGATAGAATATGCGAAAGCTCGCGACAGCCGCGGCCGCTTTTTCCGCGGCCGTATTTGCCTCGCACTATCTTGTGCCGAGAGGCGTATATTTGATCTGTGCCGCTGCTTGCGCACTGCTCTCGCTGTCGTCGCTCCTCCTCAAAGGCGACGCGCGAACGCGTGTATTGCTGGTGTCTCTCTCAGTGGCATTCGGATTTTTGGTCAGCCAGGCATCATATCAGTACAAAATTCTGCCTGCAGCCAGGATTTCCGGAACAGAAAAAACCGTGACCGCGAGGGTCACGGACTACCCCGAAATACATGATAGCTATGTTACGGCAACAGTCAGACTCACGGGGGAGGATACTCCGCGTCTCGCGGCTCTGCTCTATGCCTACGGAGATGAAATAAGTGATTTGTCACCCGGAGATATTGTTGAAGCGACAGTCGGATTCAAGCAGGCCGATATACGCTACGGCGAAGAATTCAGCGGCTACAACGCAGATAATGTTTATCTGCTCTGCTACCTGAAGGACGGAGTAGAGGTTACTGGCAAAAGCGCCTTCTCATTTCTCTATTTTCCCAAGACTCTTGCCAAAATCGTAAAAGACATCTCGCTGAAAGTTTTTCCGGACAGCACGGCGCCTTTAATGACGGCGCTTTTGACAGGTGACACAAACCTTTTATATGAGGATACGGTGCTATACGCCAACATGGCAGAGTCGGGAATTCTGCACATCGTTGCGGTTTCGGGCATGAACGTGGCCTTTCTGGTCGGCTTCATTCAGCTTATAGTGCGCCGGAAAAAGCTTGCCTCGCTTATAGCAATTCCGTTGGTATGGATTTTCGTTCCCTTCGCAGGGGCGACTCCTTCGGTCGTGAGAGCGGCGTTTATGATTACAACAGTACTCATTGCTCCCCTAATAAACAGGGAAAACGACGGGCTGACCTCGCTGGCCGCTATACTTGCGCTGATGCTTCTGCTAAATCCCGCGGCTTGCGCCTCGATAAGCCTGCAGCTGTCTTTTTCCGCGATGCTGGGAATGATCTTCGTTACTCCACGAATTTATAAGCCTATGCTCGAAAAAATTAAATCCATAAAATGGAAGACGGACACCGCAGTTAGTAAGGCGATATCGAAGCTGCTGACGGGTGCCTGCGCCGCCTTTGCCGCGACGCTCGGAGCGCTCGTGTTTACTACTCCAGTTGCCGAGTTTTATTTCGGATATGTTTCGCTTATCGGCATACTTGTGAATGTACTCATCTTCTGGGTGATATCAGGGGCTTTTATTCTGGGGTATATCTCCTGCTGCCTCGGTCTTCTGTGGCTGCCCGCCGGAGCCCTGCTCGGAGCTTTGACAAGTCTGCTTGCAAGGTATATCATAGCTTTGGTCGGAGCCGCCGCCTCTGTGCCCTATGCCGCCGTATATACAAGGAATAACCTTTTCGGATGGTGGCTGGCTTTAGTTTACATAATATTTTTTATCTGCTATGTTTTCCGCAGATCCAAGGGTTTCAGGCCCGTAATTCCGGTTTGCCTCGCTGCAATATCACTTTGCTGTGTGATACTCGTTTCCAGATTTGCGATAATTGGAGGCGACGGCTGTATTACGGTCGTAGATGTAGGTCAGGGCCAAAGCCTGATTTTTACATCAGGAGATACGACCGCTGTTATTGACTGCGGCGGAAAAGGCAAGAATATGAACGCCGGGGACAACGTTGCCGGGCTGCTTCTCGGCAGCGGCAGAAGTACCGTGGATGTTCTTCTGCTCACACATTTTGACGACGATCATGTAAACGGAGTGATGCGTCTGATGAGCCGGATGAATGTTGAACGGCTGGTCATTCCAGAAGGCTCATATGACAAGCCGCAGCGCGGCAGGATACTTGAGTTGGCCGAAAGCCTGGGGACTTCGGTTTACATAATTGAGCAAGATGCGACTGTAACCGAAGACGGCCTTGAAATCAGGATATACCCAACGTTCAGCCAAAACGAGCCTTCGCTGATATTTCTGGCGAGCATCGGCAATTTTGACGCTCTGGTGAGCGGGGACGCCGGGATTTCCGAGGAGGAGGAATTCATAGCCGCCCACGAGCTGCCGGACGCCGAGCTGTTTATTGCGGGACATCACGGGTCAAAATATTCCAGCTCTGCGGAGCTACTGGGTGCGCTTAACGCGGAATACGCGGCTGTATCCTGCGGTTACAATAGCTACGGACACCCGACTAAGGAGGCGCTTTCGCGCTTCGATGCGGCGGGTATGCGGATATACAGAACGGACGAGAACGGCAATATTACCTTCGATATTGACGGATAAGGAGGGCGTATCGGTGGCAAAAAGCGATAAGGAAAAAAAGACCGACTACGGCGCCGTCCTGCGGGAGCTGCGCGGCAAGGGACCCGGGAGACTTTATATGCTCTGGGGAGCCGAGGATTATCTGCGGGAGAGCTTTTTTGAGGAGATTAAAAAGCTCTGTCTCGATGGAGGAGGCGCGGATTTTAACCATCACAGGCTTCAGAGCGCACCGCTTGACCTGCGGAAGCTGAGTGAGGCTGTGGACACCGTGCCGTTTATGGGCGAAAGAACTCTGATTGAGCTGCGCGGTTTTGAAGTCAATTCTGTCAAGGACGACGACGCAGAAAGGCTTAAAAACATAGTTTCTGATATTCCGGAGTATTCGACGCTTGTGCTTCTGCTCCCAATAGGCTACGAGCCGGACGGACGGCTCGCTGCCGTCAAGACGATAAAAAAGCTGGGCAGCGCAATAGAATTCACAACTCAGCCGCAGAGTCTCCTGATAAACTGGATATCCAGACGTTTCGCCGCCCTTGGCAAGAATATAGGCAGGGCCGAATGCGAGAAGCTCATTTTCACATCCGGCGAACTAATGACAAGGCTGATACCCGAGATAGACAAAATTGCGGCTTACGCGAACAGCGGCACCGTCACGGTTTCCGACATTGACAAAACGGCGCAGCGGATTCCCGAAGCAAGCGTTTTTGAAATGACCGACAGGCTCTCGGAAAAGGACTTCGACAGGGCGGCGCAGCTGATGGCGGAGCTTTTGGAGTCCGGCGAGCATCCAATCAAAATACTGGCTATGATAGGCTTTCAGATGCGCAGGCTATACACGGCGCGCGTTGCGCTGAATGGAGGGCTGGGCCGAGATTTCGTCATGGAAAGCTGCGGCATCGGCTATGCTTTTCTTGCCGACAAGCTCCTGAAATCCGCTTCGGGCTTCACCTCCGCTCAGCTTAAGCGAGCCGTTGAGCTTTGTGCTGAGAGCGATTACAGGATGAAGAGTTCCTCAGAGGACGACGAGGAAATCCTAAAGGAGCTGCTGCTCCGTGTCGCGGTGGGTGACAAAAGATGTTAAAAGTCAACGAGGTGATCATAGTCGAGGGGCGATACGACAAAAATACGCTCAGTCAGATAATCGACGGTACGATAATTGAAACAGAGGGCTTCGGCATTTTTTCCGACAGGCAGAAGCTTGCCCTTTTCCGCAGGCTGGCGGAAACCAGAGGCCTTGTCGTTATGACGGACAGCGACGGCGCGGGCTTTGTTATCAGAAATTTTCTGAAGGGCGCGATAGACCACCAATATATCAAGCACGCTTACATACCGGAGGTCGCCGGCAAGGAAAGGCGGAAAAGGGTGCCTTCAAGGGAAGGTATACTCGGCGTTGAAGGGATGAGCCGTGAGGTTATTGAAACGGCGCTGAAAAACGCGGGCGTGTTATTTGACGAAACGGAGGGGGACGCCGAAGGTGCCCTTATTACGAAGCTTGATCTCTTTGAAACGGGGCTTTCGGGTGGAAAAGACAGCGCAGAAAAAAGGCAGGCGCTTCTCAGTAAACTGAGCCTTCCCTCTAAGCTATCCTCGAACGCGATGCTGGACGTTCTTAATGCCCTTATGACGCGAGAGGAATTTCTGAAATTGGCAGGGGACGGGTTTTGTCCGAACGCATAACAGCCGCCGGTAATCGGGCCGGAATTTGGACAATAACCATATATGGTAAATAAAGTGTGAATTAAGCGGTGGAAATACAAATATGTGTGGCACAGCTTATAAAAATGTGTTAGAATACCGGAAACAAGTGTAATCCCACTTAGTAACAGGGCGAAGTAAATTTAAATTTGAGGAGAACTGTTATGAGATGTCCGTTTTGCGGCTATGCCGAAAGCAAAGTTATTGACTCCCGTCCTGCGGAAGAAGGATCGACCATCCGTCGCCGCAGAGAGTGTCTTGCCTGCCAGAAAAGATTTACAACCTACGAGATAATGGAACGCTTGCCGCTCGTCGTGGTAAAGCGTGACGGCAGCCGCCAGACCTTTGACAAGATTAAAGTCATGAACGGAATGCTCAGAGCCTGTGAGAAGCGCCCAGTGTCACTCCAGTCCCTTGAGAAGATTGCGGACGACATTGAGCAGGAGCTTCAGAACTCGCTTGAACGCGAGGTTACGACCACCGAGATCGGAGAAATGGTCATGACCAAGCTAAAGGATGTGGACGAAGTCGCCTATGTCCGCTTTGCCTCGGTGTATCGCCAGTTCAAGGATGTCAACACCTTTTTTGAAGAGCTTCAGAAGCTGATAGATAAGAAGGGCTAGAGCAGAGAGCCAAGGGTCAGGCGTTCCTTGCTCACGATTCCGCTTAGCGTTTCGATCAGAGCTTCGAACGAAGCGTCCGCAACTCTTTCGCCTCCCTCAAGCTCTGACAAAAGTTCAAAATATGCGCTTGTTATAACGTCGATTTCGCTGTGGCGCAGCATGATATGCGAATAAGCTTCCCAGCCAAGCCAATTGTCGCGGGATTCACGGACAAGAGAGCAGGCTCCCTCTTTGTCGCCGCTTTTATAAAGCTCATGAGCCTCATCTATCTCGCCGGAAAGAATGTCTGCCTTTTTTTCGATGTACCCGACGTTGAAAATAGACAGAGCAAGAAGCGCTGCCAGCAGCACAATAGCAATGATTTCACGGATCATTTTTTACCCTCCGCTTTTTCGAAATAAATCTGCCCGGAATTGTTCACCGACATCAGAAAAACCTCTTTGGGATCACTGACATGCCGTGCGGAAAGTTCGTCGTGCAGCCATTTTTCGTCCTTTCCGCAAACGCCGAGATTCTTGCGAACCACCTGCCCGTTGTTTATTATCAGGACGGGATATCCGCTGTCCTCTGCTGTTATACCCATCTGCCCCGCCGTGACGGGCCGTTCGGACGGATAAAGAACGATGTTCAGTCTTCCGTCCGTTTCCAGTATCGCGTATTTGATCAGGCTTATATCAAGTACGCTCTGACCGCGCAGTTCTTCGGCCAATTCGTCAGGAGTCAGGCGGTTTTTTTTCATTTCCTTCTGGTCTATCACGCCGTTGACGATTATAAAGCATGGCTTGCCGCAGATGAGCTCTTTGGCGCGATTGCTTTTGACTATCAACCCGGAGATTATCAGCTCGCAGCAGAGCAGAATAATAATGGGAAGAAGGCCGTTCATCAGAGGGATGCCGATGTCCTGCAAAGGATGCGCCGCAATATCTGAAATGAGAACGGTTATTACAAGCTCCGAAAGCTCGATTTCCCCGAGCTGGCGCTTTCCCATCAGCCGCATGGCGAAGATCAGAGCGACATAGATTATTAGTGTACGAAAGTATACAATACCCAAAATAAACACCCCCGCTTATTAGGGTTTCCTGCGGGGAAGTAAAATATAATTAAATCCGATTTATTTCTATGTTTTTAGCGGGAGGCGACTGATTTGAAATTCACAAAAATGCAGGGCTGCGGCAACGACTATGTGTATGTAAACTGCTTTAATGAGGAGATTTCCGACAGGCCTCAGTTTTCAAGACTAGTATCGAACCGCAACTTCGGTGTCGGGAGCGACGGGCTTATATGCATCTGCCCCTCGGAAACAGCCGATTTTAAAATGGATATGTACAATGCGGACGGAAGCGGCGCCCAGATGTGCGGCAACGGTATCCGCTGCGTCGGAAAATATGTTTTTGAAAAGGGGCTCACCAATAAAACAAAGCTCAGAATCGAGACGGGCGGAGGAATAAAAACGCTGGACCTGAACGTGCGGAACGGTGTCGTCGACTCAGTGCGCGTCGATATGGGCTCGCCGGAGCTGCGCCCGCAGTATATACCAATTTCGGAGCACGGGAAAAATTTCATTAACCGTTCGGTCATAGTCGGCAGTGACGAGTATTTCGTGACGGCGCTTTCGGTTGGCAACCCACACGCCGTGGTTTTCGTTGAAGACACTGACTTGCTCGATCTGAAAACGCTCGGTCCAAAATTCGAAAACCATCCGCTTTTCCCAGAGCGTGTGAACACCGAATTTGTGGAAATAATTGATAAGAATACGGTCAAGATGCGCGTATGGGAACGCGGGAGCGGTGAAACGCTTGCCTGCGGCACCGGCGCGACAGCCTCAGCCGTTGCCGCCATGCTTAACGGGCATACGGAAAATTCCGTCACGGTGCGGCTGCTGGGCGGAGAGCTTCTTATTGAATGGGACAGGGAGAAAAACAGAATATACATGACAGGACCCGCGGTCACGGTTTTCGATGGGGAGCTGTATATCTGATTATGAACCGCGGTCGGCCCGCTGCATAAGCGGGCCGGCGGTAAAGTGCAAGGAGTGCTTAGAATGCTAAAAATCAACGAGAACTATCTTAAACTGCCGGGCAGCTACCTTTTTTCCGAAATAGCAAAGCGTGTCGCGGCGTATAAAACCGAAAACCCGGATAAGAGCGTTATACCGCTCAGCATAGGAGATACGACGCGCCCACTGCCGCCGACTGTCATCTCCGCCCTTCACAAGGCCGTCGACGAGATGGGCGTCTCCGAAAGCTACCGCGGCTACGGGCCGGAGCAGGGCTACGCGTTCCTGCGCGAAACGATCAGAGACAGAGCCTATAAGCCTTTGGGTGTGGATATCGCAGCCGATGAGATTTTCATAAGCGACGGGGCCAAGAGCGACTGCGGCAATATAGGCGATATTTTCGGAGACGGCAACGTCGTGGCTATCTGTGATCCCGTATACCCCGTTTATGTCGACACCAACGCGATGAGTGGCAGAGCAGGCGACTTTGATGGGACCCGCTGGACGGATATTCTATATATGCCCTGCAACGAGACTAACGGCTTTATGCCGGAGCTGCCGGTGCGCACACCCGATATAATCTATCTCTGTTTCCCGAACAACCCGACCGGAACCTCGGCCACAAAGAACCAGCTTAAGCTCTGGGTCGACTATGCGCTGAAAAACGGAGCGGTCATTCTGTTCGACGCAGCATACGAGGCGTATATTTCAGAGGACGGCATTCCTCACTCAATTTACGAGATCGATGGTGCAAAGGAATGCGCGATCGAGTTCCGCAGCTTCTCTAAGACCGCGGGCTTCACAGGTACGCGCTGCGCCTATACCGTCGTTCCGATGGATCTCAAGTTCGGAGGCGTCCAGCTCAATAAGCTGTGGAACCGCCGTCAGTGCACAAAGTTCAACGGTGTGCCTTACATTGTCCAGCGCGCAGCCGAAGCTGTTTATTCCGAACAGGGAATGAAAGAGACCCGTGAGATTATAGATTACTACATGGCTAATGCCGGAGTTATCAGAAACGGCCTGAAAAACGCCGGGCTAAATGTTTATGGCGGCGTGAACTCACCATACGTCTGGGTTAAAACACCCGTCGGAAACGACTCATGGGGCTTTTTTGACAAATGTCTTAAGGAGGCCGGCGTCGCAGTTACGCCCGGCGCAGGTTTCGGGCCGGAGGGCGAGGGCTTTATAAGGCTAACGGGCTTCGGTGACGCGGAAGCGACAAAGCAGGCTGTCGAAAGGGTCGTTGGAATAATATAACCGGTTTTGCCCGGCCGCAAAAATGCGCGCGGAGGCAGACAAATTAACAGGAGGTCAGATATATGTGCGGCATAGTCGGGTATACAGGCGGCCGTCAGGCGGCTCCGATACTTTTGGACGGTCTGCAAAGGCTTGAATACAGAGGATATGATTCCGCCGGAATAGCGGTGAACGACGGCGAAAAGATTGATATTGTCAAATCAATGGGAAGGCTTTCGGTGCTATGCGAGAAATGCTGCGGCGGTAAGGACGTTCTGGGCTGTATTGGAATCGGGCACACGCGATGGGCGACACACGGGAAGCCCTCAGACGTAAATTCGCATCCGCATGTCAGCGAGAACGGACGTATTGCGATCGTACATAACGGAATTATTGAAAATTTTGCGCCGCTCAAGGAAATGCTTATAAACCGTGGTCGGGTCTTTCAATCCGAAACTGATACCGAAGTTGCGGCACAGCTGATCGATTATTACTATAAGGGCGACATTTTGGAGGCGGTGGCCCGTGCCGTCCGCGAGCTTGAGGGCAGCTATGCTCTTGGTATTATATGCGCGGACGATCCCGAAACGCTGGTTGCCGTCAAAAGCCACGCTCCGCTCATCGTGGCCTACGGCGAGGAGGAAAACTTTTTTGCCTCCGACGTAACGGCAGTTATCAGCCACACGAACACCGTTTCATATCTCGACGACGATGACATCGCTGTCGTGAGCAGGACGGGAATTAAGTTTTACACGCCATTTCTTGACGAAATCAAAAAAGACAAATACATCGTGGACTGGGATATATCTGCCGCCGACAAGGGCGGCTACGAGCATTATATGTTCAAGGAGATCATGGAGCAGCCCGATGCCGTCAGCCGCACGATAGCGCCCCATATAAAAAACGGAAGAGCTGATCTTTCCGCGTATCTGGACGAAAACTACATAAAAAAACTCGACAGGATCGTAATCATTGCCTGCGGCTCATCCTCGCATGTCGGAGTCATTGCCAAATACAATATCGAAAAACTCGCGCGCATACCGGTCGAGGTCGTTCTTGCTTCCGAATTCCGCTACTGCGACCCTATCATCGGCAAAGAAACGTTGGTTATATGTATAAGTCAGTCGGGTGAAACGGCGGATACTTTGGAGGCCCAGTGCGAGGCAAGACGCCTCGGCGCAACGACTCTGGCCATCGTCAACGTTGAGGGCAGCTCGATAGCAAAGGGCGCGGACAGAGTCATTTATACAAAAGCCGGGCCAGAGATAGCCGTAGCTACGACAAAGGCATACAGCACGCAGTTAGCTGTCACCGTGCTGCTGGCGCTATATATCGCCGACTGCCGCGGGACAATTTCCGGCAGCGAGTATAACACCATACTTTCCGAGCTTGAGGCTGTTCCTGAAAACATGAGAAAAATACTGGATGATAAGGCGAGCATACAGTACCTTGCCTACCAGCACTTCAACAACGAGGATTTATTCTTTATTGGGCGCAACATCGACTATGCGCTCTCGCTTGAGGGCTCGTTAAAGCTCAAGGAAATATCCTACATACATTCCGAGGCCTATGCTGCGGGCGAACTCAAGCACGGCACGATTTCGCTCGTCGTCGATGGAACTCTGGTCATCGCTGTTGCAACCTACGGCAGGCTTGTGGAAAAGACGCTTTCGAACGCGCTGGAGGTCAAGGCGCGCGGAGCGCATGTCATGGGTGTCACGACGGAGGGACTTAAGGAAAAGATGAGCCCGGCTATCGATGAGATCATCACAATTCCGGACACGCACGAGGTGCTGCTGCCCTCGCTTGCCGTTCTTCCGCTTCAGCTTTTCGCTTATTACATCGCTGTTTACCGCGGCTGTGATATCGATAAGCCCCGCAACCTTGCAAAGAGCGTAACCGTGGAATAACGAAACGGAAAAAAGCTCATCCACGCATAAGATGCGGGGGATGAGCTTTTTGTTTAACTATAGATTATTCGCCGAAGAGCAGAGAGCTTTGGGCGCGTTCGCCCGAAGCCGTTATCTCGGTGTAGGTGAGGGTATCGTTGATCCAGCTTTCAACAACATAGGGACCGTATTTGTTGTTTGATGAGAGTACGCTGACCGAGGTGCCGCTCGCAACGGCATAAACAAGTATCTTGATGTCGTTGGTGCTCAGGTCGTCTGCGGAGAGAGCGATAAACCTGCTGTCGGGACTCCATACGGGAGGCGAGACCGAGACGGTCGCAATATCGTCCGACAGAACGGACAGGCTTTCGGCGTCAACCAGAGTGCTTGTGATGGTGCCGGGGCCCATGTGCCCGACGTTTATGAGAAAATGCTTGCTGTCCGGTGACCAGAGAAAGCCGTCGGTCGTACCTTCCGCACTTGAAACGAGCTGTGCGTCCGCGGTATTGGTCTTCCAGACATAGACGCTGCCTGCTTCGTCATCCTCCTGTATAAAGACTACCATCGAATCGTCCGGTGCCCATGTGACGTCGATGACTTTTTCACCCTGGGAGTCCAGAGCCTTCTGAATATCGTTTTTTGTGAGGGTTGTGGCGGGCGAAGGACTGGGTGAAGAGCTTTCTCCGGCGGATGAGGGTATTTCGGAAGGAGAGGGAGAGATGGCGGAGGGGTTCAAAAGTGAACAGCCAGCAAAAACGCTCATAATGAGCGCGGCGGAGGTCCCGGTAAGCAGTGCGCTTTTTATCTTTGCAAACATTTTTTTCTCCTTTTTATGCATTTAATCTGAGCAAGGAAATCGCTTCTCAGATAATCTCTATGATTCCACCTGTTTTTTATTACGTACAGCAAAAAACACTATGGTCTCTGCGAAATATCAGGGAGTGTTCATCGATGCTTCTTGCCTAAGACGGGTTAATATGCTAAAATGTTTCATAACATATATTTCCTGCGGCATGCCGTATTTCAGAATCGGAGGAAGCCCCATGCTGTTTAAAAGGGTTTTCGGCGCTCTCATTTTAATACTGCTCCTTGTGGTGCTCGGTGCGATTATAATCGCAAGACAGCTTGGAGTTTCAGGGACCGCACCCGTGGCGTCGCTCTCTCCAGCCGCCTCGGAGACGCCATCGTCCGCGCAGCCTTCATCGACGTCCACGCCCACGCCGTCGGCTGATCCTTATGCTGACAGGCCGGATATTGATTTAAGCTCGTGGGAATATACTCTTGTAAACAAGGATAACCTTCTTGGCGCCGATTATGTCCCGGAAATGTCCACTGTTACGGACGGACAGTATTTTGACTCCCGTGCCGCAGACGCTCTGAAGGATTTTATTGACGCAGCAAAAGCGGAGGGACTGACGGTTTACATAACATCTTCATACCGGAGCTACGAGACTCAGGAATACCTGTTCAACAAAAAGGTAAATGAGTACCTCTATTCCTCAGGAAGCCAGGAAGCGGCCGTGGAGAAAGCGAAAACTATCGTTGCCTATCCGGGAACGAGCGAGCACCAGCTGGGGCTTGCCTGCGATATTGTGGACAAGTATTATGAGTACATGGACGAATCTATAGAGAATACGCCGCTTGCAATGTGGATGGCGGTACACTGTGCGGAATACGGGTTTATTCTGCGCTATCCGGAGGATAAGACGGATATAACAGGAGTAATGTACGAGCCGTGGCATTTCCGTTATGTCGGTGTTCAGGCGGCGGAGTACATCATGAGAAAAGGGCTGGCTCTTGAAGAATTCATTGCTCTCTATATATGATACGGAAAGCCCAGCAATAACTCAATAAGAGCCGGTAAGCCCGGCAGGACATGCATATACTGGTGTCCTGCCGGGCTATAATTCTGAAAATTCGGCACCGGGTCATCCGCGGCACTTGATTTTCGGCGGCGGAAAAAGCCTGATTTTTGTGACGCAGCTGAGCCGCCAGATGCTCAGTGAGAAATTGAAAATTTCCTCAAAGAAGATGACTCCGATATAACCGTTTAAGGCAAAATGTGGAAGAAGCGTATAGACCAAAACTACACCAAAGAGAGCGTCGAGTATGTTGAAGCCCATCGACCAGAGATGCTGACCCAGACCCTTGAGGCAGCCGTCCGTGACCATATCCATGTACATGATGGGAACGAGAAAAGCAAATATCCGAAGAAAATACCCTGCGTCCTCGCTTTTATATATCATTTTCCCAAGTGTTTCGGACAGTATGAAAAGCATAAGTCCGATGAAAAGCGAAAAGCCGAGAGATTTTCGTAGCAGGGCCGAAACCGTTCGGGATATCTCATCCTTCCTGCCGGAAACCTGTGCTGCCGTAAGCTCCGGAACGATCAGCTCGGCCAGAGCCGTAATTATGCAGGAGGGGAAAAAAATTATCGGGAAAACCATGCCTTGAATTGTACCGTAGCCGGCGAGTGCGCCGTTTGCCGTATAGCCGGCCTTTTTCAGCCCGCGAGGGACGAGAAGCTGTTCGAGCGTGGATAGCGAGCTTCTCGCATAGGCGGATAAAGCGAGAGGGACGGCGATGCTGAGCATTCGAGAGGGCAGGCGGGGCGAGGCTTCGGCTGATTTTCGGTGCTTTCTGCGGTCGAATAGAAAGACAGAGAGCATAAGCAAAAATGAGCAGACCTCCGCCGTCGCGCTACCCGCGCAGACCGCCGCGCAGCATTTCTCAAGATCGCCGGCAGGTGCGAAATCGAGAAAAATGACGACAAGCCCTATCCTTATAAGCTGCTCGACGACGTTTATTATGGCGGCCTTATAAATACGTCCGCTCGCGGTGAAATACCCGTACATAACCGAGGATAGCGAAATGAACGGAAGGCTGAGGGACATTATCCGCAGCGAGAGTACAGTTCTCGCGTCGCCTACCCAAAGAAAGCCGATCGGTTCCGCGCATAGATAGAGAATCGAAGCCGAGGAGATACCGAAAAAAAGGCTGTAGCCAAAACAGAGCCGCATGGCCCTCCCGATGCCACCCGCGCGCTCGAGGCCCAGTTCTTCTGATATCAGGCGGGTCGAGGCGAAGCGGATGCCGGATATCGCAACGGTCGCGGCAAGAAAGCCGACCGAGCCGACCAGTCCGTAAAGGCCTACTCCGGCGGCGCCGATGCGGGAAACCAGCCATACCTGAAAAACGAGTGCGATACAGCGCATGGCAAGCGATGCGCCCGTCAGAATTGCCGTATCCCTCATGAGTTTGTTTTTTGCCACCGATAGCTTGCCCCCTTTGCCGTATATGCAAATATATGCGGCGAAGGGGGCAAAATTCCAATTTCACTTGTCGAAAATAATTAGGATAAAGCGCCTTGTTCAGTTCAATATGCCGCTGTTTATTTCAAAAAGCTCGCCTATGCGCTTTCGAAGCCTTTCGTTTTCCGGCTTCATAAGCTCGGGATCCTTCTGTAGAAGCTCTTGAGCGGCGGCCTGTGCGTCGGAAAGAACCTTCATGTCCATACCGAGGTCGGCAATATGCATTTCTGGAAGGCCGTGCTGGCGCGAACCGAAAAAATCTCCCGGACCGCGGAGCCTGAGATCAGCCTCGGATATCCTGAAGCCATCGGAGGTCTGTTCCATAACCTTGAGCCTGGCATGCGAAACATCGTTGTCAGAGTCCGAAAATAGCACGCAATAGCTTTTGTGCCTTCCGCGTCCAACCCTTCCGCGAAGCTGATGAAGCTGGCTCAGCCCGTAGCGTTCCGCGTTTTCAACGACCATAAGCGAGGCGTTCGGAATATCCACGCCGACCTCGACTACGGTGGTGGAGACCAAAATATCAATACCGCCGTCAATGAAGGCACGCATCACCCTGTCCTTCTCGGCGGGCTTCATTTTACCGTGTATACAGCCGATACGGAGGTCGGGGAAAACTTTTTCCTGAAGCTCCGCGGAATACTCCATTGCGCTTTTTAAATCCTGCGGCCGCTCGTCGCTTTCGTCAATCGTCGGGCAGATAACGAAAACCTGCCGCCCCTGCGCCACCTGCTTTCGCATGAAGCTGTTTATGCGCTCGCGCATTTCGCCGTTAACGACAAAGGTGTCCACTTTCTGTCTGCCTGGGGGAAGCTCGTCAATCACGGAAACGTCAAGGTCACCGTAGATTATGAGGGCGAGCGTTCTTGGAATGGGCGTTGCTGACATGACGAGGGTATGCGGGCTTTCACCCTTAGCTGCGAGAGCGGCGCGCTGGCCGACGCCGAAGCGGTGCTGCTCGTCCGTGATAACAAGGGCAAGCTTGGAAAAATCAACGCCGTCGCTTATCAGCGCATGTGTGCCGACCACAAGACCAGCCTCTCCCTCGCGGATAAGAGCCTGCGCCTCTTTTTTCTGTTTCGCAGTCATGGAGCCGGTAAGCTTCACAACCTTTATTCCGAGCGGAGTGAGAAGTTCAGAGAAGGTCCGAAAATGCTGATTGGCCAGTATCTCCGTCGGTGCCATGAAAGCACTTTGGAGCCCGCCCTCGTGTGCGCACCAGATACACGCCGCGGCAACGACCGTTTTTCCGCTGCCGACGTCACCCTGAATAAGGCGATTCATTGCCGCCCCAGAGCTAATATCATTTGTACAGCTCGTTATGGCTCGTTTTTGCGCGTTTGTAAGGACAAATGGAAGGGCGGAATAGAATCTTTCCAGCGCTGGAGTTGAGATGACAACTCCGCTTTTTACGGAACGTGAGCGCTTCATTTGCGAAAGAGCGCAGGACAATATAAAAAGCTCCTCGAAAACGAGCCTCCTGCGGGAAAGCTCAAGCGCGCCGAAATCGGCGGGGAAATGAATGTTCTCATAGGCATACGGAACCTTGCAAAGCCGGGCTTCTTCCGCCACAGCCTCGGGCAGCGCGTCGGGTAGCGCATCGCCGCACTCATCGAGTGCACGCCTGACGGCGGAAATGAGCAGCTTTTGAGAAATTCCGGAGGTCAGGCGGTAAACCGGAACTATGCGCCCCGTAAGTGGGGAAGGGGAGTCCTCCGCTTCAAAAATAGGATTGACCATGCTCCTGCGAGGCCCGTCGGCCGTCACCTTACCGAAAAATACATACGACCTGCCCTTTTTAAGCTGTTCGCGCACGTAGCTCTGATTAAAATATGTAAGGTCAATGGAACCGCTGTCGTCCGCTATGCGGAGCTTTACAAGCTCCATTCCCCGACGGACACGGCTGAGCGTCGGCTCGTTTGCGACAATGGCGCGAACGCAGGCGGATTCGCCCGCCTGCAGAGCCGCTATCGGAACGGTTTTTGTTCTGTCCTCGTAGGTGCGGGGAAAATAGCATATAAGATCGCGAAGCGTGGTTATTCCAATTTTTGCAAAAGCGTCGGCGCGCTGTTGGCCTATGCCCTTCAGATATCTGATATCGCCAGTAAGCTCCGCCACAACAATCCCCCCCAGAAACCTCGCCAGAATAGGATTTTGATACTATAAGATTATATTACCATGGAACGGCAAAATTTGCAAAATAATAGCATAATACAGGCTTTGTAAGGTGATTTGATAATGAGCGCCGCAGGCGCTGTGTACAGAAGAAGGTAAAAAAGCTCTTGCATATATTCCTGCTCGGTGATAGAATAACAGGCACAGCGAAAATGCGCGGGTGTAGTTCAATGGCAGAACACCAGCTTCCCAAGCTGGATACGTGGGTTCGATTCCCATCACCCGCTCCATAGTCCTAGAGCCTCATAAGTGCCGTTACTTCAGCATTTTTTGAGGTTCTTATTAATGCTGACGGATATCGCGGGTCGGCGGCATCATGATCGAATTAAACGAAAAAACTTCACGCGGAACAAGGCTTTCGCGTAAACTTTGAAACTGAGCTGAGTGTTTTATGTTAAAGTCGCTTATTAAAAAAATTGACATAAGAAAATATGAACATGCGAAATACTTGCTTTTTATACCGATATATATGGCAATTTTCCTGATAGAGGAAAAAACCATTAAATATCATTATTTTGTATCTCATGTGCGCCTGGATGATCTGATACCCTTCTGCGAATGGTTCGTGATACCATATTTCTGCTGGTATCCCCTTATGGTTGGAACGGGGCTCTACCTGTTTTTCAGAGATCCGGAGGGCTTCAAAAACTACATGATATACATAGGAGCGGGATTTCTCCTCATCGTTCTGTTCTACGCGTTCTTCCCGAACGGGCAGAATTTGCGGCCTGTTTATTTTCCGAGGTCCAATTTTCTGGTCGACGTAGTCAAATGGACATATGGCAGGGATACCAATACGAATGTCTTGCCGAGCCTCCATGTGGTCGGAACCATGGGCGCGATGTTCGCCCTCCTGGAGTGCAAAAGTATCCGGAATATATGGTTTAGGATATTCGTTGTGCTCCTGTCTATAAGCATATGCCTGTCGACCGTGTATGTAAAGCAGCATTCGATACTGGACGTCTTTACAGGGGTGCCTCTCGGAATTATTTACTTTTTTGCCGTATATAAATGGCTCCCGAACTACAGGATGAACAGAGCGACAAAGCGAAGAGAAATACATGCAAGCCGATAATGACAAATAATAAAATTCAGCCGAAGTTTTCCGGCTGAATTTTTTATTGCTGCCCGCGCAGCCTGCACGCCATATAGCTGTGCGCAGATAACTCGTATGCGTCGTTAAGCGGAGGAAGAACTGCCCCGGGATAACGCCGGGAAAGGGCGGTCTGAAGAATCAGGTCGGCAAATTCAGGGTTTTTAGGCAGCATGGGTCCGTGACAATAGGCTCCGAAGACATTTTTCCAACGCACGCCTTCAGTGTGGTCCTCGCCGTTGTTACCGAAGCCGTGAACAGCGGTACCGAGCGGAGAGACGCCTTCGCCGAGGTAGGTTTTACCGCTGTGGTTTTCAAAGCCCACGATTGTCGACCCGCCGCTTTTCTCCGGGCAAACGAACATATAGTTGCCGATCATGCGGACGTCGGAGCCGACCGTATGAAGATCAACGGCACCTATATAGTCGAATTGTTGCCCCGTATGCGTGAGGTAATACTGGCCCATCATCTGATAGCCACCGCATATGCAGAGAAAGACCTTTTCATCATCGACCGCCGAGAGTATTTCCCTATCCTTGCCGCCGTGAAGGTCGGTCAAGAGGACCTCCTGCTCAAAGTCCTGACCGCCGCCAATAAAGAAAAGATCGAAGCGTGAAAAATCGGCGTTTGCGCCTATGGGCAGCAGGGTGACTTCGGAGTCTATACCCCGCCACTCAAGACGCTTTTTAAGGCAGATAATGTTGCCCGTGTCGCCGTAAAGGTTCAATACGTCCGGGTAAAGATGGCAAATGCTCAGTTTCATAATCAGGCCTCTCTATTCCCAGAATTCTTTGCCGCCGAAGGCGGCGCTCATTTTCGCGCGGAGGTCCATCATAGCCGTGTATGTAGGCATGATGATAACAGGCAGCGGCTGACTTTTCATCGCGCCGATAAGTTCGTCGTAATCGTCAAAAACGCGAAGCTTGTGCTCGTCGACACCTGCATATTTCAGACGTACCGCCATGTCGGCGGAACGTATGCCGGCAACGTAAATTTCCGGGATAAGATCGCTCATTTCGGAGATTCTCTCAAAGTTTGCATCCCAAATCCAGGATACGTCCCTGCCGTCCGCTGAATTGTCGTTCAGGCAGCAGATAAAAACGGTTTTGACCGAAAGCTCAGCAAGGTAATTGAGTACCTGGTTGCAGCCTGCGGGGTTTTTAACGAGTATTATGCGAGCGGAGTGGCCGCCGAGGTCAAACTCTTCCATACGTCCGAAGCCGCAGGCAAAGCATTCAACGGCTTCCTTGGCTATAGCCCGGTCGAAACCGGCTGCCTCCGAAACGGCAAGAGCACCGACGGCGTTGTAGATATTGTAGCCGCCGGGAAGGTTAATGGTCACTGTATCATTTTCGCCGAAAACCTGTACGCGGACCCTTGTATGGGAAGGCTCCATTGCAAGTATATCCGTGACCGAAACCTGTGGTTCGGGGCGTTTATCTCCGCAGTCCGGGCAGAAAAAGCCGCCGTGATGCCC